>JBIICM010000131.1:0-7212 GCA_044238875.1 Flavobacteriales bacterium | reverse complement strand
AATGAACGGTTCGGCTTCAGAGGCGCGGTCATTTACCAGATCGCCCGTAAAAACAATCAGGTCAGGCTGCTCCTGCATGATCAGTTCAACCGCTTTTTTGAAGGGCTCATCCGACACAAAACTCCCGCTATGCAGGTCAGAGATCTGTACCACCCTGAGCCCCTCAAACCCGGTGGGCAAATAGGGTATCGGAATCCTGACGCGCCTGATTTTAAAATCAAAGGCCGTTACAGCCATGCCATACATGAACGATACAAACGGGATGGCAGCCAGACTCAGTGCCGTATAACTCAAAAACTTAGCCCTTGATATGCCCGGGCTGTCGCCGCCACCGCTAACAAGAGCAGGTTTCTGCAGCAGTCCTGCCACCCAGCGGAAAAATCTTCCCGCTTCATCTACTACAAGAATCAAACTGCCAATCATCTTTGAAACCATCACCACCATGATGAACGAAACAGCATACATCATCACCCCTCTGGGCAAAAAAGGTTTGTTGTAACTTACCATCAGCACAATACCCAGCGCCAGCGAAAGCACACTAAAGCCCCAGTAAAGGTTATTCACCCAACTGCGCCGCGAATCAGGCCAGTCGGCGGAAATAGTTTTGACCGACTGGAAAAAATACCAGTCAATCAGCAGCAACAGCAGAAAAAAGACAATAAAACGGATCAGCATAAAGGTTGCCACAGGAAAAAGGGGTCAGAATTTGTATTCCGTGAAAAGGCCTAACAATAAGGCTGTAAAAATAGTTGTTATTTATGGACGAGTACCCCAAAACAGAAGGGCAGACGGAAATTATTGATGATCAGCAGCAAGATCGGAGTGAGCGACGTAAAGTCATATACAGTGCCATAATAGCAGGTTTCTTGTTGCTGATTCTTTGGCTCATTTGGGGGTTTGAGTCGTTTTTTAACCTCGACCTGCACCACCTCGCCCTTGAACCCAGAACCTTGTCGGGCTTGCCGGGTATCCTGCTTGAACCCCTCCTGCATGGCAGTCTCACCCATATTTTCTCCAATAGCATACCCCTGTTTTTATTGCTTACAGGCGCTTTGTACTTTTACCGGATAGCGGGTCTTAAAGCGCTTGGCTGGATCTGGGTGCTTACCGGAGCACTCGTCTGGTGCTTCGGACGGCCGCATCTGCACATCGGTGCAAGCGGCATCGTGTATGGTTTGGCTTCATTTCATGCATTCAGCGGTTTTATTCGCAGAGATACCCGTTTGATGGCTGTTTCACTGCTTACGGTCTTTCTTTACGGAAGCATGATATGGGGTATTTTTCCGATCATTCCCGGTATTTCATGGGAAACCCATCTGATGGGTGGTCTTTCAGGACTTTTCGCCGCCATTTACTTTAGAAAAGAGGGGCCTCAGGCGCCAAAGTATTTTGAAGACGAAAAGCAGGAAGATCAGGAAATACAGCCCGATCAGCCTGTTGAAAACAATAATCAGGATACTACCGCCGGTATTGGCATCCGTTACATTTATAAGCCGGCCGCACCACCGCCTGATCATCAGCAGGGAACAGATTTCTGAATGTGTACCTTTGCCGGGTGAATTATCTTCAGGTTGAAAATCTAAGCAAGTCTTACGGCGACCGTATCTTGTTCTTAAACATCACTTTTGGCCTGCAGCAGGGACAAAAAACAGCATTGGTAGCACGCAATGGTGCCGGTAAATCAACCCTTATGCGTATTCTTTCCGGACGGGATATTGCGGATCAGGGATCTGTTGTTTTCCGAAAGGATATCAGGGTTTCATGGCTCGATCAGGAACCGCCCTTTAATCCGGCAAAAACGGTATTACAGACCATATTCTCAGGCGATGACCCCAGGTTAAAAGCCATCAGTGCATACGAACAGGCTTTGATCAGGCATGAAACAGCGCCTGACAAACTTACTGCTGAAGTACTTGAAAAAGCCATTGCCGAGGTGGAGGCTAAAAAAGCATGGGATACTGAATCAAGGGTCAGAGAAGTACTCGGCCGGCTCAGTATTCACCAGTTTGATGCACCGATGTCATCACTTTCGGGAGGCCAGCGCAAGCGTGTTGCCCTTGCTGCTGTGCTGATTGAAGAGCCGGATCTGCTGCTGCTTGATGAGCCCACCAACCACCTTGATGTAGAGATGATTGAATGGCTGGAAGCTTTTTTGAAACAAAGCAGGCTCACCCTCCTGATGATTACACACGACCGGTATTTTCTTGATAATGTTTGTACTGATATATTAGAACTGGAAAGAAACGCTGTGCAGCGTTACAAAGGTAATTATGCCTATTACCTTGAAAAAAAGGCAGCTGCCACTGAAATATTTAACAGTGAGGTAGAGAAAGCCAGAAACCTTTACACGAGAGAACTGGAATGGATGCGGCGAATGCCTAAAGCCCGCGGAACAAAAGCCAAAGCCAGGATAGATGATTTTTATGAGCTGAAGGATAAGGCTTCCAGACGTTTGAAAGAAGAATCGGTTCAGCTTCAGGTAAAGAGTACCCGGCTTGGCGGAAAAATCCTGGAACTTATCAAAGTAGCCAAAAAATTTGGCGACAGAGAAATCATCAAACCTTTTACTTACACATTCAGGCGGGGAGAAAAAATTGGAATTGCCGGCAAAAACGGGAGTGGCAAATCAACCTTTCTGAAGTTAATTATGGGTGAATTACTGCCGGATGCAGGGAAGATTCAGGTGGGTGAGACAGTGGTTTTTGGCTATTATTCGCAAGAAGGTATGCTGAAGCAGGAAGACAAGCGCGTGATTGAGGTGGTACGTGAAATCGCAGATGTGATACCGATGGCCGATGGCCGTAATCTTTCAGCCTCAGGCCTTTTGCAGATGTTTCTTTTTCCGCCCGATATGCAATACACGCCGGTAGCCAAACTCAGCGGTGGCGAAAAAAGGCGGCTTTACCTGCTTACGGTATTGATGAAGAACCCCAACTTTCTCATACTGGATGAGCCCACCAACGACCTCGATATTCAAACGCTCAACATCTTACAGGATTTTCTGGAACATTTCAGCGGATGTGTTTTGATCGTCACCCATGACCGCTATTTTATGGACAGTTTGGCCGACCATCTTTTTGTCTTTGACGGCAGTGGTAACATCAGCGATTTCAATGGTAATTACACCGATTACAGGCAGCACCTGACACGGGCAAAAATAGAACCGGCGCCTGTAATCGAAATAAAGTCAGAAACTGTTGCTCCCGTCAAACAAAAAACAAAAGCATCCTTTAAAGAAGTGCATGAATTTGGACTGCTCGAAAAGGAGATTTCTGATTTGGAAATGAAAATAAAAGTGCTTCATGAACAATTAAACCGTGGCCTTACCGACCATCATGAACTCAGCAAAATTGCCGAAGAAGCGGCACAAAGCGAATCGGAACTTGAAGTAAAAACCAACCGCTGGCTTGTGCTTGCCGAAAAAATGGAGCTTTGATAATTGATTTTTTTTGTTTAAACAAATAACCGATATGAATAAATTCCTGATGGCTTTCGCCCTGTTGATGTTGGTATTACAGGGGTGCATAACCAATGTAGCTTATGAGGGTCTTCGCCCGGCGGATGTAAATTTGCCCCAACAAATCAAGTCAGTTGTACTTGTGAACCGCTACAAACCTGCCAAACAGAACAGGTGGCTCAATGTTGTTGAAGGCATTTTTACCGGGGAGATTCTTTTTGCCGACAGACGAGGGGTGGAGGAGGCTCTGGCTGCATTGCAAAGCCGCCTGCAGAGTGGGCCCAAATACACCACGCATATTGCAAATGAACAACTTGAAGGCAGCGGTACAGGCATGTTTCCAGCGCCGCTCGACCAGGGTCAGATTCAAACACTTTGTACCCGGTACAACGCTGATGCAGTGATTGCCATTGAAGCCTTTGACTCCGATATCATGATCCGCACCGAGCCACGCACCCGCAAGCGCACTGAGAACGGAAAGGAGATCATTGAAAAGTATTTTGAGGCTATCGAGCAGGTGAACATTAAAATAGGCTGGAGAATCTATGAAGCTAAGTCTGGGGCAATTATTGATCAGCACCAGGACTTTGCCACCAGAGGGTTTACCAATACCGCACCTACCCCCGAGCAAGCCGTAAGGGGCCTGTTGTTTCCGGTACAGGCCATTTTGCAAACCGGTCGAGAAGGCGGTGATGCCTACGGAATCAGGGTAGCCCCATCGTGGGTGCATTATAGCCGAGAGATCTACACAAAGGCGGCACGCACAGGCGCTATGAAGATTGCACGACGCAAGGCCCAGCGCGGTGAATGGAAAGATGCAGCCGCCATCTGGGAAAGGCTTTCAGGATCTGATAACCGGAAGGTCGCAAAACGGGCCACCTACAACCTTGCCGTCGCCTATGAATTTATGAATGATTACGAAACGGCGCTGAAGTATGCCCGTAAGGCGGCCGATTACTACAACTCGGCAAAGGCCAATGCCTACATCTATATGCTAAACAACCGGCTGAATGAATTGAGGCGCCTGGATCAGCAGATGAACGATCCGGCACCCAAGAAGGAATAACCTCTTGTAACGAGGCCCCGGGGCGCCTCGTTTATCCATAAGGATTCTCGCTGTAACTGCCGGAAAAAGCTTTACCTGATCAGCGAAACAAAACCCTTTTCGGTTTTTTCAGGTTGGTTCGCAGGCCGGTAACTGATCAGATAAAAGTAAACGCCCTCCGGCAAATCATTGCCGTTTTGCTTTCCTTCCCATTTTTCAGAAGGATCGGCTGATTGGAAGACCACATAGCCCCATCGGTTATGAATCAGCATAGAATAGCTGTCGAAAATGCAACCTGTGGCCGGCGCGAAATAATCGTTTGTGCCGTCTCCGTTTGGCGTAAAGGCATTAGATAATTTTATTTCGCAGTCGGACTGGAGTGTATCGCATGCGATAACCGTTACCGTGTAATACAGCGTGTCAATAAAAAAGCAGGGTGTGGTTATCGGATTATCGGGGTCGGGAGGGGCGCTGCAGTTGAACTGCACAATACAGCTCACATTGTAAGTGCCGGGGGCGGAAAATTGATGTGAAGGACTTCCAAGTTTAGAACTATCGGCAGCACCGCTGCCGGGATCACCGAAATTCCAGCCGATGATCTGCTCAACAAGCAGCAATGATTCAATTGAAAACACGATGCTCTTCTCCACACAGGTATCATCAGATGCGATGATTTTACCATCGGGGCATTCCAGTACCACCACCTGATCGGTTGCGCTGCCACAGGGACTTGTAACGGTCACAGAATATGTACCGGCCTTGTTTACGGTGATGCTTTGACTGGTGGCGCCTGTGGACCAGAGGTAAGTTGATCCCTGATTTTTTGCGTCGAGCACGAAGGAAGCATTTTTGCAAAGGGCAAGTGAGTCGGCGCCCAGATCAACAATGACCGAGTCATAACGCTCAAAAAGCCAGGCCGGGAAATTGGGTAATCCGAAGAAATATTCATCTTCCTGACCCTCATAGGTAAACACATTCAGTTCAAGGTTGGCGCCCGATGTATTCGGACAATTGATCCTGTGCAAAGAGCTGTTGTTTGAACCTCCGAAATCAACTGAAAGTGCATAGATTTTTCCGTCAGGCGCCAATTGTAAACTGGAAACAAGAGCAGAACCGCTTGAGCCGACCGTGCGCGCCGATCCCACTATATCCGACGCCTGAAGATCATATTGCACAACAGTTTTCTGCGAACCGGAGGGCAAACTCTCTGTAGTGAAGAAATAACGACTGTTGGGTGAAAATTCAAAAGCGTTGATATTGTTCTGTATGGCCAGGTTTTTAGGGTTCGAGAATTTCCCGGTGCTATTATCAAATGCGAGCATAATGGCACCATCATTTGTGTTGATGGCCACATATTTGCCGTTGGGAGATGCTTTTATGATATTACCTGTTGGGCCAAGATCTGTGTATACTTCTGCTAATGTAACGCCCGACTGGGTCACCTTGTAACAGCCCAGGCCGCTCGAATCCTGGTGGATGATTATCCAGTAATCGCTTGCGTTCTGATGCTTTACGGCACAAATTGCTTCATATGACGGACTGTAAACCTTCTTGTTTGCAATTACCACACCGCCCAGCCCGCCGTTGAGCCGCATGTCAACCGTGAAATAGGATAAGCCGCGCCCTCCCGGTTGGGCTGCTTTGGTTGAGTCAGATGCACCTATACTCCATTCCATTTCGTCCATGGTGAAAACACAATAAACCGAGTCTTGCCCGGGCGCCTCGAAAATCACAGCCGACTGAGCCGATGAGAATCCTCCGCCCTCTATGCCGCGCATGTCATACATCACCTCATTGTTTCGGTTCCAGATATGGCCACCATCCTGACCGCTGAACAGCGGTTCACGGCCTCCACCATTTGTGTAGAAAAGAAATTTGCCGTTTTTGTCACAATAGGAGGCGCAACCTTCAAAAGTAAACATCTTGCTACCCGGCAGATCTACCGGCGAACCGCTGCTGAAATCAAGGGTTTTTTTCAGCCCGAAATGCCAGATATTGGCCTGCTTCTGGGCAAAGCATTCGCCCGATGTCAGCAGCATATAGAAAAACAAAAACAATGATATGTTTGACCGCATTTGTCCCGTTAAAATTCAAAACTTTAAAAGTGCAATTTACATAATTGTTTTTGTTCATTCCCTGACCAGCTTAAAGGTCATGACATCACCGCCCTGTGTAACCTGCAGGTAATAGATACCCTTTGCGTAACCTGAGAGGTCAAAAGGTATCTGCAGTTCGGTTTTGCCGCTTTTCTTCTTTGGTTTTGCGTTCTGTTCGCTCGTTCATGATTAGTCAAATTTATGACTAACCTTGTCCGATTATTTAGAAGGGCAAAACAATCTTCACGCAAGCTAAATGTGATACTTATTTTTCGAGAATGTTGCCAGATATCGATACACAATTTTAGATAAATCTAACTGAACAAAACCTCCAGCACCGCCGGTGTCTTAAAGTCTTTTGCCGAATGCAGGTGCCACTGATAGTATCTGAGCAGATCGCGCAACAGGGCTCTGCGGATAAGTCCGTTGAAACGGAGTTGGGACAAGTCTGAATAGGAACATTCAAGCAGCGAAGCGAGTGCCCTGCCTGAGGTGGCGTCAAAACAATTGCCCGTCGGCTGTTCGGTAAATGTACCTTCAGAAATCGAGAACCAGCAGGCCTTTTCACTGTAATTACTATCCGGAAAAAATCCGAGAAATTTACTGAGGTCGAG
>JBIICM010000130.1:0-7229 GCA_044238875.1 Flavobacteriales bacterium | reverse complement strand
TTTTCTTCATTGGGTGGCTTTTTTGATGTTATATTGGTTGATGCCCCCTGCTCTGGCTCCGGCCTTTTCCGCAAAGACCCGGCCGCGATGGAGCAATGGATGCCCGATTCAGTGAAACACTGTGCCGCCAGACAGTCGAGAATACTTGAAGATATCTGGCCCGCACTCAAAGAGGGCGGTATTCTGCTCTATGCTACCTGCAGCTTTTCGCCTGAAGAAAATGAGCAGATGGCTGAAAGAATCATATCAATGGGTGGTGTAAATCAGCCCCTCCCCTCACTGACAGCGACCCATCAGCAAATAGTAACAACAACTAACGGATACAGATTTTACCCGGGGAAAATTAGGGGTGAAGGTTTTTTTCTGGCAGCATTCAAAAAGGAAGTACCAGCGCAAAAGCCGAAAACTACTGACCCATTGAAAAATTATCCTGTGAAGGGACCGGCAAAAGAATGGCTGAAACGCAGTGAACTAATGCGTGAACTAAATACCCATCTTGGAACAGTTATTCTGCCTGAGCAAAACATGAAAGATGCATCAACCATCATCAGCCATTTAAGGGTAATCAGGGCCGGATTGCTTCCCGGAGAAGCGGTTGGAAAAGATTTCATTCCCCATCATGACCTGGCGTTAAGCCTTGAGCTGTCAGACAATGTACCTTCCATAACACTTGATTTGCAGCAGTCACTTCATTTTCTCAAGAAAGAAACAACAGGCATTCCGCATCCCGGAAAAGGTTGGTTTCTTATCCGATACAATGGATTGGGTCTTGGCTGGATCAAGGCAGTACCGGGAAGAATCAACAATTATCTTCCCAAACATTTCAGAATACTAAAGGACCTCAAGGCTGCCGATAATCACTAAATTAGCCGGTATGAAAGAACTCGAATTCCGCACCATTATAGAAGAATATGAATCAGCCGGTGAATTGTCAGAAGCTGACCGAAATTTACTCATCAGCGCCGAAGGGGCGAGGGATAAAGCATATGCCCCCTATTCACACTTTTTTGTAGGAGCGGCACTTGAACTCGAAGACGGCACCGTTGTGCAGGGTAATAATCAGGAGAATGTGGCATATCCTTCAGGTATTTGTGCCGAACGAACTGCATTGTTTGCAGCCGGAGCAAATTATCCCGGAAAGGCCATTGTAAGAATCGCCATCTCAGCCTTTTCGCCGGATTTTGAATTGCAGCATCCGGTATATCCCTGCGGAGCATGCCGTCAGGTTATGTCGGAATATGAACGTATTTCAGGCCAGCCTTTGCAAATAATTATGGCAGGAAAGAAAGGAAAAGTTCATAAAGTTAACGGATTAATAAATTTACTCCCCGTTGCTTTCGATGCTGATAAATTAAAGAGAAATAAACAATCAACATCATAATTTTTGTATGATAAAATTATTTTAGTGTAAATTTGCCACCATTCAGAAAGAACTATGGCTAAACCGGCATTTTCCAAAGAACAATACCTGAAATGGTATGAAGACATGCTTCTTTGGCGCAGATTTGAAGAAAAAGCAAGTCAGCTGTACATTCAACAAAAAATCAGGGGCTTTTGTCACCTTTATATTGGTCAGGAGGCTGTTGTGGCCGGTGCCATGAGCGTGATCGGTAAGGATGATAACATGATCAGCGCCTACCGCGATCATATTCACCCGATTGCAAAAGGTGTGTCGCCCAATGCGGTGATGGCCGAGCTAATGGCAAAGATCACTGGCTGTTCAAAGGGTAAAGGAGGCTCCATGCACATGTTTTCTGCTGAACACCGTTTTTTCGGTGGTCATGGTATTGTTGGCGGGCAGATTCCACTCGGCGCAGGTATTGCCTTTGCGGAGAAATACAAGGGAACCAGCAATGTTACGCTTTGTTACATGGGTGACGGAGCTGTAAGGCAGGGCGCTTTGCATGAAGCGTTTAATATGGCTATGTTGTGGAAGCTTCCGGTGGTGTTTATCATTGAAAATAATAATTACGCCATGGGTACCTCTGTAGAGCGTACCACCAATGTGCTCGATCTCTACAAAATCGGTCTTTCTTATGAAATGCCTGCGAAACCGGTTGACGGCATGCGCGTGGAAGCGGTACATGAAGCCACCGAATGGGCCGTAAACCATGCGCGTGAAGGAAAAGGTCCGGTTCTGCTTGAAATTAAAACTTACCGTTACCGCGGTCATTCTATGTCTGACCCTGGAAAATATCGCACCAAGGAAGAGGTTGAAGAATACAAAAAGCTTGATCCGATTGAACAGGTGCTGAATACATTATTGAAGAATAAATGGATCAACGAAGCTGAGGTGGAAGCCACAGAAGAGCGCATCAAAGCGATTGTTGAGGAGTCTGTGCGATTTGCGGAAGCGTCACCCTACCCTGAGCCGGAAGAATTGTTCAGAGATGTTTATGTGCAGGACGATTACCCCTATATTCTGGATTAACAAAATCATCAACGCAAAATGGCAGAGATAGTTAGAATGCCCAAACTGAGTGATACCATGACAGAAGGTGTGGTATCAAAATGGCACAAGAAAGTCGGTGATAAAGTAAAATCAGGTGACCTTCTGGCAGAAATTGAAACAGATAAGGCCACCATGGATTTTGAATCTTTCCAGGATGGCTATTTGCTTTACATCGGTGTTCAGGAAGGTTCAAATGCGCCGGTAGATTCCATTCTTGCTATTCTTGGCAAGGAAGGTGAAGATTTCTCAGCTTTGCTGGCCGGCGGAAGCACAACAACTCCGGCTGCAGCAGCACCGGCTCATGTACCAGCTGCCGCTGCTTCTGCCGAAGTGTTGCAGATCCAGACTTCTGCACCTTCAGCAGCTTCAGACACCGCTGATGATCGCCTTAAAGCATCTCCGCTGGCAAAAAAAATAGCTTCCGAAAAAGGTATTGACCTTCGTCAGGTTTCCGGAAGCGGTGATGGCGGAAGAATTGTACGACGTGATGTTGAACATTTTCAGTCGGCGGCTCCAGCATCGCCTGCCGCACCAGTGTTTGTTTCCTCTGGTAAGGAACAATTCTCGGAGGAGCCTGTTTCTCAGATGCGCAAAACCATTGCACGCCGACTTGCTGAAAGTAAATTCAGCGCCCCGCATTTTTACCTCACCATTGAAATTGATATGGATGAGGCCATTGCAGCAAGAAGCAGGATCAATGCCGCCGGTGATGTAAAAATTTCATACAATGATTTTGTGGTTAAAGCCGCTGCAATGGCATTGCGTAAACACCCCAAAATCAATTCATCATGGCTGGGCGATAAAATTCGTTTTAATCAACACATTCATATCGGGGTTGCCATGGCTGTTGAAGAAGGACTGTTGGTTCCGGTGGTTCGCTTTGCCGATCAGAAAGGGTTTGCTCAGATTTCAGCCGAGGTGAAAGATTATGCCGTCCGGGCAAAGTCAAAAAAATTACAGCCGGCTGATTGGGAAGGTAATACATTTACAATCAGTAACCTCGGCATGTTTGATATTGATGAGTTCACCGCCATCATCAATCCGCCAGACGCCTGTATACTTGCTGTGGGCAGCATACAAGCCAAGCCGGTTGTAAAGAACGGAGCGGTTGTACCGGGCAATATCATGAAAGTAACCCTTAGCTGCGATCACCGCGTGGTTGATGGCGCCACAGGAGCAGCATTTCTTAAGACGTTCAAAGAAAACCTTGAGCAGCCGGTAAGAATGCTGATTTAAGATTATGCTTTAGATTGTCTCATACAGAGTTCATAAAAAAAGGCCATCTTTCATAGATGGCCTTTTTTTGTTTTAAAACCAGCACTATGCTTTAACGCTTCAAATCAAAGCGGTCGAGGTTCATCACTTTAACCCAGGCATTAACAAAATCTTTTACAAATTTCTCTCTGGCATCATTACTGGCATAAACTTCTGCCAGTGCCCTTAGTTCTGAATGAGAGCCAAAGATCAGATCGGCGCGGGTAGCGGTCCAGACTACGTTACCCGTCTTGCGGTCACGGCCTTCAAAAACATCCTTGTTCTCACTTTTTGCAGCCCATTCTAAATTTACATCAAGCAGGTTCACAAAGAAATCATTCGATAGCGTGCCAACCCGGTTGGTAAAAACCCCATGTTTTAAATTGTCATAGTTGGCTCCCAGCACACGCATTCCACCCACAAGAACGGTCATTTCAGGTGCAGTGAGGGTTAGCAGCTGGGCTTTATCAACCAGCAGTTCTTCGGTTGAGAGCGTATAGGCGGTTTTCTCGTAATTTCTAAAACCATCGGCCATTGGCTCCAATACTGCCATTGAAGCAAGGTCGGTCTGTTCCTGTGTTGCATCCATCCGGCCCGGGGTAAACGGCACCTTGATTTGCTGGCCGGCAACGGTTGCAGCCTGTTCAACTGCCGCAGATCCCCCTAATACAATCAGGTCGGCCAAAGAGACTTTCTTCTCCTTATTCTGGGCATTGAATTTCTTTTGAATTTCGGTCAGTTTGGCCAATACCCTGCTTAGCTGCGCCGGGTTATTCACCGCCCAGTTCGCCTGTGGCTGAAGGCGGATTCTTGCACCATTGGCACCTCCCTTCAGATCCGTTCCGCGGAAAGTTGAAGCTGATGCCCAGGCCGTTGTGACAAGCTCGGCAGTAGTTAGACCTGCGTTCAATATTTCAGCTTTCAGCTGTCTGATATCAGTTTCATCAATCAGCGGATGGTTCAGAGCCGGAATCGGATCCTGCCAGATAAAATCCTCACGGGGTACTTCCTGCCCCAGGTGCAATGCCTTTGGCCCCATATCCCTGTGCGTAAGTTTGTACCATGCCAGGGCAAACGCTTTTTCAAATTCTGCCGGATTCTTGTAAAATCTCCTTGAAATTTTTTCATAAGCCGGATCAAAACGCATTGAAAGATCGGTGGTTAACATAGTAGGTTTGTGCATCCGGCTCTTGTCAAAAGCATCAGGCACCATCGTTTTTGGATTTTTTGCCACCCATTGATTCGCTCCTGCCGGACTTTTGGTTAGCTCCCATTCGTTTTCGAATAAGAACTTAAAGTAGTCATGACTCCATTGAGCAGGAGTGGAAGTCCACGTTACTTCAAGACCGGAAGTAATGGCATCCTGGCCTTTTCCGGATTTATAATCACTTTTCCATCCCATGCCCTGTTGTTCAATTGGCGCGGCTTCAGGCTCCGGACCAACATGGGTTGCCGGCCCCGCTCCGTGAGCTTTTCCAAAGCTGTGTCCACCGGCGATAAGGGCAACCGTCTCTTCATCATTCATACCCATCCTGCCAAAAGTTTCCCTGATATCGCGTGCAGCGGCTACCGGATCCGGATTCCCATTAGGGCCTTCAGGATTTACATAAATCAATCCCATCTGCACCGCAGCCAGCGGGTTTTCAAGTTTTCTGTCGCCTGTGTGGCGTTTATCATCCAGCCATTTATTCTCCGCCCCCCAGTAAACATCATTTTCAGGCTCCCATACGTCCGCGCGCCCACCACTAAAACCGGCAGTTTTGAAACCCATTGACTCCAGCGCTACATTCCCTGCCAGTATCATCAGATCGGCCCAGGAAATGCTTTGTCCATACTTTTGCTTCACTGGCCATAGGAGTCTCCTTGCCTTGTCGAGGTTGGCATTGTCTGGCCAGCTGTTCAACGGCGCAAAACGCTGTTGTCCGGCCCTTGCTCCTCCCCTGCCATCACCGGAGCGGTATGTTCCCGCACTGTGCCAGGCCATGCGGATAAAAAAAGGCCCGTAATTTCCGTAATCGGCCGGCCACCAGTCCTGCGATTCGGTCATGACCTTCTTAATATCATTTTTAACCGCTGTCAGATCAAGTTTCATGAACGCATCGGTATAGTTAAATGACGGATCAAGTGGATTGGACAAGCCTGATTTTTGCCTGAGCACCCCTAAATTGAGCTGATTGGGCCACCAATCAGCATTACCGGGGCCTTTCCCGGGCGGAGTTGAAGAAACAGCCCCATCTGATTTAATAGTTTTAGAACCTTCACCGCCGGCATGGAAAGGGCATCCGCCGCTTTCATTTGAAGTGGGTTGAGCAGTTGCCATCTGAAAAGAAATCATTAGAATTGGTAGAGAAAAAAACCTTTTCATTTTGTTTTATTTTTAATTAAAGGTGAGGAAAATATTCATGCGATAGGAGCACAAAGGTTATTGATCTAAAAAATAATTTTCGGAATTGGTCAACTTTAAGATACCTAATTACTTAGGAATGTTTTCAACCATGATGTTCAAAAAAATCGCTTGACCGGTACTGTTGGTTTTCGTAGGAATCCTATCCCCCCTACCCTAAGGGCGAAGCTACAAAGGTGGGCGCAAACAACAAAAATTAAACGTTTATATGCGTTTTGACATACTTTGATATCCATAATTTTAGCGCTGAATGATCAATAGAAACCAATTCTTAAAACTGATGGCCACATTTTCTGCCGGATTTTTCATGAACCAGATAAAAGCACTTGGACGTTTGCCCGATAGGCCTCAACATGGCATTATGCCCGCCCTGTTTATGGGACATGGAGCATTATCTGCCTATGCTCTATGTATTGGCGCTGAAAGATGAAAAAGACAGTTTGGAATTCTACAATGATAAACCACTGGCAGGTTCACTGACCATGACCTCATTTAAAATAGGCAGGCCCTGATTCATGCAGTTGAACCGCAGCGCCTTTACAGAGTAGCTATTTCTTTATCAGTTTTGTCCTGCCAACCGCGTTGCTGCCGGAAAGTTCGATGATATAGATTCCGGCTCCAATTGAAGAAACATCAACCGGTGCCCCTGAATTCAGCGACGCAGACATGATAGCCCTGCCGCTGGCATCATAAAGCCTGCAGCGGTTGAATCGGTTAGACGGATCTGAAAGGAAGAAACAATCTCCGGCAGGATTGGGGTAGATCTGAACCGCCGGATCAGTCAGTTCAGTAAAGCCTACTGATCCCTTCTGAACAAACTTCACCTTCAGCACGCTGTAGTGATTCAGGCCGTTATTGGTCCATCGGCCTCCGATCAGCACCTTGCCGTCAGGGAGCAATGCCGCCGTGAGGTCGGTGCTGGAAGGATTGGCGTTGCCAAGCTCTGCTGCGCCCTTGAAACCGAAATTCTGATCCAGTTCACCATTCCCGAGCAATCTGGCGATGACCACCTGGTCGAAATCACGGCCAACCGCCAAAATACTTTTATCGGTATTGACCAATATTTTTTCTGCTATGCTGAGCGAGATGATATTAACAATTCCTTCAGTACCAAATTCT
>JBIICM010000014.1:0-24143 GCA_044238875.1 Flavobacteriales bacterium | reverse complement strand
AGTGACAATGGAGTAACATCCAGTAAGAGAACATCTTTCACCTCTCCTGTTAAAACGCCCCCCTGAATGGCCGCTCCAATGGCAACCACCTCATCAGGGTTCACACCTTTTGAAGGAGATTTTCCGAAAAATTTCTCAACAGCTGCCTGAATCGCGGGTATTCTTGTAGATCCTCCCACAAGTATAATCTCGTCAATATCACTGGTGCTGTAGCCTGCATTTTTCAAAGCTGATTTACAAGGCTCAATAGTTCTGCGGATAAGGTCATCAACCAGCTGCTCAAACTTGGCACGGCTGAGGGTACGTACCAGGTGCTTAGGCCCTGTTTGCGTTGCCGTAATATAAGGCAGATTGATTTCGGTACTTGTAGTGCTCGAAAGTTCAATTTTTGCTTTCTCTGCGGCTTCCTTCAGACGCTGCAGCGCCATGGCATCCTTTCGGAGATCAAGCCCTTCGCCTTCATTTGAAGAGAACTCTTCGGCGAGCCAGTCAATGATTTTCTGATCAAAGTCGTCACCCCCAAGATGGGTGTCACCATCGGTTGATTTTACTTCGAAAACACCTTCGCCCAATTCCAGTACCGAAACGTCATGCGTACCGCCGCCACAATCAAATACCGCAATTTTCATGTCGGCGTTTTTCTTGTCGAGGCCATAGGCAAGCGCTGCCGCGGTAGGTTCGTTGATGATACGCATTACTTTAAGTCCTGCGATTTCACCGGCTTCTTTGGTAGCTTGACGCTGGGCGTCATTAAAATAAGCAGGAACGGTAATCACCGCCTCAGTGATGTCATGGCCGAGATAATCCTGCGCAGTTTGTTTCATCTTTTGCAGAATCATCGCAGAAATCTCCTGCGGGGTGTAGTTGCGGTCGTCAATCTGGACACGAGGGGTGTTGTTGTCGCCCTTTACAACTTTGTAAGGTACGCGCGCTACTTCCTGTGCAACTTCTGAGTAGCTGTTGCCCATAAATCGCTTGATAGAGAATATGGTTTTTGTGGGATTTGTGATGGCCTGCCGTTTAGCGGGGTCTCCCACCTTGCGTTCTCCCTTGTCAAGAAATCCTACAATGGAGGGGGTCGTTCTTTTGCCTTCGCTGTTGGGTATTACTACCGGCTCGTTGCCCTCCATAACGGCAACGCATGAATTGGTAGTACCAAGGTCTATCCCGATGATTTTTCCCATTTTGTTTTTGAATTATTGGTTATTAAGTTTTAAGGGAATTTTCAATGACTATGCCACGCCCTGGTGGAAGCATTTTTCAACCCATATTGTCATGAAAATTTAAATTACATGACAAGTGAGACAGTTTTAAATCGCTGATTTCTAAAGTCGCCGATGGTCTACTGACAATTCGTCAGGGCCGGGCTTCAAAATTCAGGTTTTTAGTGAATTGATTGCTCCTGAGGCTATCCACGGTAAAGTCACCGATTCTGAATTTCTTGGTGTAGCTGCCGCGTGAAGCAAACAATCCAACACCATTCACCACATTGTTAAATTGCGGTCTTTCCTGGGCAATGGTGTTCGAAGGCTGGTTTACCTGAATATAGGTGGCCATGTCTTCATCTGCTACGTTGATTCTGATCAGTAAACTATCTGCAATTCTGGCAACAGGATCAAGGGGGTCGGGCACACTGAGTTCAAGGCCAAGCGTGCGATAAATGTCAATATTGTTCACCGGCAGGTTCAGGCTCTGCAGGGAACCTTTGAAATCCAGATTGACCCTGCCAATATTTAGTTCTATAAATTTCCTGATAGTGTCAGAAGGGTTGTTTACCCGATACTCCCTGTAAAGAAAACGCAGAAAAACTTCATATAGGGCTCCGCCTTCAACGCTTTTCCATTTGATATTGAGGTTTTGTCTTGGATAAAAATTAAGTGTACCAAAGGGCAGGTCGAAGTTCATATTACCCAGCACGCTGGTTTCACCGGTAAGTTCCACACCGCTCTGCTTATTTTTAATGCGGAGTTTGTAGCTGGCAGTCTGGCTGAGCGGATTGCCTGAAGGCGTATTAAATGTAAACAATACCTGACCCGGATAAGAAAAAATACCGGGATCTTTTTGAATGCCTGTTTCAGGCTGTAAGACAAATGTGCGGGTTACCATGCCGTTGATGCGTTCATCAATCTGCACACTGATATTGTCAGGGTTATAATAAACCGAATCAGCAATGGATGCAAATTGCAGGGCATCACCCTCGCCAAGAAAAGCTTTACTGAGCCTGATGTAATGCACAGACTCCTGCCGGTTAAGCAGGCCAAATACAACCATGGTCTCTTTCCAGGGCCCGTTGATCTCAAGGTCATTTGAACATGAAATGCTCAAAAGGGTTGAAACGGCAAGAAGGGCGGCGATGATCCGGTTCATCCGACAAACTTACAAATTATATGCAGCCTATAAATTAGTAATATTGCCGTTTATCAGAAAATTATGTCTGTTCAAAAAGAGGTTAAAAGAGTAACCGTGAAGGTACTGCAGGAAATGAAAAGCCGCGGTGAAAAGATTGCCATGCTTACGGCCTATGACTTTTCAATGGCGAGAATCATTGATGCATCAGGGATAGATATAATTCTGGTGGGCGACTCAGCCTCAAATGTTATGGCCGGCCATGAAACCACCCTTCCAATTACCCTCGACCAGATGATTTATCATGCTGCATCCGTTATAAGGGGGGCGCACCGGGCACTGGTTGTTGTTGACCTGCCCTTCGGCTCTTACCAGGGCAACAGCAAGGAGGCGCTGACCTCTGCCATCAGGGTAATGAAAGAAACCGGCGCACATGCCGTGAAAATGGAGGGTGGCGCTGAGATTGAAGAATCTGTGAGGCGCATTCTGAGCGCCGGCGTACCGGTGATGGGTCATCTGGGATTAACCCCCCAAAGTATTTATAAATTCGGTACTTATGTGGTGAGAGCCCGGGAGAAAGAGGAGGCAGAAAAGCTTATTCATGATGCTCTGCTGCTGCAGGAAGCAGGGTGCTTTGCCATAGTTTTGGAAAAGGTTCCGGCGGCACTGGCCACCCAGGTAGCATCGTCATTGCGCATCCCGGTAATTGGCATTGGTGCCGGAGGCGGCGTTGATGGTCAGGTGCTGGTTTTACATGATATGCTGGGCATCAATACCGAATTCAAACCCAGATTTCTGCGCACCTATGCCAATCTGAATGAGCAAATCAGCAATGCGGTAGGCCGGTATGTGTCTGATATACGCAACGGAGACTTCCCCAATACTGCCGAGCAGTATTGAGCATCCGGTCATAGATCGTTCATTTCATTGAGCAGCATTTCTTCGCTCACAACATTGAGTTTGAGTGCAATTTCCATCCCGGCTGTAACATTCATGTTCTCTTTATGAAGCACATATTCACCTGTTGACTTTTTAGCCATCGCAAACAAGGTTATCTGCTCTCCAACAGGCACCGGCAACGATTTGAGGTTTCGCACTTTCATCAATCCTTTAAAATTGCGCATGACCAAAAACACCTCTATGTTCTGGGTATTATTACCGGCTACGGTAAAAGCGATACTGGTATAGGGCGCACTGCCCGTATTTGCAGCTGCCATTGACCAGCCCAGGGTCCCGATCTTCATCTGATAGGTTTCAGGACTTGTATTAATGGTTGTAATAGTATCGCCCGCAACGGGGTTTTTTGTCCAGTTTACCATCGTCGGTTCCTGTGAACCTGTATGAACAGCCATGTCCTGATAAACAGGTACGAGGGTATCTGTTTCAACCAGGTAAGATCCGCCGGGCTTCAGCGAAAGCTCTTTATCATCTTTGTAAGCCCTGATGCGTATCATGGCCGAAATCTTAAGCAGACTGTCGCCGCTCATACCTTGCATGGGCCAGAGCATCATGTCTTTGATCGAGTAAAGTTCTACCACCTTTAACTTCCAGGGATAGTTAAAGGCAGCTCCACCCGGCAGTGTGAGGGCGGCCTTGCCCAGGCAGATTTTTGTCTGGAAGCGGGCAATCAGCGGACATTTACCGCCTGAGTCAATGAGGTATTCCTGTTCTTCCTGCCTGTGTTCATTGTAGAATTCATCCATGGAAGTGAAATCGTCTTTCTCAAGCCTTTCTTTTGAACAGGCAAACAGGATCAGTGAGATCCATAAAACCGAAAGTTTTTTCATAAAGCGAGTATTAACCGTATGCCGGGCATTTAACCTTTCGCATGCGGAGGCGGCAATCGCCCGGATAGAATAATATGCCGAGGCGAATCGTTCCTTCTTTCCAGCGCATGTCGTAACGGCCTTCAAGGTAAGGGCGGATACAGCCGCGACTGAGCACAAGTCCCCCTCCGGCCTCGGGCGCCATGTTGTTCCTGTCATTGGTGCTGCTGCGGTATTCTGCCACATTGATCCAGTTATTGTAGTATAGACCTGCAGCCAGATAAGGGGTGAATTTACCCAGTGTGAAGGGCGACTCATAGTGCAGGGCTGCACCGGCGTAAAATTCATGTATGGGACTGAAAGGCATGAAGTAGCTGACTTCCGGAACGGCGAAAAACCTGTTCCATACCGGAATTTTCGCCCTCAATTCACCGGCCAGGCTATTTACAGGCAAATTGTAAACAATACCGGGACCGAACCCAGTCTGAGGAACATCTTTTCTTTTTCGCTGGGCAAAACCCGAAAACGGCATTGTGCAAAGCAGCAATCCGGCAACAACAATCCTTGTTTTCATAACAATTCCGCTGTAAAACTAAGGCTATTTTAAGCCTGACATTTTTAATCCGGAGGTATTTTCCAACCGCTTTTCTAACAATTGGCCGGGCCTGTTACCTTTGGGCAAAAAACCGAAGAACCGTTTATGCAGGTGCTGTATGAAGATAACCATCTGATTTTAGTTAACAAGTCTCCGGGAGAGATTGTGCAGGGTGATAAGACAGGTGATCAGGCGCTTTCAAAGACGCTGGAACTATTTCTCAAAGAGAAGTACCAAAAACCCGGAAATGTTTTTGTAGGGGTGATACACCGCCTCGACAGGCCGGTGAGCGGTGTGGTGGCCTTTGCCAAAACCGGTAAAGCCTTGTCACGCATGAATGCCCTTTTCAGAACAAGGGAGGTCGAAAAAACTTATCTGGCACTTGTTGAAGGTGAACCTGCCGGCTCTTCGGGAGAACTTGTGCATTATCTTGAAAAAAACGAGCAAAAAAACCGCTCGTATGCATTTAAAAATGAAGGTGAAGGCTTATTGCGCTGCGAACTGAAATGGAAAAAATTGTTAAAAACCGACCATTACTCATTACTTGAACTATGGCCGCAATCAGGCAGACATCATCAGATCAGGGTGCAGCTTTCAGCTGCAGGCTGGCCTATCAGGGGAGATGTTAAATACGGAGCCCGACGGGGCAATAATGACCGCTCTATCTGTTTACATGCCCGGTCACTTTGCTTTGAACACCCCATAAAGAAAGAAAAATTAAGCATCACAGCACCTTTGCCCGCAGGACAGGCCTGGGCCCCGATTAAAGATTATCCTGATTTTTTTACAATCTGACTTGACATTTATTTTTTTTTACTACTTTTGCAATCCTTTAAAAAGAGTGCGCCATGTTAAGAACATTTCAGCCTTCGCAGAGAAAAAGAAGAAACAAGCACGGATTCCGTGAAAGAATGGCAACTGCCAATGGCCGTCGCGTACTTGCAGCCCGTCGCGCAAGGGGTCGTAAAAGGCTTACTGTTTCCTCTGACAAACTGCACAAACGTTAACTCGTTTTACATAGATTTTGTAGGCGGCTTTATGCCGCCTTTTTTGTGCAAAAAAATTTCCATAATTTTTTTGGTCGCCTTCTCGCTCAGCAGGTTGTGACCCAAATCAGGCTCCAGTAAAATCGCATTGGGAAAAACCCGTTTCAACCATCTTTTGGTTTTGCGAAAGGGTATTACCACATCGCGCGTTCCAAGTATGCCGGTTACTGAAAAATTGCAGGATAGGTGAGCTTGCCTCAAAGCGTTATGGTCGGGCAGCGCCTTACGGTATGCATACCAGGTATTGTAGAGCTGCTGCCGGTGTTGCCGGCTTCTGATTTCATTGTGAAAAAAGCCGGCAGTTTTTGCATTCAATATTCTCAGGTTAAGACCTGCTCCGATTAAAAATTTCGCTAACCAGGGATGGCCGACGAAGTTGCTGAAAAGCAGGTGGCCTGCCCAGGTTGAAGTCAGGAATCTATAAAATACTGAGACGGGCATTCCATCAGGGGCAAGCAGCCAAAGCTCTCGAACCTTTTCAGGACAGACAGATGCGATAAACAGTGCCAGCCTGGCACCCAGCGAAAAGCCAATGATACCTACCGATTGCCTGCCCAGATGAATGAGCAGGCTGCTCATCCATTGCTGCGCATATTGCCGGTTGAAACAAAAGTCCGCTTCAGTATGCAGATTTGACCCGTGATAGGCAAGATCAACAGCAACAATGATGTAATGATCATAAAAACATTCGACCAGATGCCGGAAAAAGGTATTATCCTGCCCGTAGCCATGAAATGCTATCAGTACATCGGTTCCATTACCGTAAAGATTATAATGCCAACGATCTGTTCCGACTGAAAAATCCATGCAGATAGAATCTCAGCGAAAAGATACAGCACCCTGACGAGCAATCAAAATACTTTTCAGGCCAAACTTTCCTGCATCATACCAATGGCTTCGCGGATACGCAGTTCAATGGTTTCAGCCAGATCGGGGTTGTCAGCCAGTAATGTTTTTACTGCATCCCTACCCTGCCCAAGTTTGGTATCATCAAAGCTGAACCATGATCCACTTTTCTTGATGATGTTTTTTTCAACGCCCAGATCAATGATCTCACCCACCCTTGAAATACCTTCTCCATAGATAATATCGAACTCTGCCTGACGGAAAGGCGGTGCCACTTTGTTTTTAACAACTTTCACCCGGGTACGGTTTCCTACCACCTGCTCACCGTCTTTAATTTGCCCGATGCGGCGAATGTCTAGACGTATAGAGGCGTAAAATTTCAGTGCATTACCGCCGGTGGTGGTTTCGGGATTACCGAACATCACCCCGATTTTTTCACGCAACTGGTTAATAAAGATACAGGTACTGCCGGTGCGACTGATGGTAGCTGTAAGTTTGCGAAGCGCCTGCGACATCAGACGAGCCTGCAAACCCATTTTTGAATCTCCCATTTCACCTTCGATCTCACTTTTGGGTGTAAGGGCAGCCACCGAGTCAATAACAATGATGTCAATAGCTCCCGAACGAATCAGGTTATCGGCAATCTCAAGTGCCTGTTCACCATTGTCGGGCTGTGAAATCAGCAGGTTCTCCACATCAACGCCCAGTTTCTCGGCGTAATATCTGTCAAAGGCATGCTCGGCATCTATTATCGCTGCAATTCCGCCATTTTTCTGCGATTCAGCGATGGCATGAATGGCCAGTGTAGTTTTACCGGATGATTCAGGACCGTAAATCTCGATGATCCGGCCTTTGGGAAAACCGCCAACGCCCAGCGCAATGTCAAGCGAAACAGAACCTGTCGGAATCACATCTGCTGCTTCCACTGCCTGATCGCCCATTTTCATAATGGTACCTTTACCATATGTTTTATCAATCTTGTCAATAATAACCTGAAGTGCTTTCAGCTTTTCAGCATTAATCTCCTTGCTCATGATGTGTGTGTTTGAAGTTTGCCACAAAATACGTCAAAAAAAACAACCCGCCCGCAAGTTGTTCATAAGTTTTTTAACAATTTGAATAGCAGGTATTTATAAAATTTGACGGGCGTGATTCTTGGTATCCACCTTCGAAATCACCTGCTCTATGACACCTTTTCCGTCAATCAGAAAGGTGGTTCGGATGATACCCATGTATTCCCTGCCCATGAATTTTTTAAGGCCATAAACCCCAAACGCTTCAGCTACCTTGTGATCGGTATCGGCCAGAAGGCTGAACGGCAAACTGTATTTATCAATGAACTTAAGATGTGACTTTGCTGGGTCTGGACTAACGCCTAACACTTCATACCCGGCCTCGCGAAGGGCTGAAAAATTATCCCTCAGGCTGCATGCTTCTGCGGTGCAACCGGGGGTGTCATCTTTGGGATAGAAGTATAAAACAAGACGTTTGCCACTGTAATCATTCAGGCTGACCTGCTTGCCATCCTGGTTTGTGGCAGAAAATACCGGGGCTTTGTCGCCCGCTTTTAATTGACTCATGTTTTTATTTGTTTTTTCAAGTAACAATGTTCAGGTACTTTGGTTTTTCTTCCTGAGTTCTTTTTGGCCCAACTTGCAAAGATGGTTGATGCCACAACTGTTGCAGTCCGGATTACGGGCCCTGCAAACGTACCTTCCGTGAAGTATCAGCCAGTGATGCGCCCGCGGTATAAGGTGCTCTGGGATAAACCTTACCAGCTGGTGTTCAGCCTGAGCGGGCGTTTTGGCTCCCACTGTCAGGCCTATTCTGGCCGAAACCCTGAAAACATGTGTATCAACAGCCATGGCTGGCTGGTTAAAAACCACCGAGGCAATCACATTGGCGGTTTTACGACCCACACCCGGTAGTTTTTCAAGTTGCTCACGCAGGGCAGGTACCTCGGCGTTAAACTCATTCACCAGCATTTCTGCCATCCCCTTCAGGTGCTTCGCCTTATTATTCGGATAACTGACAGAGCGGATGAACGAAAAAATCTCCTCGACTGATGCAGCCGCAAGGGTATGCGGGTCAGGGAAACGCTCAAATAATGCAGGGGTAACCAGATTCACCCGCTTGTCGGTGCATTGGGCCGAAAGGATCACGGCCACCAGTAGCTCAAAAGGATTGCTGTAATGCAGTTCAGTTTCGGCCACGGGCATCTCCTGCTCAAAGTATGCTATCACTTTGTTATACCGTTCAGCCCTTTTCATCCGCAGCAAAAAAACAAAAAAACCCGGTTGCCGGGTGTTGCGGCAACCAGGTTCTGATGAAAACAAAAACAGGACTAATTAAACACCACCTCAAGGGGTAATCCCCCCGGAGTTTTCTTGATACAAAGGGCTTTCGAGTAATTCAGAATGGCTGAGATACATGCGGCTGATGGTTGATCCTGCCATTCAGGTTCAGCTGCGGCTATGTCCTGAAAATACTGATCAAGTTGTTCAGCAGTACCAAGCATCGGCCAGGCCATCTCATTACACGTTAAAAAATCACCCTTGTAGATTGTAGAATTTTTGGTCATAGGCTATTGTTGATTGTCACCTCAGTTAACGCACTGAAAATTTTTATATTGTAAGAGCCTGAATTTTTTATTTCCACCTTCACCCTAAAACTTTCTAAGCCAAAACCTTCCGGCAACCTCATCAAGATAAACTGATGTAAGCGAAAAAGGGAAATTGGCCTTATTGCACTTTTTATTCTTGCTAACTTGCGAAAGTTGTGGCGAAAACATCCTGCAAATATTTTTTAATCCTGATCATACTCCTGACGCTGAAGCTGCCGGCCCAGGTGGCAGGTAACCTTTCATTTGAAAGGGTTTCAAGCAGTAAATGGCTTTATCAGCGAAACATAACATCCATAGCGCAGGATGCTGAGGGGTATATTTGGTTTGGTACCAGCAATGGTCTGTATCGGTTCGACGGCTATGCCGCTGAAGAATTCAGGTATGACCCTCACGATGCAAATTCACTGCCGCATAACAATGTAAATTGTTTGGTTGCAGCGCCCGACAGTAGCTTATGGATTGGCACCTGGGGAGGTCTTGCCCGCTTTGATACCAAAAGCCGCACATTTAAGCGTTATGCAAGTCAACCGGGGGTACAAAACGCGCTTCCGCTGAATGACATCCGCGCAATCACGCGCGATAAATCAGGCATAATATGGCTGGGAACATTCGGTGCCGGCCTTGTAAAGTTTAATCCAAATAATGGAATTTTCAGTCAGTTCACCCATAACCCGGGTGACGCAGGTTCAATCTCCAGCAATTTTGTCAACGCACTGATCACTGATCGTGCAGGCGACATCTGGATTGGTACCCGACGCGGCATCAATAAGCTCGAGACCAAGGGAGAACGCTTTACCCGATTTCCAGCATCAGCTGAAACAAAAAACGAACTTTTACTCAGCAACATTTCATGCCTTTATGAAGACCGCAGGGGCGACATCTGGTTTGGTACGTTTGGCGGTGGTCTTGCATACATGAACCGAAAAAACTCGACCCCCCGCAGATACATGGCCGGAAGGGCTCAGTCGAATGCACTGGAGAGCAATACCATCAGCGATATTATTGAAGACGAACAGGGCAAAATATGGGTAGCAGGACCTGAGGGGGTAAACATCATCAGCAGATACAGCAGTGAAATAACCCTTATACAAAGCAATCCGAACAATCAAAACAGCCTGCTTAACAACGACATCAAAAAACTTTATACCGACAGGTCAGGTACCATCTGGATTGTTACATCCGAAGGAATTAATATTTACAGTAAACTTAGTGGGCGTTTCAGGAAGTACCAGCGTTCGCCCAACAGCGATCAAACCTTACTCAGCAACCGTGTTAACTGTTTTGCCGAAGACGATTATGGCAATATATGGATTGGCACCCAGCGCGGACTGAACCGCTTTGAACGCTACAGTAAACAATTCAAATCGTTTATACTCGATCCCAAAGGAGACGCGATTTCAGCGGGCAATGACATTCAATCAATGCTGATTGACCGCTCAGGTATATTCTGGATTGGGACAGCCGGTGGACTTTACAAATTCAACCCCATGACAGGCAAATCGGTGATTTATCGATACAGCACCGATAATCCGAATGGTTTACAGAATGAGGTGCACACCTTATACCAGACACGGGACGGAGCATTATGGGTGGGCCTGCGATCAGGGCTGGCACGTTTTGATCAGGATTCGGGCCGCTTTAATCTTTTCAGGCCGGATCAGAATGTAAAAGAAAACCAGATTAACAATAGTGTGTATGCCCTATTGGAAGACCGGTACGGTAAATTCTGGGTGGGAACCCTGGGCGGAGGTCTGTTTGAGTTTGACCGGAAAAGCCAAAAGTTCAGGCAATATGCCAACAAACCCGGTGATACCTTAAGTATTTCGCATAACAGTGTGATATCTATTCACGAAGACCGATTCGACTTTTTCTGGGTTGGCACTTATGGCGGCGGCCTCAACCGGATGGACAGAAAAACAGGAACCTTTACCCATTACACTGCCCGAAACGGGCTTCAGGACGATATGATTTACAGCATACTGGAAGATCAGCCCGGCAATCTGTGGATCAGTACCAACAAAGGCCTTGTAAAATTTGATACCCGCACAAAAACCTTCAGAAACTACGATGCGCTCGACGGCTTGCAAACCAATGAATTCAACATCGGCGCAGCCCTCACTACCCGCTCTGCGGAAATGCTTTTCGGAGGTAATGCCGGATTTAACATCTTTAAACCCGATCAGATTCTTGAAAACAATTTTATACCTCCAACGGTAATTACTAAATTCAAGGTTTTTGAGAACCCGGTGCAGATCAAGGGATCCTCGGTTCGGCTGCCCTACAACAAAAATTATATCACATTTGAATTTTCTTCGCTCAGCTATGCGCTTTCCGACAAAAATGTATTTGCCTATAAACTTGAAGGTTTTGACAGCGACTGGATTTATTGCGGATCGCGCCGCTATGCCTCCTATTCTAACCTTGGGCCCGGAAGCTACACTTTCAGGGTAAAAAGTTCAAACAGCGACGGGGTATGGAATGAAAAAGGTGTAACTGTTGCCGTTTATATTGAGCGGCCGTTCTGGAAAACATGGTGGTTTATCGTGCTGCTGGTACTGCTGGTTACAGGTATTTTGTATGTAGGCTACAGGGTGAGGGTACGCAACATTCAAAAGCAGAAACTGCTGCTGGAAGAAATGGTTCAGCGCCGCACCTATGAGCTTGAAAAGGCCACTGAAGAAGCAAAGCATGCAAGGGTAACTGCCGAAAAAGCCAACCAGTCAAAGTCGAGTTTCCTGGCCAACATGAGTCATGAAATCAGAACTCCGCTGAATGGTATTCTCGGGTTTACCGATTTGCTGATGGGTAATATTAAAAATGCAGACAATCAGCGCTATCTCGAGCTGATCAAATCATCAGGCGACACCCTGCTGAAACTGCTCAGTGACATCCTTGACCTGAACAAAATTGAACAGGGTAAACTTTCGATAGAAAATATACGGTTTAATTTCACCGAAACCATTCAGCGAACACTCATACCCTATCAGCACAGAGCCAACGAAAAAGGTCTTCAGTTTTTACTGTCTTTTGATCCGCGTATCCCTGAATATATTGCTGCAGATCCCACAAGAATCAAACAGATGGTGATCAACCTGATATCAAACTCACTGAAATTTACTGAAACCGGTGGTATATCTGTAAGTTTCTGGGCGGAAGGCGATACCGGTGCCGCAAGTGATTACTTTTACATTGCGGGCATTGTAACCGATACCGGTATAGGTGTTCCTGAAGATAAACAACAGGAAATGTTTCAATCATTTACCCAGGCCGATGGCTCATTTACGCGAAAATACGGCGGCAGCGGACTGGGGCTTTCAATTGTTAAACAGCTGATTATTCTGATGAACGGGGATGTTAAACTGATCAGTCCGGTTCTTCAGAAACCTTTTAACAGCAGTGAACCGGGCACCTCCTTTGAATTCCGTTTCAGGGTGAAGGCCGAGCAAAACAACAACGCCGAAATTCAGGTGACCACCAACGGATACGATGAGCAACCCAGGTTCAGCGAGCCATGGAAGGTGCTGCTGGTTGAAGACAACAAGATCAATCAGTTGCTGGCAGCCACCATTCTTGAAAACCTGGGGTTACAAGTGGCAACCGCAGATGATGGCGCTCAGGGCGTTGAAACCGTTAAGCGGCAGGATTTTGATATTATTCTTATGGATGTTCAAATGCCTGTGATGAATGGTTACGAAAGCACAGCCACCATGCGCAGTCTTGGGATTTCAACACCCATCATCGGACTTACAGCCAACGTGTACCGCGAAGATATTGACCGCTGCTTCGAAGCCGGTATGAACGCGCATCTGGGCAAACCTTTTACCGAAAGCGACCTGTTTAACGAATTGAGGCGATGGCTGCAATAGGCCGGGTTTGGTTCACTGCGGATGTTTTTTTACTTTTGCGCCCCTGTCGGGAGAAATCTGAAAAATCATTGGTTTCATAGTTCAACGGATAGAACGAGCGTTTCCTAAACGCTAGATGAAGGTTCGATTCCTTCTGAGACCACATTCTGCCCTTTTATCAGGTTCCCTGCCTGACTGCTTCACGCAGGCAGGGATTCGTACCGGAGCCAAATAACCTGATTATCAAACATTTATAAAATCAGAAAATCAACTAAAAACCGAAAATCAGGTCAAGTGTGCAGTGAATCGCTATAATCCATGACAGTAAAAGGGTACAGCCAATTGAGCTGCTTTTTTAGCCATTTGAGGGCAAAACCCCACAACCTCATCTCACCTAAGCCGAAGTTCCCACATTCACCCCATTCCCTTCTGAGCCCCCTCCTTTCCACTTAGGCTTCCTTCCCCGTATCCTGAGTGGTCTATTGGCTGTTTTTATGATTTGTAATAGTTTCAATCCCTCAAACCAAGCAAACACACCATCCAAAAAATTTTCGTCATTTCAGGGCCTTATCCATAAATCAGCATACTTGTGTAATGAGGTGACATATCAAATCCCGCGTAAGCGTCGCAATAGCCGATACCTATACGCAGAAATTTTTGGAAAAAATTCCAAAATATCCGGCAGGTGTTCTAACTACCCACCTTGTAATACATTCTTCTGCAAGGAGATGAGCTTGACTTTCAGGGGTTAGCTTGCCGGAATGAGGGGTCAATGGCTTCCGGAATATCCAACTTATTTGCAAAACCCTATCAAAACCTCACCGCAACAATAAAACACGGCCGTATTTAATATAATCTTCCTTGAAAACATTTCTAAAAGTAGCCCTCCAGACATACACATCGCTTTGTGCCTTCTGCCCTGAATAGGTGGCATCCCAGCCAACAGCTCCGTCTTCAGAGAAAAATATCAGCTCACCCCAGCGGTTGAAAATATCGAGGCGAAATTCGGTTTCGTAAGTAAAATAAAGTTTAAATGTATCATTTACTCCGCTGCCGTCAGGGGTAAAGGTATTAGGTGCATAAAACGTAGGAAAAGGTTCTATTTCAACATAATTACAGGTGTCGTCAAGGCAATTAAAAATAGTTTCAACGGTCAAACAGACTTTAAATATGCCTGTGTCACGATAGGCATGCGATGGTTCTTCAAGCTGAGAGGTATCACCATCGCCGAAGTTCCAGAAGAAAAAGTCAGCCCCTTTGCTGCGCTGATTGGTCTTGATGAGCGGCCTGAGAATATCGGTCTTTTCAGGCAATAGCGAAAAGTCAGCTACAGGCAGCGGATTAACCTTCACAAGACTGTCGTTACTTAAGGTGTCAATGCAGCCAAAAATATCTGTCAAAACAAGGGTTGCTCCATAATATCCGCGCAAAGGGTAACAAACGGAAAGTGTATTGTTCAGCGAACCGGGAGATTCAGGCGATGACCACTGGAAGGTTTTGATCGGAGCTGTTGTAGAAGGATTAAACCCATAAATCACGCAATGTGGTTCACAGGCCTCCGGCTTATCAACGGTGATGGCGCCAACCGGAATTGGGAGTACGGTGACCTGCTTTTCAGTAGTATCGGTACAACCCAAGGCATCGGTAACTATAAGTTCTGCCAGACCGGAAGCATCAGGCACCCAGGCGAGCGATGCGCCTGCCGAAAGTCCGTTTTCCCAGTTATACTGAACAGCACCCTGTTCTCCGCCAACATTGCTGAACAGTTTCAGGCTGTCGCCGGCACAGAGCGAATCTTTACCCGTTATCTGAACAATGATCGGGCGCGGATTGATCAGCGTGATACTGTCGCGAGCGCCGCACCCATCCGCATCGGTGACAATTATCCGGTAAAATCCGGCCGGAACATCTTTCAGGGCTTCCTGCTCGGTGCTGTCGCTCCATTCGATGCTGTATGGTGCTACCCCGCCGGAAACTTTTGCCTCAAGCACCGCATTTGAGTCATTGAAACATTTCACTGGAGCCACCACATTAATACTGGCTTTTACCCCGGCAGAAGTATCAACCTCCACTGTCTTAATCAGGGTGCAGTTGTTAACATCACGGATCATCGCCTGATAAATGCCTCCTTTAACACCGGTAAAAACACTGTCGGGCTGGAAGTTAATGCCGTCAATACTAAATTGCACCGGCTTTACTCCGCCGGTAAGGAAAAGACTTACAGAACCATTGGCTTCTCCGCAGCTTGTTGGTGTTGCCTGTGCGATCAGACTTTCTGGCGCCCCGGGTTGTGCGAGGCTGATCAGGGTGTCCAGATAGCAGTCGTTTGCATCCTTGATCCTCAGCGTATAAGAGATGCCCTCAAGTGCAGTTATGTTGAACGGAAAGGTATTAACCGGCTGTGGTGTGGCGGTAGCAGAAAGGGCATAGGAGAAAGGAGACCGGCCGCCATTCACCCCATTGATCGTAATTTCTCCTGTTGGGGTATTACAAACTGCTTTCACAACGGTAAAATCAATTGACTGCGGTGCCGTGGTATTGCGCAGTGAAACAGGGAAACGATTTTCACAGCCGTTGGTATCAATCACCAGAATCGTATAATCGCCTTCGGCCATTTTATCGAATCGGGGAAAAACATCAACAATACCGTTTCCTGAGCCGTACCTGAATCCGGGGGTTCCGCCGGTTACTGCGTTAATGATGATACTGCCTGTATTGGTATTACAGGTTGGCTCTACAAGCGAAATATCTGCATTGATGAGGCCGGGTTCTATGATCTGGAACGTTTCAGCGGATGTACACCCGAAACGGTCAGTTACCTCAAGTGAATAGTTGCCGGCTAACAGCCCCTCCCTGCGGTTTTCACTGCTGTTGTTGTCCCACTTGAAAACAAACGGATCAAAACCAGAAGGTCTGGGGTCAATGCTTCCATCTGTGAGTCCTGTACAGGAAATATTTTTAATGAGCGGATCAAAATCAGCAGGAGGAGAAACCAGAATTTTAACGGTATCTGCGTCAGTTAAGCCGCTGGCATCGGTAACATCCAGATAATAAGTGGTGGTTTGGGCCGGACAAACACTAAGCGTTGCATTTGTTGAACCATCTGACCAGCGGTAGTTATAAGGGGCCGTTCCGAAGTGAATCGTTGAGGGAATCGTGTAGCATTCTCCCGGACAAACAGTATCACCTTCAAGTCTGACCTGAAAAAAACATTTAGGAACATCAACGTTTTGCGTAACCGAGTCAACACAGCCGCCTGCCGTGGTTTGGATAAGTTTTACCGGATAGGTGCCTTCTCCGGGAAACAATGCTGAAACTTCGCTTCCTTCGGCAGTAGCGGGTGTTGCAGAGGCTCCGAATACCCATTTCGACTGCAGGCCTCCTACATTTACTACACCGGTTTCGGTAAAACGCACCGGCGTATCACAATTGTCAGGATCATAATTGAATGATACCAGGGGGAAGTTTGTAACAACAATCGGAATCTGAAAATTGCTTTTGCAGCCGTTAAAAGCGGTAAGTTCGAGTGTATAGGTGGTTGAAACATCCGGCTTTACCGTAACTGACTGGCTGGTGCTGCCCATGGGTAACCAGCGGTATGAAGAGTATCCGTCAGGTGCCCGCATGGTTACCGACTCGCCGATGCAAATTGTATCTCCCAGCGCATTGAGCGTTGAAGGGGTGCAAAAAGCATCAATGTACGAGTAGCCATAATGCCCCCCGGCAGAGCAGTCGCCCATTGTGAATTCAACCGTAACCTCCTGGCCGGCATAAAGAGAGAGATCAACATTAACGGTTGACCATGGTTTGTATCTCAGTGATCGGCAACCCGGACCTATACCATCAAAAAAACCGGGCAGACTGGCTGCAGCTGAAACGATAAAATCTGAGCAGGGTATCACATCGCCTTTTGCGTCTCTTACTACGGCCCTAAAAAAAGGCTGCACATTTGACGGATGGTTTGGATCCTGAAAAACTACAGCATACCGGTATGTCAGACTTGAGTTCTGTTCGGTAACCTTGAATGTTTGGGCGATCTGCTCGCCCTGAGCACCGGGTCTGTTATTGCCAAGCCTCAGCGAAAAAGGCCCGCCAAGCGGATCTACCTGAGGAAACCCGCCACAAGGATCTGTTCCGCCGGAGACAATTGTTTGGCGGTCGTTTTGAAATGCGATCTGAGAGATCACATAGTTAGGCGTTGGAGCTCCTGTCGGACCGGTTGTCGAGCGGCCGATGGTGCCTGTCCAGCCATCGGTATTTCCGCTGCTAAAATCCATATTGGTGCAACCCGGTACCGAAGGTACGGGCTGGAAGGTGCTTTTCAGACTAAACCTGAAGCAATCAGCCACGCCGGGCTGTGAAGTGGCAGCATCCAAAATAATAAAATATGGAATATCCTTGTTAATGGGGAGAAATACCGAGTTGCCATCAGGGGTGGTGTTCCCCAGCAGTACATTCACACATTGGCCACCGCTTGAAGGGCATCCTTTGAACAGGTATAAACGCGGGCGGATATTGCCATCGCCAACAACTGCATACAACTGAATATTGATGTAACCGGATTGACTCGGAACAAAAGAGAAAAAAACATCCTTGCCGCCATAAGGATTTGGATTGGTAGCGGGCAGACAGCCTTTTTCTCCGGTGTAGTTGTTTGCAAAGCTGCACGAATTTACCGATGTAATATTGAAAGGGATAGTGAGCGGGATGGCCGACTGGCAGCCCGAACCCTGCTGTGCAAGCAGAATTTGAGGGATCTGCATCAGCAAAACCATAAAAACCGCTAAACAGCAGATATTTCTTTTGCGCAGCCGCACAGGGCAGAATGAAATCGGCTTAAAAGTAATAAATTAGAAGCACCGTAGCCAAGCAGTGTATTAGTTCTGACACTTTCGGCACCGAATCGCCCGGTAAATCAGGGAGATTAAGACAACCTGTTTGTCGGTTAATTACTTTTCAATGCTTTCAGGATGCCAGCCAACCTTCACCCCGCCATTACCATTATAAATATACGACTGATGTTCTTTTGAATACTCGATCGGAGCTGACATCTGAATTTTCATGTAATTGAGGTAATTAAACAAAGTCCGGGTCGAAATACCCAGTTTTTCAGCAAATTCGGCTGAATTGCCGGTTGCCTTGGTTCTAACCAGCCAATCAATCTTCTCTATCATTTCTATCCTCATAATTAGTTAAATCTTTTCCGCCACTGAAAAAAAATTTCAGTGGCAGGTATTTACTTTGTAACGAAATTCACCAATTAAAATACCAAGAGGGCTGAAAATAAATTGTTTTGTTTAACCTGAATCCAGATATAAAGGCTTTACCAGGCGAATCTTTTTCCGAAAGTTGGTTCAATTGGTGTTACAACTTATTTTTTGATGAAATGCTTCTGACTGCTTTTGATTTTTTAGGTAACCAGCAGGAAGCGGAAGATATTGTTTCGGGTGTTTTTGAGAAAATCTGGCGATCTAAAGACCGGTGTCTGAAGGATGACTTTCTGAATGACCAGTATAAACTGAAGTGTTATTTGTCAATGGCCATCAAAAATGCCTGTATTGATCTTCACAGAAAGAAAAAGAGGCAAACAGCCGCATTCATAAATTTTAGCCGGTTTCAGCCCTTGTGGAAAAGACCTGATGTTTATGATAAATTTGAAGAAGAAGCTTTACGACTCCTGATGCTTGAGTTGAGCAAACGGGAAAAAGAGGTTATTTTGCTTTTTCTGAGGGGGCAGAATAATGCTGCAGCAAGCTGTGCTTCAGGCAATAAACCCCATAAACAACTGAGGAAGAAAAAAAGTGTAGCGCTGTATTTAATAGTGGCGGTTTTAATATTTCTGACAAAAATAATGGTTTTACAATTAGGCCGACAACCAAACCTTCAGCACATGGTAGCCCAGGCAGACTTATCGTAATTCACCTGAATTTCTGAAGGGCTCAAATGAAAAAACAAAAAAATTCAAACTTTTTTTCTCACTGAAAAATAAATTCAGTGGCGGGATTTAATTTTGCAGAGGAATTCAAGCTGCAATTGCTGTTTGAACATTCAATATTTAGGCCTAACCTATTAAAATTAGCTGATAATTGAAAATCCCGCAGTTGAAGAGGTACTGCGGGATTTTTTAACTTTTACCGGGTTAATTGGATGCGATGCACCTCCGGGGCAGATTTATTGTCAGAGACGATCTGCAGCATGTAGCAGCCCGGCAAAAGTGAGTCTGCATTGACCCTGCCATCTGCCGTGATGCCATCCAGCACCAATTTCCCTGCAAGGTCAAAAAAAGTATAGCGCAAAGAGGATAAACCAGGCTTTTCAATTTGAATCATTCCGTCAGAAGGATTGGGATAAACCAGTGATTTAAAAACAGGCTCCGGACTATTGCTGCTAAGAGGGTATTCACCAACAAGGTAATTGATATTGTATTCAAGCTCATTGCCAAACTCGCCGGCATATTCTCTTTTTGCAGACAATACAGGCATACCAAGCACATCGTTAATGAAATCAATGTTTAAGTCAGAGAAGTTTTCATCCTTATTAAACTCCCAGGAAGAAGTCCCCGGTTTGATACGATAGATTTTTCGGCTGACTAAAACCTCTCTTTCAAGGGCGAGCACATCGAAAGTATTACCTGCAACCACAAGTTTAAGCCATCCGGGAACATTAAACTTTCGGGTAATGATTTGTTCATAGCGGTTTGAGTCGGTTTTCACGTTTCCGCTTCCATAGGTATAAACGATAAACGTATCGAGTTCAGTCTGGTTTAATGAAAGGCCCAAGGTAAGCGGTAATGGTATTTCAAGCAGGTTGTTTGAAACCGGCGATAGCCCTTTTGGATAACAAGCACCAAGGTTGTAGAGGCCCCCCTCCGCTAAGCGCTTAAACAAATAGAATGTATCAGTATAAACTGTTCCCTGGTATGTGGTTTGGGTGAAACGCTCCAACACAACATCAGCATCCGGAAACAAGGAAGACTCGATAAGTGCTCCCGGGCTCAGATAGGTAAACCTCGCCGAATCAACCGGAAAATTGGGGAGATTTATACTAACTGTTTGTCCGTTAAGCCCTTTGTAATCGGGCAAATTCCTGACGGTCGCTTTTTTTGAATAGAATACCGTACCGGGTTTGGGCAGCTTGCCGGATGTTAACTCCGGCTGAGCATTCAGACAAACAACTGAAATGCAAAAAATCAAGAGGGCTATACAGGCTTTCATGTGCGGAGCTTGTTAAATCAATATGTGGGTCAACCTCAACTTCCGCAGGCTTCGCAGGCCTCCGGATTGTCGAGTGAGCAGGCGATTTCAGCCATGGCCGGCTCAGCAACTGTTTGAATAACAGGTTGTATTTGGGCTTCAGCCTGCGTTGGTACGGTAAACTTAATAGCGTCGGAGGCTGCCTTTGAACGCAGATAATACATACCGGTTTTGAGTCCTTTTTTCCAGGCATAAAAATGCATCGAAGTAAGTTTCGCCATGTTCGGACTCTCAATGAAGACATTCAGCGACTGGCTCTGGCAGATAAATGCTCCGCGGTCGGAGGCCATGTCAATGATGGTTCTTTGTTTGATTTCCCAAACGGTTTTGTAAAGCTCCTTGATATTTTCGGGAATTTCAGGAATGTGCTGGATTGAACCATTGGCCAGAATAATCTTGTCTTTAAGGTTTTCATTCCAGATACCAAGATCAACAAGGTCGCGGAGCAGGTGTTTGTTCACGATGATGAAATCTCCTGACAGCACCCGACGTGTGTAAATATTACTGGTATAGGGTTCAAAGCACTCGTTGTTGCCCAATACCTGTGATGTAGATGCAGTTGGCATAGGTGCCAGCAAAAGTGAATTGCGCACACCGTAGCGGGCTACTTCCTCCTTGAGGATATCCCACTCCCAGCGATCAGTAGGCTTAACATCCCACATGTCATACTGGAAAACACCTTTTGAAACAGGCGATCCCTTGTAAGTTTCATAGGGGCCTTCAATTTTAGCCAGATCTTTCGAGGCTGTCATGGCGGCGTAATAAATGGTTTCGAAAACCGCAGCATTGAGTTTACGGGCCTCCTCGCTTTCGAAAGGGAAACGAAGTAAAATAAATGCGTCAGCCAAACCCTGCACTCCGATTCCAATAGGGCGGTGGCGCAGATTTGAACGTTCGGCCTCAGGCACCGGATAGTAATTGCCATCAATGATCTTGTTCAGGTTAAGCGTTACCTGATAGGTCACATCAAACAATTTATCGTGATCAAACTTACCGTCAATAACAAAACGTGGCAGGGCAATGGAGGCCAGATTACAAACAGCAACCTCATCAGCAGATGTGTACTCAAGAATCTCGGTGCAGAGATTTGACGATTTGATTGTGCCGAGGTTCTGCTGGTTCGACTTGCTGTTGCAGGCATCCTTATAAAGCATGTAAGGTGTGCCTGTTTCTATCTGCGCTTCCAGAATGGCGCTCCACAGTTCGCGCGCCTTTACTGTTTTACGGGCGCGACCCTCCTGCTCATAGCGCTCGTAAAGGGCTTCGAATTCTTCACCCCAGCAATCAGAGAGTCCGGGCGCTTCATTGGGACAAAACAAAGACCAGTTTCCTTCCTCCTCTACCCTTTTCATAAAAAGATCAGAGACCCAGAGTGCGTAAAACAAATCCCGGGCACGCACTTCCTCCTTACCATTGTTCTTTTTCAGATTGAGGAAATCAAAAATATCGGCATGCCAGGGTTCAAGGTAAATGGCGAATGACCCCTTACGCTTTCCTCCACCCTGATCAACATAACGGGCTGTATCATTAAAAACTCGCAGCATGGGTACAATGCCGTTGGATGTTCCGTTAGTGCCGCGGATGTATGAACCGGTTGCCCGCACATTGTGGATGCTGAGCCCGATACCCCCGGCACTTTGTGATATTTTCGCACATTGTTTCAGCGTGTCGTAGATACCGTCAATACTGTCATCGCGCATGGTGAGCAGAAAACAACTCGACATCTGCGGCTTGGGTGTACCTGCATTGAACAAGGTGGGGGTGGCATGGGTGAACCAGCGCTCTGACATCAGTTCATAGGTTTTGATAACCTGCTCGATGTCGCTTTTATGAATGCCCACTGAAACCCGCATCAACATGTGTTGCGGGCGCTCAACAACCTTACCGTTTATTTTAAGCAGGTATGATTTTTCAAGTGTTTTGAATCCGAAATAATCATAGCCGAAATCGCGGTCATAAATGATGGTAGAGTCAAGCAGCTCTGCGTTGGCACTGATGATTTCGTACACATCGTCAGCAATGAGCGAAGCGGCGAAACCGGTCTTATCATCTTTATAAAAGTAAAGGTCCTTCATGGTCTCAGAGAAGGACTTTTTGGTATTCTTGTGCAGATTGGAGATCGCAATGCGCGAGGCCAGCAAGGCATAATCGGGATGCCGGGTAGTCATGGATGCCGCAGTTTCAGCAGCCAGGTTGTCGAGTTCGGCCGTGGTAACCCCTTCAAAGATCCCCTGAATCACTTTCATGGCCACACTCACCGGGTCAACATGGATGGGGTCAAGGCCGTAGCAAAGTTTCTGAACTCTGGCGGTAACCTTGTCGAATTTTACCGCTTCTTTGCGGCCGTCACGTTTAATTACGTACATGTTAAAAATGTTTTCAGCATTAAAATTGTGGAGAATTAAAAATCTTCGTCGAAACGGATGGTGTTATCCTGCTTTCTTCCCATAACACCTGCTTTCTGGTATTCACCTACCTTCTTCTCGAAGAAGTTGGTCTTACCCTGCAGCGATATCATATCCATGAAGTCGAAAGGGTTGCTTACATTATAAACCTTGGGACAACCCAGTGAAACAAGCAGTCTGTCGGCTACAAACTCAATATAACGGCGCATGAGTTCGGCATTCATCCCGATCAGGTTTACGGGCAGCGCATCGGTAACAAACTCCTGCTCAATCTGAACCGCATTGGTGATGATTTCGGCAACCCTTTCAACCGGTAGTTTATTAACAAGCTGCGTGTATAACAAGCAGGCGAAATCACAGTGCAATCCCTCATCGCGTGAGATGAGCTCGTTTGAGAAACATAGCCCGGGCATGAGCCCACGTTTCTTTAGCCAGAAAATTGAACAGAATGAGCCGGAAAAGAATATACCCTCCACAGCAGCGAAGGCAACCAGCCTTTCGGCAAAACTGCCCTGATTAATCCAGCGTAGCGCCCAGCCGGCCTTGCTTTTTACTGCAGGCACCGTATCAATGGCATGAAACAGGTATGATTTTTCAGCACTGTCTTTAATATAGGTATCAATGAGGAGAGAGTAAGTTTCAGAATGAATGTTCTCAATCATAATCTGGTAACCGTAAAAACAGCGTGCCTCAGGGTACTGAACCTCATTCATAAAATTAACGGCCAGATTCTCATTCACAATACCGTCGCTTGCGGCGAAAAATGCCAGTACGTGTTTTATGAAATGCTGCTCGTCAGGATTCAACCGGTTATGCCAGTCATGGAGATCGGACGAAAGGTCTATCTCCTCGGCTGTCCAGAAACTCGCCTCCGCTTTTTTGTACATATTCCAGATGTCCTGATGCTTTATCGGGAAAAGAACAAACCGGTCATGGTTTTCCTGCAGGATGGGTTCTTCCTGCACCTGAATGTTTAGCGGAAGATTATCCAAAGTAAGGTCTGTTGAGGTTTTGAGTAAATCTTGTTCCATGTGTTTTGTTTATTTTTCTGATTATCAGGGTTTTACGTTTCTGTTTCCGGCCGAAAGTTTATCATAAAAGCTAAAGCGCTCTTATTCAGTGGGTTTTTAAAAAACTATCTGGGAAAATTGTGAGTACAAAAATCGTTTTGTGGACGGTGATGTACAAATCGTTTTTGTTAACATTTGGCTGCACTTTTTAACACCTCCCATAAAACAGCCGTCTTTATTGCAATACATGCTAACGAAGGATTTCAAACAGGTCGGATTTGGGTCTCTGCGAATAAATTACACACAGCTTATTTGCTTATTTACAGGGGGATCTATGACCTGTTAACAAACTGCCGGATGCATGAAGCAAAAATTTAACTTTGAAAATCGTGGAATTATCCTCATAGT
>JBIICM010000129.1:0-7376 GCA_044238875.1 Flavobacteriales bacterium | reverse complement strand
GCGTCGGCGAAAACATGATCAAAACCTGATTGAATAAGGAAAGCAGAAACAATGGCAGTTGATAGTAATTCGCCGAATACCGCAATTTGATCATATTCATAATCATACTGTCGTATTTGGGTTTCTTCGATACACCAGTATAATTCGGCAAACAACCTTTCAATCGCATCAAATGCCGGACCTGTTTGCTGACCAAACAATTCAGTTGCCAAATTAACATGCCAATCACGCAGCTGTTCAATCAGGCTGGCAGCTTCACCTGTTTGGTGCCAATATGCATCAATTATTTTTTCGAGCTTATTGGTAGTTTTACCCATCGCAGAAATCACAACAATAACCTGTTGATTTATTCCACGAATTATTTCCGTTACATTTTTTATTGAAGATGCATCACAAACAGATGCGCCACCAAATTTATAGATCACCATAGGTGAGCAAACGTAGTTGTTTATCTCTTAAGCGGCAATTTATCCAGGATGCGTCAAATTCAACACCGAATTTCTTATAAAATGAAATGGCCTGTTTGTTCCAGTCGAGCACTTGCCATTCAAGTCTTCCGGCATTATGTTGGCTTGCATAAACAATAACTTCCTCAAATAATCGCCTGCCAATTCCTTTCCTCCTGAAATCCTTTTTTATAATAATATCTTCTAAAAACACGCAAGGACCTTTCCATGTGCTGTATTTCATATAGGTGAGTGCTAAGCCCACGATGAGTCCGTCAGACTCGGCAACAATACAATGAAACAACGGTTGAATTCCAAATCCATCTCTTAACAAAGTATCTTCTGTTATTGAAACTTCATTCAATGATTTCTCATATTCAGCCAATTCCTTAATTAACTGAAGTATGAAGGGGATATCCTCTTTGACTGCAATTCTGATTGACAAATTCATACAGATAAAAAAGCGCCCTGTTAATCAAAACAGGACGCCCGGTAAGTAATTAAAAATTATGCATTTCCGCTCGCATCTCCATTACCGGTGGAAGCGGAATTGCCTGCAGGTGCTGCAGCAGTAGCAGGTGCTGCAGGCTTGGCCTGTGGTTTTGCCTTAGGTTTTACAGGTGCTTTAACAACTGTTTTTTTTGCGATCGTCGCTTTTTTAGCTGTAGCGGCCGGTGCTTTTTTTGCGGCCGGTGCTGCCTTCTTTGCCGAAGCTGCATTTTTTACTGCAGCAGGCTTGCGTCCTGGGGCTGCTTTGCGCGCTGCAGAACCTCTTTGAGCCGCTGCCGGCTTTCTGCCAACTGCAGCTTTTTTGGTAGCAGCAGTGCTTTTGGGCGTTCTAGGTTTTTTTACTGCAGCTGCTTTAGCTTTAGCGGGACGGCCGCGTTTGCGACCACGTTTTTTCAACAACCCGGAGGCTGCTTGCAATTCGGAATCAACCGATGTTTCAGCTGAGGCTTTGCGCCCCCTCTTCTTGGCAGCTCCGCCACCAAGGCGAACCAATACCTGCTTAATGCTTTGCAGGCGTTGGCTAATTTTCTCGTGTTCTTGTTGATAAAATGAACGTAAACTATCCAGTTCATCAGATGAAAACGAAATGTTTTTTTTCGCCATACTGTTTTTTTTAAGTTGTTGTTTTTGATGATTATGAGGCTAAATTAATTGTTTTGAATTAATGCAAATAAAAAGTACAATTAATTACTCACCATTAAACTGTTAATATCTCGAATTAATCGCGAAGCCGAATCTGTATAATTGTTTAAATAGCCAGAATATATTCATATTTCAATGATATACTTATGGTTGTTAAACTAATAATCAATTAAATTACATGGAATTGGCTATGAATTAATAAGGCATTATAATTTTATCCAGTAAGAAGATAATAGGATTTTTCCTGCATCAAAGAATTTTATAAATCTTTTGAATGAGCATCTACACTGCAATTTTTTTTCCATGCCTATGATTTTTCCTTTTCAGGAAATCAACAATCACGTAATCGTTTCATACCCGCGAATGCACAATAAGCCCTTTAAACTTTAATCGGTAATTCGCTCAAACATCTCCTCTGCAATCCGCTCGGCTACGTTTTTTTCACCGCAGAGACTTCTTAATTCTTTGAATTGCTCAAGCATCTCATTTCGTTTTTTTGAATTGATTAATAATTCAGTTAATTCACTGTGCAGCGAATTAGCATTCATATTATGTTGAATCAATTCATTTACAGCCTTACGGTTAAGAATAAGATTAACTAGTGAAATAAATTTCACCTTGATTAATTGCTTAGCCAGATAATAAGAAATACTGCCGCCTGAATAACAAACCACCATTGGTACGCCAAACAAGGCCGTTTCGAGCGTGGCTGTGCCTGATGTTACAGCAGCAACGCTTGCATGCGCCAATAATTGATAGGTATTATTCTTTATCAGCCTGAATGAACGGTTACCCGCAATTTGATGATAAAATTCATCGTCAATTGAAGGCGCTCCTGCCACCACCACCTGACAATCAGCCATCTCTTTACATGCATCAAGCATCACCGGAAGCATTCGTCTGATTTCCTGTTTTCGGCTGCCTGGTAATAATGCAATTATCTGCTGCTCATTATTTAAACTGTTTGGCTTTAGAAAACTTTCCTCTTTTTTGAAATTACCTATTACATCCATCAGCGGATGACCATGGTAGGAAACGTCTATCTTAAATTTTTTATAAAACGCCTTTTCGAATGGCAAAATGACAAACATCCTTGAAACGTGTTTTTTTATTTCCCATACCCTGCTTTGTTTCCATGCCCAAATTTGAGGCGATATATAATAAAAAACACGCAAGTTATTTTTTGCGGCAAATGCCGCCACCCGCATATTAAAACCAGGATAATCAATTAAGATCAGCACATCAGGTTTAAAAGCCAAAACATCTTTTTTACAAAAGCGAAGATTCCGAATTATAATATGCAGATTCATTACAACCTCAGTAAAGCCCATGAAAGCTAACGTTCTGTAGTGCTTAACTAATTTTGCCCCAGCATTTTGCATAAGGTCGCCTCCCCAACAGCGAATTGAGGCCTCCGGATCTTTATTGCGCAAGGCCCTGACCAGTCCGGCACCATGCAAATCACCGGAAGCTTCTCCGGCTATGATATAATATTTCATTTTCAGCCTGCAAAATAAGGTATATCGAAATGGAAAACTTAATTTCGGACCAGAATATATGAAGGTTACGTTTTTAGGTACAGGCACTTCACAGGGGGTGCCAGTGATTGCATGCGGTTGTCATGTATGTGTTTCAGCAGATGAGCGGAATAAACGTCTGCGCTGCTCTGTTTTGATTGAGCTGAACAATCAGCGCCTGATCATTGATACCGGACCGGATTTCAGACAACAGATGTTAAGGCAAAAGGTACAAAGTCTTAATGCAGTATTATACACCCATGAACACAAAGATCATACTGCAGGTTTGGATGATATAAGGGCATTTAATTATTTTATGGGCACCTCTATTGACCTGTATCTCAATGAATATGTTGAGCGGGCCATCAGGAGAGAATTCGCCTACATCTTTGAAGAAGAAAAATATCCGGGTATTCCTCAGGTTGAATTAATCAGGATAAAAAATGATCCTTTCGAGTTGTTTGGAACATCTGTTATACCCGTTGAGGTTAGTCATTATAAGCTGCCAGTGTTTGGATTCAGATTTGGTAACTTCTGTTACATCACTGATGCAAAAACAATCAGCGCGCATGAGCGGAATAAAATACGCGGATTAAAAGTTCTGGTTATCAATGCCCTGCGAAGAGAACCGCATGCCTCACACCTTACACTTGATGAAGCATTGGACATTATTGATGATGTGAGACCTGAAATTGCCTATATCACTCATATAAGTCATCAGTTGGGGCTGCACACTGAGGTTGAATCCGAACTCCCTGCCAACGTAAAGCTGGCTTACGATGGACTTATTATTGAATGCTGAAATATCAGCCCATCAGGATTACCTTGCCGTGGATTACACGTTTTTTACCTGAAAGGTCAATAAAACTTGCCCTAAAAACATAAACACCAGCCGGACAGTAATCTCCGGTGTTAAACTTTCTTCCAGCCCAACCCTGTGAAAAACTGCCGGTACGAAAAACTTCTTCTCCCCACCGGTTTTGAATGACAATATTGAAAGTTGATGTATCTATGCCAGTCATATATAACCGGAAAGTATCATTCAGCCAGTCATTATTGGGCGAAAAGGCTGACGGGGCATAAAATGTATAAAGAAACCCGATATTAATTACCCTCGTGAATGTATCACGACAGCCGGTACTGTTTTCGGCAATCAGGCTGACAATATAGGAGCCGGATCCCGGAAACTCATACTCAGGCTCGAAACTGGTGGAGTATTCTCCTGTTCCAAAGTCCCAGAAAAAACTCGTAGCACCTTCAGAGAAGTTTAAAAATTTTACAGAGGGATATAAGCCCGGAACGGGATCTAAATCGGGAGAATACTTGAAACTGGGATTTAAATTCTCCCTGAAATCAGGTACAAAAAAATCAATGGTATAACTGCAACCTGCCGCATCTGTAACTTTTACTTCATAAGATCCGGTTTTAACATTAGAAACATTATCAAGGTTGTTAGGATTGCCAACATTCCATAAATATTGATAAGGTGCCGAAGGTGGAGGAAATGTTGTTCCGCCAGTTACAATAGCGCGGGCTTTACCAACCCCCGATGCACAAATATCAGATTCTGCAGCAACCTGCACTGTCAGATTAAACTGATCTTTTACCACAACCGAGTCTTCTGCAAAACAACCCTGATTATCGGTAACCCTGACTTTGTAATTGCCAAGGCCCAAACCCGTAGCAGTAGAGCCTGTTTGGACCGGAGTAGTATTCCATGTATATGAAAATGGAGCGGTTCCTCCGGTAGTTACATTCACTGTTGCGGTACCATCATTGAGCGCACAATTCACAGGCGTGTAACTGGTACCTAACTTGAGCGCCGGCAGGTTTATATTGATACTCGAGACTGTGACAGTGTTACTGCACAGATCTTCAACTTTTCCAAACCCTTCAAATTTATAGGAGCCCCCTGCAAAAACAGGTTTTTCCAATATTGCTGTAAAGCATTTTTCCATCTTACCACCCTGAGCACATGCTGCACCATTAACCACCGTAATGGCTACCGTATCACCCAAAGGCGTTATCAGTCTGAAATCTTCAGGTTTTATAGTTGAGCACTTTACATACTCCGAATAACAAAAAGAAATGGAAGTTGCCCCGCAATTCACAGGCGAAACCAGATCAGGCAGTAATCGGGGCGGAACATCATCAATAATTCCGGCGGTAGAGGTAGGTAGTTTAAAATCAAGAATGTACCCGCACTGGCCCAGTCCTGAAAAATTATTAACCACCAGGGCATATACTTTTCCAGCAGACACATCAATCATTTTTTCATCCTGTACATTTGGTCCGTCATTCATTCCGGTTGTCGGGGTAGGAAATGTTGAACCCCTGAAATTACAGGCAATCAGCAGCGAAGGATTGGTTGCGATTTCAGCACAGGTGGCATTGGTCAGATCAAAAAGCGCCCAGTCATAATCTGCATCGGCACATTTAGGATTGATGTTGAAACCGAATCTTCCCGCAGTCTGAACTGTTATCATATACCACGAATTATTTCTCTCTCCACTTGTAAGGCAATTTCCGGGGGCATTAGGATCAATTTCACCCGGATAATTACCCTCTCCAACAAATGAGGCCGGCTGGTCATAGGTAACCTGACAAACAGTGTAAGCACCCAAACAATCACCTGCAGTAGGTGTTTGTCCGTATGCATTCAGCAAGCTAAACACGAAAAAATGCAACAGGACAATCATGTGCCTGATACCTGCTATTTTCAAGAAATTAAACATTTTCGTGAAAGAAGATTTAAACGTCAAAAGAAACAAAGTTAAGCAATTGTAAAGTAATGCCCAACGTACAACACGATTAATCATATGAACATGATTTTTTTATTAATTGTTGAATAAATTCCAAGTTGCATAACATACCGCCTACCAATATAACGCATAAGCCTTCCAGCCCTGTATGCTATACTCAAGCGCAGGAAAAGGGATTTTTACCCACCGAATGCCTGAAGTAAAAAACCGCCAGGCCTTACCCCTGAAAGGTAATTTTAAAAGATCAATATCAAAAGAGATCAGATAACGGCTGTATCTTTTGATACTGGTGTAATCCAGTAATTTTCCATCGGCTACCCATCTGTTTGTAATTCCCCCTAACATGCCTCCGGCGCTGTATCCGGCCGATATACAAACCCAGCCCGGTACAACCCTGAAAAAACCGCCCATCTGCTTTATGGGGTAACTCAGCCAGTGGGTCTGACCGTTATAATTCTTGAGCCATGTTTCTGGCCAGCTTCTGCCTAAAAGTTCAGGGCGGTAAGTATTCAAATCGTTGCGACTGAAAGAAATTTTCATGGTAAAATCCTGCCGGCCAAGATGTTTCTGCTGCAAATAAAAAAGCGAAGCGCCTGCTACATTGGCGGCGACATCGGCAGGAGAAAAACCATAGCCTGACGAAAAGCCATCAAAGATTTCAACGGTGGTCATAAATAGCAAGGGCAAACCAAGCGAAACAGGCATGCGATGAGAAACAGGCAACCCTGTGATGGATGCAGTCTCATACAACCACTGACAAGCCCACCATGTACCAGAGAAATGTCCGAGTTTGTCAATGCCACGCCATTCACGGGTATCATTAAAAAACCTGAAGTGCCCGAAATTATATGGTTGGTACCATGCCTGATAAAGTGAAAAAAGTCCTCCGGAAAAAAGCATGCCCGACGCTACATAAAACCGCTGGGTATTTCGCAATGAATCCGAGTCGGCAGCAGCTGGGGCAAAAGCACGTGATGGAAGTGAGCCCGCCATTAGCAGTATGCAAAATAGCCATCTGATTAGCATACGAGTTTTTTGCAAGAATAATCAATCCATATTTGACGAACATGTTATTCTGCAGGCTGCAGCTTCTATTTTATTTAAAATGTCGGAGGGCGATCAAAGATGATTGCAAAACGTGGGGAAAATTGTAAAAGCCATAATGGAGAGGGGTTCAGACCGGAAATTATGTTGTTGAAACGTTTATAATCGTTTATTTTCTGTTGTTTGAATTTAACATCGTAGCTTCGCCTTTAGGGTAGGGGGGATAGGATTCCTACAAAATCATTCAGTATCAGTCAAGTAATATTTATGAACATGGCTGCTGATATTTTATCAACATATCTGCGAAAGCATCACTTCAATGATTGATAGCAATGTGCTGCTCTTTAACCCAATTTATGCAATAGAATTGCACAAATTGCCCCAAGGGCCGAAGGAATCTGCGATTCATCGCGGTTAACCCGGTTGCTGCGCTCATAGCCAATGCGCTATGCATT
>JBIICM010000128.1:0-7395 GCA_044238875.1 Flavobacteriales bacterium | reverse complement strand
CTCCTTCAGCAAATACGGAACTGATGTTTCCAGTCAACTGAAATAAATTGGCGTGCGCCAGGTATTGAAACTTCCGGAAGACCCTGCCCTGAACATTGGTTTTAAAAGCAATGACCGGCCCGGTAAAGGCAGGCGCAAATCGCTGATAAACAAGCGGCATATCTACGGTATAAAGATTCCCGATTTTTCTGCCGGTGCAGAAACTGAATTCTACACCGGCACTGAACAACATTGCCGGCCCGAAGATATAACTGCCGGTGATGCCATTTTGAATCAATATTTTAGTTGGAATATTCAGTTCAGGCGTAATGATAGCTCCGGTTCCTTCTCCTTGCCAGAATTTCAGCCATAAACTAAAATAGCTTATATAATGGTTGCCGGTTAGTATGAATTTACCCGATTTACTTTTGTGGTATTGCACACGCGCCCCGAAGTTGGGCATTGTGGCATTCAGCAGCAAATAACTCTGAAGTTCAACCCTTGGGTTCAGTCCGTATGCATAGGGCTCCCATAGCCCTTTACTGATGCACTTTTCGGGGGTAAGCAATGCCGTATTTTGAATCACGGGATGTATGCTCATCGAGTCAGTTTTTTGCTGTGCCGAAATCTGGTTTAAAGTACCTGCGAACAGCAATACCATTATCAGTTTTTTCATTGCCTTATTGGGGAAGTTTAAATTTTACACTGATGGGTGCATGGTCTGAATGCTGCATGGCGTCCTGATAGGTGGTATCGGTTTGGGGTACCCATTCATAATTGGTAAAAAAGTAATCAAGCCTTCGGTCGGGTTTACCGTAAGGATGTCGCGTGGTATGGGTAAAAAACAATGACTCTGCTTTCAGGTAAACTGAAAGGGGAAGTGAGCACTTGTATTTATCAAAGATGGGCATAACCCATTCTGACTCGCCTGTATAATTACTCCCCTCCTTATGTTCAGGAGTTTTCCCTGAGATATGAAAGCTTTCTCCTTCGCACATATCTTCTAAACAGTAATCCGTTTTAACTGAACCGGGTGGAAGGGTATTAAAGTCCCCGCCACAGGCAAACACCAGCCCGGCATCGTTTACCTTGTCGAACTCAGATTTGATCTTTTCGTAGTGTTTCCGTTTGGTATCATCGGTGGTAAAAGCCAGCGAATGCAGGTTGAACAGCACCAGCGGCTTGTATCCGGGTAGTGTTAGCGTGCCTTTCAGCATGCAGTAGTTGATGTAGAAATAATTTACAAGTGTGCTTTGATCTGCCCGTTGCGGAAGACTGATACGCTGAACATCTTCAAGCGGCCATTTGCTAAAAATTACGATGCCCATATCCATCTTTCCCAAACCGTGATTAGGTATGAACTGCGACTGCCACGCCGGTGCATAGTAAGCATGATTAAAATCGGTGTTTTCGAGAATATAGCTGATCTCATCGGTGTATTCGGTGCGCTTTGAATTTCTGTCGCATTCCTGCACCATCAGCACATCAGGGTTTACATTCCTGATATGGCTGACAATTGCTTTCAGGTGCTGCTCAACAACAGTTTTACTGTAAATGGTATTCAATCCGCAGGCATCGCCAAACCAGTCGGAACGGCCAATACCAAAACGGATATTCCAGCTCATCAGCTGGATATCATCAGTGGGTATCGGATTGTTTTTAAGGTTGGCTGCCTGATAATGAATTGCCGGTTCGCTTTCCGGATAACTTTCGCTGATCTTCCGGCATTGAGAAAAAAAGAGAAGACACAGCATCACCGGCCATGTGATTTTTAAATGCATTGGTTATTTTTTTGGCTGATTCAAATATGCTGAAAAAATCAAGGGCACGGATAACAGTTTGAACTATATTCAAATCAGCCGTTCAGCAACCCTTTATAAAACCAGACTAAAAATAAATTACCGCAATAACAGTCAGTTGCCCTCCAGAGAGACAATTTTGATCAAATCAATAGGTAATGAGCCTGAACATCCTGCTTTTACCGCTGATATTAACCTCCAGCAGGTAGGGTGCTGGCGGCAGTTGATCAACCCGAAGCGGTGTTGACTGACCTCCCTGGATACTGAATTCCTGCAATTTCAAGCCGGTTATTGTGTAAAGTCGTACCATTGCATTTTTATTTTCACTGTTCAAATTGATCCAGACAACTTCATCAGCAGGATTGGGATATACAAGCACCGGCGAAATCGCTGACTGATCATTACCTGTAATTACCGGCTCAACAGCTTCAACTGATACACAGGCCTGAGCTGAAGCTAAACTGCTTTGGTTACCTGCAGTCGCCTTTACCAGTATACATGTATCATTGCTGGTAATCTGAATATCATCAATAAACCAGCCTATTGCCGTAGGCAAAGCACCGTTCTGGGTATCTGATCCATAAACAAATCTGATCAGCACCTCCTGGCCACTATAATCTGAAAGGTTTATCACCGTTTGGCGCATCTGCTCTTCGCCGGTAAAAACCTTACGACCCTGAAGCGCATTGTCAGTGATGGCAATGGTTCCGTTATAACTGTTCCGTGTCATATTATTACCCAGATCTTGCCAGGTGCTGCCATTATCGGTTGAAATCTCAACCACACTGCCATCATAATCAGGTTCAACCTTATGATAATGCCAGAAACTCATGAGTGCATCAGGCATGATCATCAAAGGCTCACTTAAAACAAGCGCCGTAAGCGTTGGCTGGATGGTGGCAGGTACAAACCATGATTTACTACCACTTTTCACATTATTTGAACCAATTGAAAAAGTAGAATTGCCGGTTCCTGAAAGTTTTACGGCATTCCATTTTGAAGTACCGTTTTCGGCATCATCACTGAACTGTATGGTTGGCTGCGAAAAGCTGTTGTTTACAATAGTGCGGATCATCTGGGTGTCGCGCTGAGTAACCGTCAGGTCGAAGGCAGGAAAACTGACCGTTCTTGTTGCCGGATTATAACTGCCATTACTGCTGCTCACAAAATCAAGCCTTGATGAAAGGGTGGCATTTACTTTAAGTCCTTTGCTATCCGTGCAACCGCATAAAGTATTCAGCGAGAAATCAACAGTATCGCCAGGCGCCAGCAAATCAACTGACGGATTCACTGATAAGGAAAGCCCTTCAGGGGCATCAAAAGCCTGTGAACCATCTGAAGCGCTGTTTCTGGATCCTTGTGATGCGCTAACACCCAGCCCCCTGCGAGCAAAGGCATTCCAGATGGCGCAGCGGTGCTCGTTGTTAAACAAAATTTCATCGGCCTTAAGTATTGCATCCCTGCCATCTACAAAACCAGGGTTACAGGGCTGCAGTTTTAAGCCTTCCATAACCAGGCGAAGTGCTATGTTATTCCCGCCCGTACCCTGATATAAGTCAGCCGATGCAGGCTTCATTGCGATGATATTCCATGTCATGTCCCAAAGCATTGATGCCCACGCCGAGCCTAGGTCATGCACAGCTGTATTGGTTCTTGCAAAATTGTAATTGTAAGGGCTTACTGCCATGTCATAGCTGTAGGGATAATCTCTGATTCCTCCGCCTGAAGAGCCTTGCCCGATTAAATAATTACCCATTGCCCGTGCATCGTTTGGTTGAGCTTTAGTCCAGTCGGTACAGAACATAAGCGCGAAATAATCACTCCAGCCCTCACCCATCTGCTCAGCATTGCTCAGGCATGAAGCTGCTGAAGGACCACCGGTTAAACGGTTTGAAACCCCATGACCATATTCATGCACAATAACTCCGTTATCGAAATTAGCGTCAAGTGATGCGCTACCCGACTGATTCGCCTGAATGGTTGCGTTTACTGCGCCATTTTGCAGGGCAGCTTTAAGCTGGTTTCCGGTAGTAGTTGAAACCATGCAGCTCAAAATATTGATAGTAGGATCCGTGCCGCTCATACCGATTGGTGCACCGGCAACATTGTTAACAATGATCACCCCGATAGCACCGGCATTCTGCGCGTTTTTAACCTTGGTAACAAAGGTGCATGTTCCGCGGTTAATGACCACAATTTTACCTGCCACAGCTGACGCATTGCTCAAAGCTGAACAACCCTCGGCAGGTGAAGAAACAATAATATTACCCGTAATTGATGAAGGGCTCGAAGGATTAAAAAAAGCGGTTGCTGCGGGATAGCCTCCGGCTATACCGGCAGGACTGTTCACCAGTAACTGAGAAGTCGCGCCTGATGCATTCCAAAGAAACATCTGCATGCGGGGAGCAGATCCATCAGGAGGGGTTGCGAAATTTGCATTGTTTGTACCTGAGCCATCCAGGCCATCCGCATAAACAAAGTCATTACCGGCTCCTCCCCTGCCCTGGTTGCTCAACTGAAAATTTCCGGAAACCTCATCAAACCCATATTGATAAAAAATATCGTGGCAGATGTTATTCCAAAAAAACAGATTGGTAATGGCAGCATCTCTGTTCACGCTTGCTACCGCTCCCTCGGTGAACGGAAAAACAAACTCAAGATTCGGTGAAACAGGACTGTAACCTATGCTCGACTCGTTATCTGCAGCGATATCATCTTTTGCAAAAACATTATTACCACGGGTATTGGTATAGGTTTTTGTACCATCGTTATGCCACTGAAGGCTAACAGCCTTGTTATCCTGACCTGCACGGCTCCACGGACTATTGACGATGGTGCGGTTTCCTTCTATGGGACTTGTCAAAGGCAGGTCGAATACCTGATAATCGTTGGCGCCCATCATGGCTTCCCGGCTTTCGGTTTCAGGCAGGGCAGTTACTTCGGGCAAGGGCGCATGATCAAATGAACAGTGTAAAACCCAGTTGTTTTTTTCGAGAACGCTGCCGTCAATCGCGCTTACCCTTACCTCCCACCAATTGCTTTTCAACCTGATCCGGATGTTCCAGCATAAAATCACCTTTTCACCGGTATTTGTCCAAACGAGCTCTGCCGGAATATCCTCTTCAACAGGACCGGCAGCTGCAAAAATTGTTTGCTGGTAAATATTCCGGCTACCTTTTGCTATTGTACGTTTTAAAACCTGCGGTGCAGCAGTGATATCCAGCTCCAGATGCCTGAAAGCAGATCGAAGTGCTTCGGAGGCACTTACGCGCACCTGCTGTTCGCCGGCCGATTTTTTAATCGCATGTACAAAGCGGTTACCGGTTACTTCCACCTTGCCTGAGGGCCTTACCACTGCATTTAAGAGGCCATTAAAAACCTTTACACCGCGATATATCTGTTGGTAATAAACATACCTGAGCCCACCTGAACTGAAATCATCACTGGAAATAGCCTGCTCAAAATCATCCGGCAATAGTCGAAGCGCCGAAAGCTGACTTTCAACCTGTGAGCGCACCGCATCCTTGGTTTGCTGAGCATTAAGGCTTCCAATTGATGAAAAGAAAAAATAAAGCAGAAAAATCAGGGAAAATCTCATTTTGTAAAAAGAAGAATGGTGTGCTGCAATATGGGGAAGAACCATAAAAAGGGATAATTGTTGAAAAAAGTTGAGGCAGATGCGCATAGATTAAAATGGTGAGCTGAACTTTTTTTCGGTCACAAATGAACTATCGGTTAATGCGCGCAGAAAAGCCAGTAAATCAGCCTTTTCCTTCTGCGTCAGGTTCAAACCTTTTCCAACATTTTTCATCAGCGGATCAATGGTGGTTGAGGGCTTTCCGCCGCTGTTGTAATGCTCGATAACCTCTTCGAGTGTTTTAAACCTGCCGTCGTGCATGTAGGGTGCCGTTAGGGTAATGTTTCGGAGTGTAGGGGTGAGAAATTTTCCCTGGTCAGCAGCATTTCCGGTTACTGCGGCAAGTCCCTGATCGCTGAAAACACTGTCAAGTCCGTTGTTGTGAAAGCGGTTGTCGGTAAACAGTCGGCCCCCATCAGCCGGATGACAGTGGAAACAATCACCTTTTTCAGTGTTGAAAATCACGTATCCGTTTAATTCCTGAGGAGTCAAATTGATTTCGTTTCTGGCTCGTTTATCAAAACGTGAATTTGATGAGATGAGTGTTCTTAAAAACTGTGCAATGGCTTTGGCCACTAAATTCGAATCAATTACATCGGTTCCGAAGGCTTTTTTAAACTCCATACGGTAAATGGGGTCTGCATGGAGACGGTCAGCCGCTTCTTTCCAGCTCAGATGCATCTCAACAGGGTTTGGCACAGGTTCCAGTATTTGTGTCTCCAAGTCAAAAACTCGGCCATCCCAAAAAAAACGGCTCTGAAAACCGGTATTGATCAGTGCCTGGGCATTTCGATGGCCCTTTGAACCATTGATTCCGGCGCTGAACTGCGCTCCGGGATCACTGAAAGCAGCTTCCTGCCGGTGGCAGCTGCTGCATGACTGGCTACGGTTACCTGATAAAACAGGATCATAAAAAAGTCTGCGCCCCAGCTCAACACCTTCAACTGTGAGCTGATTGTCAGCGGGAATCAGCATCTGCGGAAATCCGGAAGGAATTACCAGCTTATAGGGCGTTGACTGCACAATATCCTCATCGGCAGTGACTTCCTTTTTACAGCCCACCCAGGCAATTGTCAATAGGAACAAAGCAGTGAATACAGGCCGCATAATCATTTAGTAAAGATACGCATCCTTTTGCCACTGTCGCGAATTACCTGATCTAAACACCTCAAAATTGTTTGATTAATCAGTACCTTGCGATGACTTTCAAGCAAGATGATTAGAAAAGTTTTATCGGCATTTGCAGCCTTTTTGTTCCTGCATGCTATTCATGCGCAGGAAAATTACAACCTAGTTGTCAGAAGCAATCTTCGTTTCCCGGGTTCGTCGCTGGCAAATATCGGAGGATATGCTGATTCTTCGGGCAATGAATACGCCCTGGTCGGCACGTCAAAAGGGCTTTCAATTGTTAACGTTACCAATCCCGAACAACCTTTTATCAGGTTCAATGTGAATGGGGTTCAGAATGCCTGGAGGGAGGTAAAAACATGGAACGGATTTGCCTACGTTACCAGTGAAGGCGCGAACTCAGGGCTAACCATTATTGATATGCGCGAACTTCCTGATACAATAATCACAAAGGTTTACCGGGGCGACGGTGCCATTAACAATCAGCTTAGTTCAAACCATGCGCTTCACATCGCCGACGGCTTCTGCTATCTCTATGGAAGTAATGCCTTTGCCCCGCCCAATCTGAACAACGGCGGTGTTATCGCGCTGAATCTGCAGGATCCCTGGAATCCAAAATATGCAGGGAAATATGATGGCAAGTATGTGCATGATGGCTTTGTGCAGAACGATACCGTTTGGGCCTGTAATGTTTACGACGGTTTTTTTACACCGATTGACTTTCGGGATAAAACCAAACCACTTGCCCTGGCGCAACAGGAAACGCCGGGTGGAGTGACCCACAACAGCTGGCTGACAGATGATGCCCGCACCCTGCTTGTTACCGACGAATCAACCAACTCCTATCTCACC
>JBIICM010000127.1:0-7407 GCA_044238875.1 Flavobacteriales bacterium | reverse complement strand
CTCCATCGTGCAGGAGAATGGTCGCCAAAATGGCAATGGTCATTCCTCCGGCGGCCAGCAGATTGCCGTTTCGGGCCGTTTTCGGATTACTCATGCGCTTGAGTCCGATTACGAAACTCACAGATGCGATCAGATAGCTGATTTCCAGCAGCGAAACATTCATAATAATGGACTACTTTTTCTTTTTAAACATTTCCAACATCCGGTCAGTAACCACGAAGCCACCCACCACATTAAGGGTGCCGAGCAGCACCGCAAAAAATCCGAGAATGAGCCCTGAGATATCGTCTTCCTTCAGGTGCAGCATCACATAAATGGCCCCGACAATAACCACTCCATGAATGGCATTGGCGCCTGACATCAGGGGCGTATGCAAAACTGTCGGTACATTTCCGATGACTTCAATACCAACAAAAATTGATAAAATCACAAAGTAAATCAGATCAATATTATCGGTGATCAGTTTAAAAAAATCTTCCATGGTTCAGGGTTTTAGTTATTTGAGGATTTTAACGCAGGATGAACAATTTCGCCATTTTTAACAATAAGCGCTCCTTTGGTGATTTCTTCGTCAAGTTCCCATTTAAAACCTTCTTTATCAGCCAGGTGCAGAAGAAATGTGCTGATGTTTCTTGCATAAAGCTGACTTGCATTCAGCGGCAATAAGGAGGGCAGGTTCGATGCGCCGATGATTGTAACGCCATGCTTAACCACTGTTTGATCACGTTCGCTTAGAGAACAATTTCCACCCTGCTCGGTGGCCATATCAACGATCACAGAACCCATCCGCATACTTTTTACCATTTCATCTGTAATCAGAACCGGGGCTTTTTTTCCGGGTATCAGGGCGGTTGTTATCACGATGTCGGCTTCGGCCACGTGCTTTGCAATCAGCGCCTGCTGTTTTTCCAGAAATTCAGCGGAAACCTCTTTCACATAGCCGCCTTCGGTGCGGATGCTTTCATCGCCCTTCACCTCAATAAATTTGGCGCCCAACGATTCAACCTGCTCTTTGGTCTCCGGCCTGATGTCGCTTACTTCTACGATGGCACCCAGCCTTTTGGCTGTCGCAATGGCCTGCAGTCCGGCTACACCGGCTCCCATGATCACCACCTTGGCAGGCTTAACAGTGCCGGCTGCGGTCATCAGCATGGGGAAAATCTTCCCAAGGGCATTGGCAGCAAGTATCACTGTTTTATAACCGGCCAGATTACTCTGAGAGCTCAAGACATCCATTTTTTGTGCCCTTGAGATGCGCGGAATCGCATCCACCGAGAAGGCTGAGATACCCTGACTTTTGCAAGCTTCCAGCAATTCAGGCGAAGTGGCGGCAAACATAAAACTGATCAAAACCGCACCAGGTTTCATCCAGCTGATTTCTTCCTTTTCGGGGGCATTCACTTTCAAAATCACATCAGCCTGCTGATAGGTTTCTCTGGCTGAGGCGCAGAGGTTGGCTCCGGCATCGGTATAGGCCTGATTAGCAATAGAGGAGTTAAGTCCGGCACCTGCCTCAATTTGAACCCTGAATCCCTTTGAAATCAGTTCTCTGACCACCTCGGGTGTAAGGGCAACCCTTTTTTCAAGGGCCTTTGTTTCTTTGGGTACAGCAAGAATCACAATAATTTTTTGCTGACAAAAATAAAAGGTATGCCGATATTTACTCCTGCAAATTGTAACAAACTGTGAACATTGATACGATCTTTGCCATATGAATCATCTGATACCCGAAGAAAACGCTTCAAAGCTCACACTGGTGCTTGGTGCCACTGAAAATCCTGAGCGGTATGCCTACAAGGCCATCAGGCAACTCAGGGCCTGCCATATACAGGTAATTGCGGTTGGACGAAAGGAGGGGCGGGTAGGAGATGTACCTGTGCTAACTGCAATACCGAAAGGTGTAACCGTAAATACGGTAACCATTTACCTTAGCAGTAAAAATCAGGAAAACTGGCAGCAGACCATCCTTGAGCTGAAACCTGAGCGGCTGATTTTTAATCCTGGCGCAGAAAATGAATCTTTTGCCACTCAGGCCAGACAGGCAGGTATCAAAACAGAGCAGGCATGTACGCTGGTGCTTTTGGCTACCGGTGCCTACTGATATTTCGGCATCGATTTGATATACAATACTTTAAATCCTGTTGTAAACCCAAATTACGCATTAGAAATGCGTAATCGATAAAGAACCTGTATATCAATTTTTTTACAAAAAATTAATAACTGTTTCTAAATCGGGATTACCCTATAAAATGATTAGTTCAGCACTTTCGTGCTTTCTAATGATTAATTCGGGTGAAACTTTATTACATGAATCATGTTTTGAAATTTCCATACTGACAAATTCAGGCTAATTTTGCCGCCTTATGAAGCAAATTTATTGTTTGGGGATTTTCATTTTTTTTCAATTTTCCCTGAACCTACTCAATGCCCAGCAAAAGTTTACCGTAAGCGGCTATATCAAGGATGCCCGCAGTGGAGAATCGCTTCCTGGTGCAACCGCATTTGTGAAAGAAACCAGTCAGGGCTCAAGCAGTAATAACTACGGATTTTTTTCTTTTACCATTGCTCCGGGAAAATATACACTTGCCGTTTCCTTTCTGGGTTATGAAGAGTACACGCAACAGCTTGATCTCAGCAAGGATATCAGCCTCAATATCCAGCTAAAACCCCGGACAATCCAGTCGAAGGAGGTTGAAATTGTGGCGGATAAATCAGAAAATAATGTACGCAGCACCGACATGGGCAGGGTGAGCGTGCCGATGGAAATGGTAAGGAAGCTGCCCGCTTTTTTCGGGGAGGTTGATCTGATTAAAGTGATGCAGATGCTGCCCGGGGTAAAAGCCGGAGGCGAAGGCAACACCGGCATGTATGTGCGGGGAGGCGGTCCGGATCAGAACCTGGTGCTGCTCGATGAAGCTGTTGTTTACAACGGAGCACACCTGCTTGGGTTCTTCTCTGTTTTTAACTCTGATGCGGTAAAAACTGTTGATCTGCACAAGGGTGGCATGCCGGCCCAGTATGGAGGTCGTTTGGCTTCGGTGCTCGATATAACCATGAAAGAAGGCAACAGCCGTCAGTTAAAGGTTAACGGAGGGGTTGGGCTAATTTCATCAAGGCTCACCGTTCAGGGCCCCATTAAAAAGGATACTGCTTCATTTATTATTTCTGCCCGGAGGACATACATTGACGTGCTTATACAGCCTTTTATCAGGGATGATGCACCCACCAAAGGCTCAGGGTATTATTTCTATGACCTCAATACAAAAATCAACTACAGGCTGTCAGATAAAGACCGGCTTTTTCTTTCGGGGTATTTCGGCAGGGATGTGTTTAGCTTCAAGAGTAAAGACAGTGGCTTTAACATCAGAATTCCATGGGGCAATGCTACTGCAAGCGCCCGGTGGAATCACCTTTTTTCAAACCGGCTGTTTCTGAACACCTCCCTGATTTTTTCTGATTATAATTTTGAATCTGATGTGCGGCAAACAGCCTTTTCATTCAGGGTTTTTTCGGGAGTGCGCGACTACAATGCCAAACTTGACTTCAGCTGGTATCCTGACATCAGACACAATGTGAAGTTTGGCGCCAATTATGTCTTCCACCGCTTTACGCCCAATAATGCCAGTGGCTCATTCGGTGACCAGGAAGTTGACTTTGGTCCGCGCGTTTTTCTCTATGCCCATGAAGCGGCAGTTTACTTAAGTGATGATTACGACATAACCGATAAGTTGCGGGTACATGCAGGGTTGCGTGGATCGTTTTTTCAGCATGTAGGGCCGTTTACCCGATATTTAAAGAACCAAAGCGGGCAAACCACCGATACAATTGTTTATGGCCGGGGTGAACCCATAAAGCATTATCTGAATGCCGAACCCCGTTTGATGTTGCGTTATACGCTTAATAAAAAATCATCCCTGAAAGCCTCTTATACCCAAAACTACCAGTACATGCAAATTACCTCACTGGCCAATCAGAGTCTGCCAACCGATATCTGGTTTCCGGCTACCTCAAGGGTACGGCCACAGTTCGGTACGCAGTATTCACTGGGCTATTACAGGAATTTTGATGAGAACACCTGGGAAACATCCATTGAAACTTATTACAAGGAAATGACCAATCAGGTTGAATTCAAGGATGGGTCGCTTCCTTCGAGCGGCCTTGCCGATAACCTTGACAATCAGCTCACTTTTGGCAATGGATGGGCATACGGAGTAGAACTGTTTGTTAAAAAAGCACTGGGTAAAACCACCGGTTGGGTCGGTTATACCCTTTCATGGACGGAGCGCAATTTTCCTGAGTTGAACAACGGTAAAAATTACTTCGCCCGTTATGACCGCCGGCATGATATTTCAGTGGTACTGACACATGAACTCAACAACCGCTGGTCATTGGGAGCCGTTTTCGTTTTTGCCAGCGGTAACCTACTCTGGTTGCCAACAAGCGTTTATCTGCTTGAGGGGCAGCCTGTGGTGAATTATGGTGAACGAAACAATTACCGGATGCCCGCTTACCACCGCTTAGATCTTTCAGCCACCTGGACAGGTCGCTCCGACCGAAAAGTGCAGTCGAGCTGGAATTTTTCTATTTACAATGTTTACAGCAGGCTGAACCCTTATTTCCTCTACATCAACACCGAAGGCAATCCTGTTGAAGGTACTTTCCGCAGCCAGGCAAAGATGGTCAGTATTTTTCCGATCATACCTTCTGTAACTTATAATTTCAGTTTCTGATGAAAAGGTTACCCCAATTTTTATTGTCTGTTCTTCGCAGTTGTCTGCCGGTTTTCCTCATGGTGTTTCTCGGTAGTTGTGAACGCGACATCGAAATAGATCTTCCGATTGATCAGAATCTGCTCGTGGTTGAAGGTCAGGTTGAGGCCGGTAAAGCTCCCAGGGTGCTGGTGAGCCGCAATCGTGGTTTTTTTGAAGCCTTTCCGGGTAATTTGAATGATTTTGTTGAGCAATTTATTGTTCAGGATGCGCAGGTTACCGTAAATGATGGGTCCAAAACGGTTCTGCTTAAATTTACGTTTGATCCGTTCAATTACCCATACGCGTATTATACCAGCAACGAATTAACAGGAGAAGCTGGTAAAACCTATACCCTCAATGTAACATCAGGCGGTAAAACCCTGAGTGCGATTACCACCATTCCCCAGCCTGTAGCGCTTGACTCCATTTATTTCAAGCTCAATATTTTCGACAAGGACGAGGATAGCCTCGGTTTTGTTTTTGCCAGATTAACCGATCCGCCGGCACTGGGTAATGCCTATCGCGTTTATTCAAAAAGAAACAGTGAGCCGGAATATTTTCCTGTTGAAAATTCAGCTTTTAATGATGAGTTCATCAACGGCCTTTCCTTTGAATTTTTTAATCAGCAGAGCGAGAAGCCTTTCAGCCAGGATACGTTTATTCGTGAAAGATTTTTTTATGAGCGCGGCGATACGGCTTACATAAAATTCTGTTCACTGGGATGGAAAGAAGTTGAATTTTTCAGAACCTTTGAAGCCGCAAAAGGTTCAAATGGCAACCCGTTCTCAGCACCCACATTGATTAAAAGCAATGTAAGCGGCGGATTGGGCGTCTGGTACGGACTTGCGGCAAGCTACGACACACTTATCATAAAATAAAACACATGCAAACTGAACAAACCGATTGTCTGATTATTGGCTCCGGTCCCGCGGGCTATACTGCTGCCATCTATGCTGCAAGGGCCGACCTCAAACCTCTTTTGTATCAGGGCCTTCAGCCCGGCGGACAGCTCACCATAACCACCGAAGTGGAAAATTATCCCGGTTATCCTGATGGAGCGCAGGGCCCTGCCATGATGGAAGATTTCCTGAAGCAGGCCAAACGTTTTGGTACCGATGTAAGGTTCGGACTGGCCACCAGCGTTGATTTTACCGGCCCGGTTCATAAGGTATGGATTGATGAAACGCATTTGATTGAGGCCAAAACAGTAATTATAGCTACCGGAGCTTCTGCCAAGTGGTTGGGGCTTGAATCAGAGCAAAGGCTTAATGGATTTGGTGTATCAGCCTGTGCTGTCTGTGACGGCTTTTTTTTCAGGGGTCAGGATGTTGCCATTGTGGGTGGCGGAGATACAGCGGCTGAGGAGGCTACCTATCTCGCCAAATTATGCCGCAAGGTTTACATGATTATCCGAAGGGATGAGCTGCGTGCATCCAAAGCCATGCAGCACAGGGTGTTTAATACGCCGAATATTGAGGTAATCATGAACGCTGAAACGGTTGAAATTACCGGAGGGCAAAGCGTTGACGGTGCCCTCATCCGTAACAGGCTAAGCGGTGAAACCCGAAAACTGGATGTAACCGGTTTCTTCGTTGCGATAGGCCATGAACCCAACTCAGCGATTTTTAAAGGTTGGCTCGACATGGATGCCAGCGGTTATATCAAAACAGTACCGGGATCAAGCCGAACAAACATTCAGGGAGTTTTTGCCTGCGGTGATGTACAGGATCATATTTACCGGCAGGCTGTCACTGCTGCAGGTACCGGCTGTATGGCAGCGCTTGATGCCGAAAGGTATCTTGCAGCTGTTGAAGTTCCGGCCTGAAAATTTCATGGTGTGAAATGATTTGGTAAATTTACTTTTCAAATAATCGGCTAACCGCTGCCTGGCTGGCCTTAACCAATTTTAATTACCATGGAAGAAACATTAAAAAACCTTTTTTATCAGGGAATGGGCGTAATCGCCATTACTAAAGATAAGGTGGAGAAAACCGTTGAAGGGCTCATTGCGGCTGGAAAGCTGACCCGCGAGGAAGGTAAAAAGTTTTATGAAGATCTGTCTGCCGATACCCTCAGGGCCGGGCACGACTTTAAGGAGAAGTCCCGTGATCAGATCCGTGAGTGGATTGAAAAGTCAGGCGTTCCTTCCAGGGAAGAGTTTGAAAGTTTAAAAGCGAGGGTAGAGGCCCTGGAAAAAGAAAGAACAACAAGCTGAGGTGGGCGCTCGGGGAAGCCGGTACCGGAGAATTTTTACTGTACTGGCCCGTTATGGTTTTCATGATGTGGTGGCTGGTTTATCAGGCAACCGCCTTACCCGTTTTCTTTTTAGCCGGAAAAGTCAAACACCTAAATCACGCGACAGATGGGTGCGCTTGCGGCATGTGCTCGAAGAGCTGGGGCCCGCCTGGGTAAAATTTGGGCAGATTCTCAGCAACAGGCCGGGTTTATTGCCGGATGAATTGACGGAAGAGCTTGCTAAACTTCAGGACAGTGTAACACCTTTTTCCACAGAAGAGGCTTTTGGCGTTATTTCGGAAACATTTGGCAGGGATGTTACTGAACTGTTTCGCGATTTTGATCCGGTACCGCTTGCTTCAGCGTCCATTGCCCAGGTTCATCTGGCCACACTGCATACCGGTGAGAAAGTAGCTGTAAA
>JBIICM010000126.1:0-7416 GCA_044238875.1 Flavobacteriales bacterium | reverse complement strand
GCGACTATGATGCAGATATCAATTCGGAACAATGCCGCGCTAATGTTTTAAAGTATTGCCGAAGCGGATCAGTAATAGTTTTTCATGATTCATTGAAGGCGGCTGCAAATATGTTACCCATTCTCAGCGAGGTTATCACCACGCTCAAACAAACTTACGCGTTTGCCCGCATAGACAATATGGAAGATATCAAGCATGGAAACGCATAATGAACCGGCTAAAATGAATTATTTTGAACCTATCAGACCGTATTTTGATGAGGAGGTACAGCCGGTGCTGGCAGAATTGTTGGAAGAACCTACATTCAGATCTGCACTGGCCTTTATCTTTCCCGGTGATAAAACAGAGGCTGCAATTGATCAGATCAGGCAAATTACCTCGGTGAATGAATTTCAGGCAAAAATCATTTCACAGGTAGTCAGGGAAATTGCGAAAAACTCTGTAACGCAGCTGGTAGCCAACGGATTTGATATTTTTAAGTCTGGCAAACCTTTCCTGATAGTTTCAAATCACCGCGATATCGTGCTGGATTCAGCCTTTTTAAATTATGTATTGTTTTCAAAAGGCTTCCTGACAACCAGAATTGCCATTGGGAACAATTTGTTGCAGAAAGTCTGGATCGAAAAACTGGTCAGGCTTAATAAAAATTTTATAGTGCACCGCGATGTTCAGGCGCGACAGGCCCATGAGTCGGCACTCAGAGTGTCTGCCTACATACGAAAATCAATTCTTGAGGATGAGCAGTCTGTATGGATTGCCCAGCGGGAAGGAAGAAGTAAAGACGGACGAGATTTTACGCAACCCGGGCTGCTGAAAATGCTGTCCATGTCAGCGAAATCAGGCGATCATGAGTCCTTTGCAGATCTCAATATTTTACCGCTCAGTATATCTTATGAGTTGGAACCCTGCGCAGGCTTAAAGGCCCGTGAAATGTATTTAAGACAAACAACAGGAAATTATACCAAGGCGCCAGGAGAAGACCTGATGAGCATGAAATCAGGTCTGCTGCAGCATAAAGGCGAGGTTACGCTAAGCATGGGCAGCCCGCTTAACGGTGATGCCATAAAGGATTGTTTTAAAACAAAGAGCAGAAATGAAGGCCTTCGCGAACTGGCATCGCTGATTGATACGCAAATCCATAGCCTTTATAAGCTGCATCCTTTCAATTACATTGCTGCAGACTTGCTGCTGAATGAACAAAAGTATAAAGCATTTTACAGCGAAGCTCAAATGCAGGCCTTTAACCAGTATATAGAAATGGAATTATCAGGGATGGAAAACAAGAATGACATACTGCCTTTTCTGCTGAATATCTATGCTAATCCGCTTTTTAATAAGACAGCCCTGTAAATCCGGCTATTCAAAAATTGAAAGGCTGCAATGAATCCACCCAAAGTTCAGCAGCGTTATTAAATTCTTCTGCTGTTGAAATAAAATATTGTTTTTGCGACAATGCAATCATATCCGCAATCATTAACCTATCTGCATAATTTTGTGCCTGATATCTCCTTCTGCTGTAATATTTACCCATCCGTTTGAGTTCTGTGAAAACATCATCCGCCTCTATCATAAAAAATGTTTGGGCATCAGGATATTTTCGAAATATAGGAAAATCATGTTTATTCATTTTTGGGAGCTATACAACAAGCACACGCAAAGTTATAGTTTCCGAAACACCCAAATACATTTATCAACAAAATGTGTTCAAAACACTGTTTATAACCTGTTCGTTATTTAATTTGTCAAACATAGTAATAAAACGAAATTTGGGACGGCTTTAATGACCTCGTTAACATTGAACTGTTATTTTTGCCCTTTGCATTAAACATCTGCGTATGAAAAAAAGTCTCCGCCTGGTTTTCTCAGTACTCGTTACTGCAACAGCATTTTGCAGTCAATTATTGGCCGGTATGGGTCCTGAAGGGATAGCTGTAAACATGAAAAATTCATACAGTGATGAGGCAATGGATCAACTGGATGGTGTGATAGTTACCCAGCCAATCCCCGGAATTCTTTGTCAGAATTCAGCAACAGTGATCCGGTTTGAAGCTTCAGGGACTTTTAACAACGACAATGTTTTTACGGCTCAACTTTCTGATGCCAGCGGAAGCTTTGCCAATCCAACGGTGATTGGCTCTGTTCCCGGTTTCGGTGACGGTGTCCCTCCGTTTATCTTCGGATTGATTTCAGCCCCGGCAGGAACAGGATACAGAATCAGGGTGGTTAGCTCCAGTCCTGTTGTTATTGGCTCCGATAATGGAACTGATATTGTAATAAATGATCAAACCGCTCCGTCTATCCCATCAGTAACAATCAATGGGCCGACAGATTTTTGTTTTGGTTCTGCCACAACGTTCTTAACATCCAGTTTTCCTTCAGGTAATTTATGGTACCCCGGTGGTACCAATACCAATCCCTTCTTAGGGGTAGTTTCGTCAGGTTGTTATTACACGCTGAGAACAGCGCCCAATGGATGTTCATCTTCTTCTGTACCTGTATGTATCAATGTAAATACGCCCATCTTTACTTTTTTGGCTTATGCAGAAAATGATTCCATAGTAACCACCGCAGATACTACTGTAACCATTTGTGAAGGTGATTCAGCTCAGATCGCGGTTATTGTGCAGGGTGGAGTTCCGCCTTTCGATATTTTCTACACATTCGATGGTTTGGGATCGGTGCTTTCTTTTAACGATGTGGGTGAACCTTTTGGCGGAGATCACATCTTCAGATTTTATGCCTCCCTCCCGGGGACTTATTCAATCGTAGGAATTACAGATAATTTTCCGACAAATTGCGGGTCAAATGGTAGTTCGGGAACCGTTTCCATCCAAATTGCACCTCCCCCTGTAACAGATTTTTCCTACAACCCTTTCTGTGGTTCACCTTCTCAGCCGCCAATCCCGGCGCAAGGTTTCCTTGGCGGAGGTGTATTTACATTTGAACCGCAGCCCGGTGATGGGGCCTCAGTTAATGCTTCTACCGGCGTGGTTACAGGTGCAGTAATCGGCACCACCTACACTGTTAAATATACTGTGCAGGGGCCATTTTGTGAGGCCAGTTCAAGTACCTCCTTCACAGTGAATGATTCTGATATTGTTTCATTCTCTATTGAGCCGTTTTGTCCCAAGTCTCCATCTTCAGCGCCAATAACAACTCCCGGATTTGTGGGTGGCGGCTCATTCGCATTTGCTGTGCCTCCTGGAGACGGTGCCACCATCAGCGCTGTTACAGGTATCATATCAGGAGCCACTCCGCTTGCTACATATATAATAAGTTACACTTCACCTGCCGGTTTATGCCAGGCAATTGGTCTCGATACAGTTAAAACCTATGATACCCCTGCGATTTCAGCCAATGTTGTCAACACACTTTGCGGCGACAGTACAGGTAGTATTACAACGAGCATAACCGGTGGGCTTCCTGATTACAGCTTCAGCTGGTCAGATCCCGGTGGAACAGCATCCAGCCTTGAAAATTTACCTGCCGGATCCTACACACTTACCGTAACGGATCTGAACGGATGTAAAGACGCTAAAACATTCAATGTTATAAATACGAACCAACCTGAGATTAGTATAGTTCCCTCTAATGCTACCTGCGGTACTTCCAATGGATCCATAGCGGTTACTGTAACTGATTCGCCAGGCCCATTCCGATTCACCTGGAATGATAATTCAAGTAGCCAAAACCGCACGAACTTGCCTGCAGGCAATTATTCAGTTACGGTTTTGGACTCAACCACCGGTTGTTCTGCTACTGCTTCAAGCACAATTGCAAATGAAGGTGCGCCCACGGCAGCCTTCACAGTCATAAATTCACTGTGTGAGCAGTCTGTTGGTGCAATAGATGTTACGGTTACCGGAGGTACAGGCACAATCACACATAGCTGGAGCAATGGCCTTACTACCGAAGATATCTCTGGTCTTCCGGCCGGCACTTATTCAGATACCATCCGCGACGAAAATAATTGCCAGATAATCATAACCGCCACTGTAATCAACGAAAATCAGTTTACAGCTTCTTCTCAGGTAACCAACCCAACCTGCGGTAACCCGAACGGAGGTTCGATCAATGTAACCATTAACGGTGGTCAGTCACCGTTTACATTTGAGTGGACGCCCAACACTCAGACACTAACAGAGGACGCCTTTAATCTTCCTGCCGGAACATACACCGTTAAAATAACAGGCGCGGCTCAATGCACCGCATCAGTTGTTTCGGTGATTCAACCTGCTGTAAATCCAACCCTCTCACTTTCAAAAACAGATGCGACCTGCGGAAATCAGGATGGCTCCGTTAATCTGACGGTTTCAGGTGGTTCGGGCAATTATGTTTTCGAATGGTCAAACGGACAAACAACCGAAGATATCAGTAATCTTACAGCAGGTAAATATAAGGTAACAGTAAAAGATGCAATTGACAACGACTGCGTTGCAACAGATAGTATTACAATTATTTTCGGCAACAAACCAATCCTCAGTCTGAATGTAACTCCGAGTGCCTGTGCAATCAGCAATGGTAAAATTGATCTTACCATTACCAACGGTTCAGGTAATTATGAGTTTTCCTGGACGGGCCCATCAGGTTTCAGTTCCACCTCAGAAGATTTAAGCGATCTAGCAATTGGAAAATACCTGGTAAAAGTTACTGATCCAGGTACAACCTGTGAAGCAACTGATTCTGCGATTGTTAATTTCGAGAATGCTCCCCAACTTTCAGCTGTTGTGGTGAATACCACCTGCGGTTTGCTTAACGGTCTGATTGATGTTACCATTACCGGAGGCGAAAACCCAACAGTATCATGGTCGCCGGGAAATGAAACCACTCAGGATCTTGTAAACCTTTCTTCAGGCGAATATGCAATTACGGTTAAAGACGATAATAACTGCGAGGTGCGTGATACGTTTCAGATAGGAGCCAGTCTTATCCCAACATCTGATCTTTCATTTACCCAACCCACCTGCGGGAATGACACAGCCAGGATTAATCTGACCCTCACAAATATGAACACTCCAGTAATATATAGCTGGAGAAAAAATGATGTTGTTTTTGCAAGTACAGAAGATGTTTCTAATCTGGGTCCGGGTACATTCAGGGTCACAGCTACAGATGTCAATGGTTGTATAGTAAGGGATACAGCAGTGCTGGCTTATCAAAATCTTCCAGGTTTAAATACTGAGATAACCAATACCACATGTGGACTATCTGAAGGCGCAGTAAACCTTGAGATTAACGGAGGAACCCCTGATTATAATTTCAGCTGGACAGGTCCCGATGAGTTTACATCTGCTGAAAAAAACATCAGTAACCTTAAAGCAGGATGTTATAATGTAAAAGTTACGGATGCAGGCGGCTGCGAGGTAAGTGCACAAGCTTGTGTGGAGTCAGAAAATGCGCCGGAGATTGCTTTTGAAACGGTGCAACCTGCCTGTAACCAGAACAACGGTTCCTTAACGGCTGTGATTACAGGTGGTGCGACACCATACACTTTAACTTGGGCGCACACCGCGGATGATTCATCAACACAATCAGCCCTTTCTGCAGGTAATTATACGTTGTCAATATCTGATGCAAATGGTTGTGAAGTAACCAAAAGCGTTACACTTACCAATACCGGCAATCCATCTCTCACCGGCAATCAGGTGAATACAACCTGTGGTAATGCTATCGGTTCAATTGATATTCAGATTAGCGGTGGTGTGGCACCCTACACTTATAACTGGACTCCAGGTGATTTATCTACCGAAGACATAGCCAATCTTTCTGCCGGAACATATAATGTAAAAGTAACCGACTCCAGAGGTTGTGAAGCTACTGGTTCGTTTATCATTGAAAACAGCGATGCACCTCAACTTTTATTCACTCAGGTTAATACTACCTGCGGTAAATCCGACGGCAGTATTGATGTTACTGTTAGTCCAACCGGTGATTATAACTTTTTATGGTCTGGTCAGGGTGTTGCTGCAAATGCAGAAGATCAAACAGGCCTCGCAGCCGGAACCTATAAAGTAATTGTTACAGCTGACGGAAGTCAATGTTCTGATTCACTTGAAATATTAATTATTAACTCAAATACATTCACCTTAACAGGTGAAGTTACTAATACAACCTGCGGTTTGAGCAATGGTAGCATTGCACTTAGTATCACAGGAGGAGAGGCTCCGTTTAGCTTCATCTGGTCTTGCACAGATACTGTAACCGAAGACGTTACTGAACTTGCCGCCGGAGAATGTGAGGTAACTGTGCGCGATAACGCCGGATGTGAAGTTTCTGAAAGTTTTACCATCCAAAATATTGCCGGGCCTGAAGCTTCTGCTACTATTACTGATGGAACCTGTGGGTCTTGCAATGGAGCCATTGAAGTGAACGTGGCATCAGGAACTGCTCCATTTAACTTCCTTTGGAATGATCAGGCAAGTGCGGAAGACAGAACTGCTTTATGCGACGGAAACTATGAGCTCACCATCACTGATTCAAACAACTGTACTGCAAAATACACCTACACTGTTAATACAACTGTTCCACCGGGCGTTACTGTTAATAATACTACGGATTCAGAATGTGGCAAAAACCTCGGAGCAGTAGATGTATCCGTGAGTGGTGGTAAGACCCCTTATGCTTTCAGCTGGTCAGGCCCTAATGGATTTACCGCTCAAACCGAGGATATCTCAAATCTGTTTGCCGGCAGCTACGAATTGCTTGTAACTGATTCACTGGGTTGTGACTCCACCTTTACAGTAACAATTAAAAATGCTGACGAGCCAACTCTTGAGTTCACCGTAATAGATGCTCTTTGCGGTCAGACTACCGGATCTATTCTGCTCGACGTCGTTCCTCCGGGAGGAGGTCCGCTTCCTTCTGATAATACCTACAGCTGGACTGGCCCCAATGGTTTTACCGCCGGTACGAAAGATTTGCTTAATGTTCCTGCCGGAACCTATGAGGTGGTGGTAAATGCCGGTGACTGTGAGGTTAAGGGCTCTGCCACAATTAAAAACACTGATGCTCCAAAAGCAAGTATTAGTGCTGACCGCCAATCCTTCTGTGAAGGAGAGCAGGCGGAAGTAACCATCAAATTGACCGGAAATCCTCCTTTCACATTTAAGTATGCTGATGGTTCAAAAGAAGAAACCATCACTGCATTTGCTGATACTACCTATTCTTTTACTGTTAATCCAAAAGTTTCAACCACCTATTCATTGGTTTCCCTCATAGAAGTGGCCAATCCATCTTGTCAGGGCGAATTTACAGTACCTTCTGTTAGTATTACGGTGAACCCCCGCCCTGAAGCTCCCGTAATTACCGCCTCAGGTTTGCTTGCTATTTGTCAGGGAGACAGTGTAACACTTACTTCAAGTTACCAAACAGGAAATACTTGGTCAAACGGTCAAACAGCTCAGTCAATTGTGGCTA
>JBIICM010000125.1:0-7426 GCA_044238875.1 Flavobacteriales bacterium | reverse complement strand
CGATATGAGTAGATCTGTTCCATCAAGATCATCGGGCTGAAAAGCGCGTATTGTGAGGCTCAGCTCAGGGAAGCGTTCTGTCAGCTCAACAATTTCTGGTATCACTTCAATGGCAACAATATGAATCCGGGTGCCGGGCGCCTGCTTCAGTAAGACCTGCAATTTTTCAAGCGCCACCTTTCCGCCTCCCACAAGCAGCAAATGCTTATCCTGCAATTTCAGAAAAACAGGAAACAGCTTGTTCTCATGCTGTTCAGGAGCCGTCGAATGTAAAGTGGAGTTCTTTACCGCGCCGGTTAATGACTGGGACTGCTCCATTTCCTGAAACTAAAATCTCCGAATGTTTCTTCAGGCTGCCTTTCCTGAACATAGCTGTTAAAGGCCTCATTCAGCGTTGCCAAAATACCCTCCTCATCAATATTTTCCCTGTACTTGAAATTCAGGCGGGCACCGAGCCTGTCGCCTCCGAGGTGCAGATTGTAACGACCATAAGCAGTTCCCACAAGGCCTATTTCAGCCAGATAAGGTCTTCCGCAACCATTCGGACATCCTGTCATCCTGATCGAAACCGGCTCTTTTTCCAGGCCATGTCTTTCAAGCAGCGGATGAATCTTATCAATCAGCCGGGGAAGATAACGCTGGGCTTCGGCAAGTGCCAGCGGACAGGTATTGAATGCCACGCAGGCAATGGCATCCCTGCGCATTGGCAGGGCATCCTGATTGTGGCTTAGAAGTCCGTACTGTTCAAGAATATCGGCTACTGTTATTTTGTCTTCGGGAGAAATTCCGCAAAGGATGATATTCTGATTTGCTGTAAACCTGAAAGTCATTTTACCGGTTTCGGCAAGGGCAAGCAAGCCTGATTTCAGTCTTACACCGGGCTCATCAGTGATTCGGCCGTTTTCGATGAACAAGGCATAATTCCAGTGCCCGTCAGAGCGCTGCAGCCAGCCGCAATTTTCAGACCTTGATGTAAAATGAAAATCAGCAGGTGCCTGAAGTTCAAATCCAAGTCTGTTTTCCATTTCCTGTTTAAAGGCATCCAGGCCCATCCTGTCGATGGTATATTTCAACCTGGATAGTTTGCGGTCATCGCGGTTTCCGAAATCCCGCTGCATGATGATGATTTCGTAAACTGAACGCAGCAACTTTTCTTCCGTATCCACAAATCCCAGCATACTTGCCAGTCTCGGATAAGTGGAAGTATTACCGTGTGTGGTACCCAAACCGCCTCCGGCCAGTATGTTATAACCCGCAATGCCATCTTTGCCTTTGATCACAATAATTCCCACATCATTGGCAAAAACATCCACATCATTTTCAGGCGGAAGGGCAACGGCCACCTTAAATTTTCTGGGCAGGTAACGATCCCGGTAAAGCGGATCTTCTTCCGGCAACTTGTCGGTCAGCGGCTCCTCATCGAGAAATATCTCATAGTAAGCCCTGCTGGCAGGCAAGGCCAGCTGACTGATCTTCTGGCTCAGCTGCAGGATCTGATTGTATAAAACCTGATTTTCAGGATTGGCCGTACATATCACATTGCGGTTCACATCGCCGCATGCGGCAATTGCATCCAGATCATTCAGTTTAAAATCTTTCAGCACCGGCTTGATGTTTCTCTTCAGGATGCCATGCAGCTGAACGGTCTGCCGAGTTGTTACCTTTATAACACCGGTTGAATATTCGCCTGCAATATGATTCAGCGCCACCCATTGCGGGGCCGTAAGCAGTCCGCCGGGTATCCTGAGGCGAACCATAAATGAATAAAGACGTTCCAGTTTCTTTGCACTCCGTTCTTCCCGCCGGTCTCTGTCGTCCTGCTGATACATGCCATGGAATTTGATCAGCGACTGATCATCCTCAAAAAGGGCACCGGTTAGCTCATGCCGGAGACTCTCCTTCAGCGTTCCGCGCAATCCAAGACTTTCCTTCTTGATTTTCTCTACACCTTTCAATGTTTTTTCACTCATAACTAATACAGTTCTTTCTGATATCGGCCGTCATTACTCATATTGTCGAGATATGCGCGGGCTGCTTCAGGCTCCATGCTGCCCTCCTCCGATATAATTTCAACCAGGGTTTGTTCAATCAGCCGGCCTGCCGGGTCTTTCAGCCCACTCAGGGACACAACCGCCCCGTTGCTGATCCAGTTCCATAATTCGCTGGCCTGTTCCTTCATCTTGTGCTGAACATAAATGCGCTCCTGCTGGTCTCTTGAAAATGCCAGATTGACGGAGGTGAGCAAACCGGAAAGGAACCAGTCCTGAATTTCAGTTTGAAAATAAAAATCAGAGACAAATTGCTGCTCCCCAAAAAAGAGCCAGTTTCGACCGGATGCATTGCGGTATTCTCTTTCTGCGAGAAACGCCCTGAAGGGGGCAATTCCTGTTCCCGGACCTATCATGATCAGGTCTTTTTCATCTGCGGGCAGAAAAAAACGCTTGTTTCGCTGAAGAAACAGACCTGTTACCTGACCCGGTTTCATCTGCTTTAAAAAACCAGAACCAAGGCCTTCTCTGTGCTGAAGTTTGTAAACACCTGCAGTAATATGTATTTCACCCGGATGGGCGGAGGGCGAAGAGGCAATGGTGTAGAGCCGCGGCTGAATGGCATCCAGACCCTGCAGTATTTCCAGCCCTTGTTCACTGCTGATTTGTGCATCAGAACTGTTGATCAGTTGCAGTAAATCCATTCTGGGTATTTGATCAGGATCATTCAGTGAAAGAATGCCGGCAATTCTTTTGATCTGTCTGGCTGTCAGAAAACTGACATTCAGTTTTTCTTTCAGCTGGTCAACAGCAAGCCCTGTATTACCTTTAAACTCAATCTGAGTATCCGGTTTAACTGAAAGGCGTTGAATAATTTGCCCCACCGTTTCATCTGAATTATGCGGATAAATCCCGACAGAGTCACCACAGCGATAATCTACCGGCTGATCTGTTTCAAATGCCAGAAAATGTGTCTCCCTGCCAGACCCGGCATCATTCAAAAGGGTATTTAAAAGAACTTTTCCGTTAAAGACCTGCTTGCCTGAGCCTGCCTTTTTCTGTTCCTGAGGTTCAGCACTTTTAACCGTGACTGAATCATCTGCAATATTTCTTTTAACAGATGAAAAGAAAGAGTTGCTCCACAGCTGGAAGGTTTCCTGATAATCAACATCAGCTGTCTGAACCTCACGCAGGGGCCTTGCACCCAGATTTGTGAGCATTTGATGCAGGTCATAGCCCGCCTTGCAGAAATGCGGATAACTTGAATCACCAAGGGCAAACACCGTAAATGAGATACCTTTCAGATCGGGACGCTCTTTCTCAAGGGCTTGAAAAAATGACTTCGCCTGATCCGGAGGATCGCCTTCTCCGTGCGTGCTGATGAAAAAAACGAGCACTTTTTCGCGCCGGCATTCAGCTATGCTTACCTGATCGAGCGGTTTAACCCTGACCTGCTTTGAATTACTTTTCAGGGTTTTTGAGAATTCAAGTGCGAGACTTTTTGAATTGCCGGTCTCAGTACCGTATAAAACGAACAGCTGGTCAGGCAAATCTGGCTCATTGCTGTTTGCCTGCATCAGCTGCCTGTTGATCTGTGCTGAAATAAAACCATTCAGCCAAATCAACTCATCGTGATTCAGCACACTGACCAATTCGTTTACCGTTTTCAGCTTTGATGTTTCAAGCATGGCTAAGTTGGCCGAGGGTTTCAAAAAAAGAGGCCTTCGTAATGCTTTCAGGACGCCATGCAAATGCATGATGTAATTTAGCCACAGGGCCGATAATGATTAATGCCGGAGCCTGAACAGGATCGTTCTCAATTGTATTGCTAACGGTGCTTACTGAGAAAATCCTTGTTCGCTGTAAGGGCGTTGAAATCTGCTCTATCACTGCCAGCGGCATATCCGGTCTCATGCCGGCCTGTTGCAGGCATTTTACTATCGATGCCAGCTGATGTGTTGACATATAAAGAACCAGCGTATCCGTGGTTTGTGCAAGCTGTTTCCAGTCCTGCGCCTTTAGTTGCTGTTCATTGTAAATACTAAGGATTCTAAAGGATGATGAAACATCCTTTGCCGTAAGGGGAATGGCAGAAAATGCTGCAGCTGCCGAAACAGCACTGATTCCGGGGATCAGCTCAAACGGGATTCCATTTGCAATCAATGCTTCCAGCTCATCCGAAAGGCCTGCGTAAACTGAAATATCTCCGCCTTTTAACCGCAAAACCCTGGCGCCTTTCAGGGCGTGGCTTACCATCAGCTCGCAGATCTGCTGCTGAGTGGCCGAAGCCGGATTTCTGCCTTGTTTTCCTACCCTGATCACCTTGGCTTTAGGGTTTGCATAGTGCGTTATGATCTCATCCGCAGCAAGCCGGTCGGTGATAATTACCTCAGCCTCTGATAAGCGCTTGCATGCCTTCAGGGTAATGAGCTCATGATCGCCCGGGCCGGCGCCGGCAATACAAACAGATCCGGACTTTATTTTGGTCATTGAAACAATCCTTCAACCGACAAATACCTTTCACCGGTATCGTAATTAAATGTAAGAATGCTTGATCCGGGCTTTATGGAAGGCAACTTTAAAGCAACTGCTGCAAGGGAAGCACCCGAAGAAATTCCGCCAAGAATACCTTCTTGCCTGGCAATGTTTCTGGTATGTTCAAATGCAGCCTCCTTTTCAACACAGATGATTTCATCAAGCGACGAAATATTAAGGATGGAGGGAACAAAACCGGCACCGATACCCTGGATGGGATGAGGGGCCGGACTGCCTCCGCTCAGCACCGGTGAAAGAACCGGTTCAACAGCATACACCTTCAGGTTGGGGAACTTTTGCTTTAAGATCTCTGCCACTCCTGTGATATGGCCACCCGTACCCACACCTGTAATCAGGTAATCAAGGCCATCAGGAAAATCATCAAGAATTTCCTGGGCTGTAGTTTTACGGTGAATTTCGGTGTTGGCCGCATTATCGAATTGCTGTGGCATCCATGCATGAGGTGTTTCAGCCACGAGTTCTTTAGCCCTGTCGATGGCTCCGCGCATACCTTTCTCACGCGGAGTCAGTTCAAAGGTAGCACCGTAGATGGCCATTAACCGCCTTCTTTCAATACTCATTGACTCAGGCATAACCAGTATAACTTTGTAGCCTTTTACCGCAGCCACCAGCGCCAAACCCACACCGGTGTTTCCGGAGGTGGGCTCGATGATAACGCTTCCTGGATTCAATTGACCTTTCCGCTCAGCATCCTCTATCATGGCGAGGGCTATCCTGTCTTTAATACTTCCGCCAGGATTTGCTTTCTCAAGTTTAATCCAAACCTGATGATCTGTTCCAAAGTACCTGCTGATGTTAATCACAGGTGTCTTACCGATTGATTCAAGGAGATTGTTGTATTTCATGGATTTTTATATTACAAAATTTAGGAATTCGTTTTCAGGGTATTTCGTCCTTACAATCACTTCACTCTTTTGGTAAACCACAGCGTCAGGGTTCACGCTGTTGGTTAACCATACATTACCGCCAATGATGCTGTTTCGCCCGATTACAGTATGCCCGCCTAAAATGGTTGCACCTGAATAGATGATTACATTGTCTTCAATGGTCGGGTGTCTTTTGACTGAGGCGAGTTCTTTTGAGACATGAAGTGCTCCGATGGTTACACCCTGATAGATCACCACATTTTTACCGATCTCGGTTGATTCACCAATTACCACACCGGTACCATGATCAATCAGGAATGATTCGCCAATTTTTGCGCCTGGATGAATATCCACACCAGTGCGGCCATGCGCATATTCGGTCAGGACTCTTGGAAGCAGCGGTATTTCAAGCTGATGCAACGCATTGGCAAATCTGTAAACTGCTATGGCAAAAAAGCCCGGATAAGCGAGCACCACCTCTTCATGCGAACGGGCTGCAGGATCAAATTTCAGAAAAGCATCAGCATCCTTAAGCAGGGTGTCATATACTTCAGGAATCTTGTTGAAAAAAGATGCCGCAATATTGTCTGTTTCATTTTCATCTTCAAAAACATCAATAAGGATGTTCGACAGATGTATCTGCAACTGATCAAATGTCTCTGCTAACGCTTCCGGTGAGCGCGTTTCATCGGTTACAGGCAGAAATAAAAACTGATAAAGCTGATTTATAAACTCTTCGGATGCCTGCTTATCAGGTAACCTCGGCAGGATGCCTGCCTTGCGCTGTGAGAGACTTTCAAAAAATGTTTTTTGTACACTCATTTTACTGAATCATTAAGGCTGCGACGGTCAGGTTGCTTGTTTCATCAATCAGGATGGCGCCTCCACCTGAGCGGAGCTGACTATAGGGATCATAGGCCAGTAGCTGGGCTGTTTTCAGTGTAACTGACACAACCTCATTCAGGCCGATTGAAGCACCCGGAGGCAGCTGATCAAGTGTATTGACATCCAGTTTATAGTGTATATCAGCAACCTGCACCCGCAAACGATTGCTGTTCAACTGAATGAGGTATTTATTGCCTTGCTGCAATGGTTTCTGATCCATCCAGCAAAGAATGGCATTTATTGTATTGTCTTTCAGCGGTGGATGTTCTGTTGAACAGATCAGATCTCCCCGACTGATATCAAGGTCTTCTTCAAGTTGGATAACAACGCTTTGCAGGGCTCCTGCACTTTCCACCTCCACTCCGGCAATCTCCACGGCACTCACTGTGGCAGATAAACCGGCTGGTTCAATGGTCACTTTCTGTCCGGGTGAAAATGAACCGGCGGTAATTTTTCCAGCATACCCCCTGTAATCATGCAAGGCCTCCACCTGGGGCCGGATGACATATTGAACAGGAAATCTGTCGCCTTCAAAGTGCTGAACAGGCTCAATATCTGTTTGCTCAAGAAATTCAAGTACCGATTGACCTTTAAACCAGCTCATTTCGGAAGAGCGCTCCACAATATTGTCACCGGTAAGGGCGCTCACCGGGATGTAATGCACGCTGGCAATTCCAAGCGAATCAGCAAACTGCTGATAATCATCACAAATCTGATTGTAAACCGCTTCATCGTAGTTAACCAGATCCATTTTGTTTACCGTGACCAACACCTGCGGAATTTTCAACAGGGAGGCAATAATGGTATGCCTGCGGGTTTGTTCGGTGACACCGTTTCGCGCATCAACCAGTACAACGATCAGGTCTGAATTGGAAGCTCCGGTTACCATATTTCTGGTGTACTGAATATGGCCGGGTGCATCGGCAATGATGAATTTCCTGCGGGGTGTGCTAAAGTACTTGTAAGCAACATCAATGGTAATACCCTGCTCCCGCTCTGCCCTCAGGCCGTCGGTGAGCAGCGCCAGGTCAATAGCCCCATTTGCCTTGTTTTTTGTCTGCTTTTCAAGGGCTTCGAGCTGGTCGCTGAGAATGCTTTTACTATCGTATAATAACCTTCCGATCAGGGTGC
>JBIICM010000124.1:0-7436 GCA_044238875.1 Flavobacteriales bacterium | reverse complement strand
TGGATCGGTGAGGGTACGGCAAAAAATGAAGTGGGCATTGTGCTGCATTCCGGTAAGAACAGAATTGTTCGCCGGATTTTTGAACACCTTGGTTATACCGTAACAAAACTCGACCGCACTTATTTTGCCGGATTGACAAAAAAGAATCTGGCAAGGGGTAAATTTCGCTTTCTGACAGATAAAGAAGTCAATCTTTTGAAAATGAGTTAAATTCAACCCATGGCATTGATTGGAATCGCAATTAAACGGGCCATTAAGCTGCAAAAGACCCTGAGCGTTGTCAGGCTAAGGCAGCAGGCAACCAAAAAGCAGGAAAAAACTTTCCTGAAACTGATTAAAAAAGCAAAGGATACCGCCTTTGGCCGTAAATATGGGTTCGACGAAATCTTTTGGGCCGATGAGCCCTTGCGACTTTTCAGGGAAAGGGTGCCTGTTTATGATTATGATTCGATTCACCGCGACTGGTGGCATCGCTCACTTGAAGGCGAGGAGGATGTAACGTGGCCGGGAAAGGTTCAGTATTTTGCACTGAGTTCAGGAACATCGGGCGCTCCCAGCAAAAAAATTCCGGTAACGCAGGCCATGATCCGGAGTATGCGCAAAACCAGCGTTAGGCAGATTTTAAGTCTGGCTTATTACGATCTGCCACCTGAGTTTTTTGAAAAAGGAATTTTCATGCTCGGCGGATCAACCGACCTGCAATTTAAATCAGGTTATTACGAAGGTGACCTCAGCGGAATTAACGCAACACAAATCCCTTTCTGGTTTCAGGCCCATTATAAACCCGGAAAGCGAATAGCCAAAGAGCGCGACTGGGAAGCTAAACTGGATGAGATTGTTAAGGCCGCCGGTAGCTGGGATATCGGGATTATTGTCGGCGTTCCGGCCTGGATTCAGATTGTTGTTGAACGCATTATTCAGCATTACGGCATCAGCCATATTCATGAATTATGGCCGAACCTGAGAATATTTGTACACGGCGGAGTATTCTTTGAGCCCTATAAAAACGGCTTTGAAAAACTGCTTGGACATCCGCTTTATTACATTGAGACCTATCTGGCGTCGGAGGGCTTTATTGCCTATCAGGGTAAAAAAGACATGAGAGCGATGGAGCTGGTGCTCAACAACGGTATTTATTTTGAATTTATTCCCTTCAATGAGGAGAATTTCAATACCGACGGGAGTCTCAAAGAAAACCCCGAGGTTTTGGGGCTTGATGGCGTTAAAGAGCATACTGATTATGCCTTGTTGCTTTCAACCTGTGCCGGTGCATGGCGTTATCTGATTGGCGATACCATCCGCTTTTCAAATCTTGAGAATTGTGAAATCATCATTACCGGCCGTACGAAACATTATCTGAGCATTTGCGGAGAGCACCTGAGCGTTGAAAACCTCAATCAAGCGGTATTGAAAACAGCACAATCGCTTAATGCAGGAGTTTCAGAATTTTGTGTGGTAGGCGAGATTGAAGGCCGAACCTTCAGACACAAATGGTTTATAGGCACAGATGACCCCGTTGACCCCGGTCAATTCAGGGTTTTATTGGACGAAAACCTCAAGGCGCTGAATGATGATTATGCCGTTGAACGACGATCCGCGCTTAAAGAAATGCAGCTGGAGATACTTCCTGTTTCCGTTTTTTACGATTGGATGCGTACACTCGGGAAGGAAGGCGGTCAGCATAAATTTCCAAGGGTATTGAAAAAAGAGCAACAATTGCAATGGGAAGAATTTATCAGCACGCATAAGGAATGATTGTAAGCGCTATCTGGAACGGGCTGATCATGGGGCTGGGACTGAGTTTTTCATTCGGACCGGTGTTTTTCATGCTGCTCAACTCGAGCATCAAGCGGGGCTGGAAAGAAGCCCTTATCTTTGATGCCGGTGTGCTGCTTTCAGATGTGCTGATTATTTTGCTTGCCCTGCTGATGATTTTTGCCCTGGGTGTAAACATTGATTTCAATAACCCGTCGGTAAAATTCTGGACGACCCTTGCCGGTGCTGTCATTCTCATAATTTTCGGTTTAGCACTGATGATCAGACCTCACCGGCATACCCGGCCTGAAGAGATTGATATGGCAGGCTTTTCAAAGTTAAAATCTACCGGCCTGCTATTCAAAGGCTTTGGTCTAAACTTTCTGAATCCATCAGTATTTCTGATCTGGTTTGGTACCGTACCGGCTGTTGCCGGTAGTTTCGGCGGAGATCTGCGCCTGGTGTCGCTTTTCTTTTTCAGCACCCTGTTTTTTTATTTTCTCACCGACATTCTCAAGATATACGCTGCGCGGAAACTGAAAAGGTTTCTAACCCCCATGGCCATTACATTATTCCACAGGATTTCAGGCTTTATTTTTCTCTGTATTGCCTCCTGGCTTCTGTACTCAGGCTTTTACAAACAATCCATCCAATAAACATGAAACCACACTTTATTTTTTCACTGGGAACTGCCCTTTTCCTGCTCATGGTCTCCTGCGGAGGCAAAAATCAAAAAGCAGCCACACCAACTGAAGACTCCTTTCAGGTGGTGTCGGAACGCTTTGCCGACATCCAGATTTTACGCTACAAAGTCAAAGGATTTGAGGAACTCAGCCTGCGGCAAAAAGAGTTGGTTTATTATCTGTATGAAGCTGCGTTAAGTGGCAGGGATATCATCTGGGATCAGAAATACAAACACAATCTTCGCATCAGAAGAACCATTGAGGGTATCTGGAACAGTTATCAGGGTGACCGCACAACAGAATCGTTTAAAAAATTTGAAGAATATTCTAAGAGGGTTTGGTTCTCAAACGGGATTCATCACCATTATGCGAGCGAAAAGTTTATTCCTGAATTCAGCACCGAATTTTTCAAAGCACTCATCAGCAATTCAGATCAGAAACAATTGCCGCTTGATGAGGGGCAGACAGGCGATCAGCTGGCTGAGATGCTGGTCCCAATAATGTTTGATCCAAAAATTGATACCAAAACAGTAAACCTTGAAGGCGGTATTGATAATGTGGCAGCCTCTGCCAGTAATTTCTACGAGGGTGTGACCCTCAAGGAAGTGGAGGGTTATTATGCAGCCCTCGAGAATAAAAATGATTCGACACCCATATCGTATGGGCTGAACTCAAAAATGGTAAAGCAAAATGGTAAACTCAGCGAACGCACCTGGAAAGTCGGCGGCATGTACTCACAAGCCATTGAGAAAATAGTTTACTGGCTTGAAAAAGCCTCTGGCGTTGCTGAAAACGATCAGCAAAAGAAAGCACTTGATTTATTGATTGAGTATTACAAAACAGGTGACCTTAAAAAATTCGACGCATATAATATCGCCTGGGTGCAGGATGTTTCTTCAACCATTGATGTGGTAAACGGCTTTATTGAGGTATATCAGGATGCCATCGGACGGAGGGGTAGTTTTGAGTCAGTGGTCTCTATCAAGGACTTTGAGGCCACTAAGAAAATCGAGGCAATCGCAAAAAATGCCCAGTGGTTTGAAGACAATGCTCCACTGTTACCGGCACATAAAAAGAAAGAGGTAAAGGGAATCATCGGAAAAGTGATTAATGTTGTGGTTGAGAGTGGTGATGCAGCACCTGCAACGCCCATTGGTATCAATCTGCCGAACAGTAACTGGATACGGCAAAAGCACGGATCTAAATCGGTTTCACTGGCCAATATTCTGGAGTCATACAACATCGCATCAGGCAAGAGTCCGGTTACAGATGAATTCAGTTTGAATGCTGATACAAAAAAGCGGGCAAGAGAATTCGGTACACTTGCGGCCGAATTGCATACCGATATGCATGAGGTAATTGGTCACGCCAGCGGCCAACTCGAAAATGGCATAAAAGACGGTTCACTGAAGAATTATCAAAATGCTCTCGAAGAGGCAAGGGCCGACCTGGTGGCGCTTTATTACATCTATGATCAAAAACTGGTTGACATCGGGGTAATGCCTTCGCTTGAAGTTGGAAAAACCGAATACGAGTCTTATCTGCTCAATGGCATAATTTTACAGTTGAACAGGGTGGATCTCGGAAAGAGCCTGGAAGAGGCCCACATGCGGAACCGACAACTTGTTTCGAAATGGGTAATCGAAAAAGGTGCCGCTGAAAAAGTTGTTGAATTGATTAAAAAGGATGGTAAGACCTTTATACAAATCAATGATTATTCAAAATTGCGCACACTGTTCGGAGATCTGCTGCGTGAAATACAACGCATCAAATCACAGGGCGATTACAACGCCGGAAAAGCACTCGTAGAGAATTACGGAGTTAAAATTGATCCTGTTCTTCACAAGGAGGTAAAAGGCCGGTTTGCCAAGTTGAATGTTCCTCCTTACAGGGGTTTTATACAGCCTAAACTGGTTGCCATTGAAAGTGATGGTAAGATTACGGATGTTAAAATTGAATATCCTGCTGATTTCGCCAGGCAAATGCTGGAGTACGGAAAGAAATATTCTTTACTGCCCAATAAAAATTAAGCCCGAATTAATCATTAGAAAGCACGAAAGTGCTGAAATAATGATTTTATAAGGATAATTCCGATAAGGAACCGGTTCTTTATCGATTACGCATTTCTAATGCGTAATTTGGGTTAAAACGCCCGGGTATCCCCTTAAACGGAAATTTATAAAATTAAAAAAGCGTTGTGCTGATGAGCACAACGCTTTTTTTCTGTCAGAAATTACGATCAGCCCTTCACCGCTGAAAGAGCGAATTCAACCTTAAAAGTATCGTAGATCATTTTATCACCAATGCCCGGAAAAAATTTCCCTGAACCATAACGTATGTCCCATAAAGTGCGGTCGAGTTCAACCGCTCCGGATGCAGCTAAAACATCACCTTCTGTTTTAATTACAGCTGGAAATTCAACCGGCTTGGCGATGCCCTTTAACGTGAGGTTTCCCTTCACGAGCGCGTTTGATTTCCCATCGGCAGCTCCTGTCAGTGGCTCAACAGATGTAATTTCAAATGTGCCCTTTGGATGAGTAGCTGTCGAAAAGAAATCATCTGACTTCAGGTGCCCGAGCAATTTGGCGTTAACCGCAGGATCCGTCAAATCTAAGATATTAATGCTGTTCAGATCAATATCAAATTTTCCGGCTACTACTTTCCCATCTTCAGTTTTTAGCTCTCCTGAAACTACCTTTATGGTACCATTGTGTTGTCCGGTTACTTTTTTAGCCAGCCAGTTAACCTTACTTTTCAAGGTGTCGATTTTGAAGCTAACCGCACCGCCCCCGGCTATTGCAGCCTGTTCCGGTTTCTGTTCTTCTGATTTGTTGCCGCTGTTGCATGAAGCAACCAGCAATGAGGCCAATGTGATGGCTGAAATGATGATTTTGTTCATTATGATTTGGTTTTTGTGTTTATTGTTTTGAATGATTTACGCTTTTTGTCTGCCTTTATCAAGCAGGTTATTCAATAGCTCCAGCTCGTCATGACTTAACTGATCAACACCGAAGAAAAGCTGATCCTCTACCTGATCAATTTTTGCAAGTAGCAGCAGCCCAGCTTCTGTGATCTTCACATCAACCGCACGGCGGTCGGCATTGCAAATGGTTCTGTCAACGAGCTGCTTTGCTAATAGTTTATCAACTATCCTCGAGGCATTGGATGACCTGTCAAGCATACGCTCAATGAGCTGATTCACCATAATGGCGCTCGGATGCTGACCACGCAGAATCCTCAGTACGTTAAACTGGGGGAGAGTAAGATCAAACGCTGCCAATACCCTCTGCGACCGGTGCTGAATGGCTCCTGCAGTGAACAAAATATTAATAGCCGCCTTTTGATGCTCGCTTTTGAACCTGGCCTGCTTTATTTCCTGTTCGATTTTCATGCTGCAAATTTATGACAATACATTATATGTATATACATTTATATCTAAGGAAAAACGATATATTTCTCATAATGAACAATATAATTTTTAGGTGGGTCGTCACAATCCGGCTCAAATTGTTTACCATCGCTGTATCTTTCGCACATGAACAAAATAGAACATCTGGGCATTGCGGTGAATTCGATGGAGCAATCCGCCAAACTTTTTGAGTTGCTGCTGGGTCGCAAGCCTTATAAAAGGGAAGACGTGCCTGCTGAGAAAGTGAGCACCCTGTTTTTCGCCCTTGGTGAAAGTAAAATTGAATTGCTTGAGAGCAGTGATTCTGATGGCACCATTGCAAACTTTATCAAAAAAAAAGGAGAGGGTTTTCACCATGTCGCCATCGCAGTAGATGACATAAGTTATGAGATGAAGCGATTGCAGGAAGCTGGCTTTGAACTGATCAATGCAGTACCAAAAGAAGGGGCAGACAATAAACTGATTTGCTTTCTGCATCCCAGGTCAACCGGTGGTTTGCTTGTAGAACTGTGTCAGGAGAAACCCTGATCAGGGAGATTTAGGTGAAACAATTTACCAAAGGCATCCTGAATTACAACAACCATTCATCACGGCCGGAACCTACAATATTATAGATTCCGGCCGCTTTTATTTTTATTTTCAAAACGTATAATTACATTCGTAAAATAAGATTTGGATCAAATGTCAGCAGAAAGTCTCTCAACCTTTGAAGCATATCAGCAAGCCTACCAAAAAAGCATTCAACAACCGGAAGTTTTTTGGGAAGAGATAGCCGGTAGTTTGCAATGGCAAAAAAAATGGAGCAGCGTACTTGAGTGGAATTTTGAAGAACCCAATGTGAAATGGTTTACCGGAGGACAGCTGAACATCACTGAAAACTGCCTTGACCGATATCTGGCAGAACGCGGCGAACAAACAGCTATACTATGGGAACCCAATGATCCGCGCGAACAGCATAGAAAAATCAGCTACCGTGAATTGTATGCAGAAGTTTGCAGATTTGGTAACGTATTGCGCAGAAACGGTGTGCGCAAGGGTGATCGTGTTTGCGTTTATATGCCGATGGTTCCGGAACTGGCAGTTGCCGTGCTCGCCTGTGCAAGAATCGGAGCCGTACATTCAGTTGTTTTCGCTGGCTTTTCAGCACAATCGCTGGCCGACAGAATCAATGATTCACAGTGCAATGTTGTGATAACAGCTGATGGACTCAACCGCGGAGCAAAGCAGCTTGGACTAAAAACTGTGGTTGATGAAGCGCTTGAACAGTGTCCGGCAGTTTACAGGGTCATTGTTTTTGATCACCTCCGCTGGGAACCAAAAATGAAAACAGGAAGGGATGTATGGTGGCATAAAGAAATGGAGCTGGTTGACAGTGATTGTTTGGCTGAGCAAATGGATGCTGAGGATATGCTCTTTATCCTTTACACATCAGGCTCAACGGGCAAACCAAAAGGGGTTGTGCATACCTGCGGCGGTTACTCCGTTTATGCCTGGTACAGTTTTAAAAATGTATTTCAAATCAGGGATCAGGAAGTGTTTTGGTGTACAGCTGATGTGGGCTGGGTTACGGGGCATACCTATCTTGTTTA
>JBIICM010000123.1:0-7656 GCA_044238875.1 Flavobacteriales bacterium | reverse complement strand
GACAAAAAAATCATTGCTTGAATTGCCATTGATGGTAAGCTTGCCCGAAGCCTTTACCTCGGTAGCTGATTTGTAGTAAATATTCATCCGGGCATCCCATTTACCGGCGTTGTTCATTGCAAACCTGAGTTCGTGAGTGCCGAATTTGAAACTGATTAATGCAGTATCTGCTATGTTCTCACCGAAGGCGTGAATGGCTATTGATTCGCCGGATGTGTCAAGCGTCCCGGCCGGCATTGTCCAGCTGCCGATGGTGGTTTCATTCTGGCCGGCTATACCTGATTGATCGAGTTGGGAAAACAATATATCAGAAGAAACAGGGGGGGGCTCCGGAACCAGTTGCTGCCAGCTGTTGCCATTGTAATACCAGAAGCTTACAGTTGTGCTGTCGAACACCATCAGGCCTTTTGCCGGCTTAACAATGGCAGACCTTTCCACACTGGTCATTCTTGGAATGAGCAATCCCATGGAGTTTGAGGTTATATCCAGCATGGCGCTGGAGTCGGGGTTAATCGTGCCAAAGCCGATGTTGCCTGTTTGAGCCTGCAAAGTGAGGCCAGTTATCATCAGTATAGCGGTTAGCAGGTAGCGCATCATAGTGCACAAATCTAAGCATGAAATTGTTTTCAACTACAGGGTGGGCATCAGAAACAAAATACCACCTGAGTGGGCATTTATAATTTGCAGGATCACGTTTTAAACATTAATTTGCATGATGTTACGTTTCATATTCATGCGTTATTTTCTCGTGGGGGTGCTGCTGATAACACTTTCGGGTTGCAGTATTTTCAAGCCAAGGAAGTGCAACTGCCCTGATGTCAGTAAAAGAAAGCGAATAGCACAAAGTCTGCATAAACCTATTGCTGTTCAACCCCTCCCGCCTGAGAGCGCCTGCTGATTAAAAACGCCTGATTTTCGCACCCAGCGCCTGAAGCCGGGTATCAATATTCTGGTAACCCCGGTCGATCTGTTCGATGTTTTCGATGATGCTGGTGCCGTCGGCAGAAAGCGCAGCGATAAGAAGAGATACACCGGCGCGGATATCCGGTGAGACCATTTTTACGCCTCTCAGATTATATTCCCGGTTTAGACCGATAATTGTTGCCCTGTGGGGATCGCACAAAATAATCTGTGCACCCATATCAATGAGCCGGTCAACGAAGAAAAGCCTGCTTTCAAACATTTTCTGGTGAATCAACACGCTGCCTTCGGCCTGGGTGGCCACCACCAGCACGATACTGAGCAGGTCGGGTGTAAAGCCCGGCCAGGGTGCATCTGCAACTGTTAGAATAGATCCGTCGATGTACTTGGTGATGCTGTATTTTTCCTGCGAAGGGATAAAAATATCATCCCCGTCACGGATGACCTCAATGCCCAGTTTGCGGAATGTATCCGGTATAATGCCCAGGTGATCATAACCGGTATCCTTGATTCTGATCTCTCCCTGTGTCATGGCCGCCATTCCGATGAATGATCCGATCTCGATCATATCAGGAAGGATGCGGTGTTCGGTGCCTCCTAATTCGGGCACGCCTTCGATGGTCAGCAGGTTGGAGCCAACTCCACTGATGCAGGCTCCCATGCGGTTGAGCATGCCGCAAAGCTGCTGGATATAAGGCTCACAGGCAGCATTGAAGATGGTGGTAACACCTTTGGCCATTACAGCAGCCATGATGATGTTGGCCGTTCCGGTGACAGAAGCTTCATCAAGCAGCATGTACGTGCCTTTGAGCTCATCGGCCTCTACCTTGTAAAAATTGTCTTCACTGTCGAAATCAAAATGAGCGCCCAGTTTCTGGAATCCAATAAAATGGGTGTCGAGCCGCCGCCGTCCGATCTTATCGCCACCGGGCTTTGGAATATATCCCCGTCCGAAGCGGGCCAGCATGGGGCCAACGATCATCACGGATCCCCGCAGTGCAGCGCCCTTACTTTTGAACTCTTCTGAAATGAGAAAGTCAACATCTATGGCATCGGCCTGAAAGGTCCAGGAGCCATTGCCCAGCTTTTCGGTTTTAACCCCGAGGGTTGAAAGCAACTCAATCAGTTTGTTTACATCCACTATGTCGGGAACGTTGTGGATGGTGACTTTTTCGGCTGTGAGTAATACAGCACAAAGAATTTGCAGGGCTTCATTTTTTGCCCCCTGAGGAATTATTTCCCCTTTCAGGCGCACGCCGCCAGTGATTTCAAAACGGTTCATCCGGTTTAGTATGGGTTACTGCCGCCGAATTTACGTTTGAACTTATTCTGTTTTTGATTTTTCTTATGAAACTTCTTACCCTGTTGTTGTGGAAAAGATGTTGAGCCCACTACTTCTGAGGCTGAGGCAAGTTTAGTACCCTCTGCCAGCTGGAGGTTTCCGCCTGAAAGTTTGGCAAGGTCCTGCATGATCAGGTCATCATTCACCGAATCGCGGTTCCAGAGCAGGTATGATTTTTTAAGCTGATGAGCGATGGCTGAAACGATGAGTTCTTTTTCCGGACCATCAGTCAGGTTTTGGGCTTCTACGATCAGTTTTTCAATTATTTTTCCGTAATGTCTGAAGCGAATGTTAGAAGCCGGGTAGCTGAGGTGTTCAGGTTTGGTATTGAAGCTTTCCTTGGAGGGTATCGGGTAGGGGGAATCTACATCCAGTTTGAAATCTGACATGATGAAAAGGTGATCCCACAATTTGTGTTTGAAATCACCCACATCACGCAACTGGGGGTTTAACTGCCCCATCACACTGATGATATATTTAGCCCGCTGATTGCGTTCTTCGCGGTCTTCAATCGTGGCCGCATCATCAATCATCTGCTGCACATTCCGGCCATATTCCGAAATAATCAGCTTGCTTCTTTGTGTATTGTAAATCATTGGTTATGGTTGAAAAGGCCCATGTGCCCGGACAGAAAAATAAGCTATCCGATAATTTTAAGTTTGGCAAACTTAAGTAATAATTGCTTTTGTCCGGAAGTCTGGAATAGAATGGTGGCTTTTTTCTCACCGGGTTTGCCCTCCAGATGAATTACCTGTCCGGCACCAAACCGTTCATGTTCAACCTGCATACCCGTGGCAAGTTTACTAAGGTCATCGGGTAAAAAATCAGAACGTATCGGTTTTATTGGGTTAGGGTTAGTAAACTTGGGTTTAAACTGAGGTGCGTTGTTGTTTTTTGTGCGGATCATTGTTTGTCCCCTCTCGCGCGGGTTAAAACCACCGAATCCAAGCCGCTCATCTTCAAAGTCGAATAATCCGCCGCCACGCTGTTCGGCCGGCAGTTCAAGGAGGGCCGGGTTGATTTCATCAAGAAACCGGCTCGGCTCTGAATGGGTAACGTTTCCATACTTATAGCGCATCAGCGCATAACTGAGGGTAAGAAATTGTTCAGCCCGGGTGATGGCCACATAAAAAAGCCGGCGCTCCTCTTCAAGTTCAACACGTGAGCTGATGGCCATTTGCGAAGGAAAAAGATTCTCCTCTATCCCCACCACAAAAACGGCCCTGAATTCGAGGCCTTTTGCGGCATGAATGGTCATGAGCGAAACTTTATTGCTGTCACCTTTTTCATCTTCGTCGGCATCTGTAAGCAGCGCAATATCCTGCATGAAAACATCCAGTGTCCGCTCCTTTACCTCGTCTTCACTTTCCGGTTCAGTTTCAACAAATTCCTGAATACCGTTGAGCAATTCGAGTACGTTTTCCTGCCGGCTGACACCTTCGGGTGTTTTATCGGCGCCAAGCTCTTTGAGCAATCCGGAAGAACGTGCGATATGTGTAGCCAGATCGAAAGCGTTGCTGGGGAGGCCATGTCTGAAGCTTTTAATCATGGTCACAAAATCAACCAGTTTCTGTGCGGCGGCTCCCGAAACTGCACCGAAGCGATAAGGGTCTTCGAGAACCTCCCAGATACTGACGTTGTTTTTATCGGCCGTTACAGTGATTTTTTCGAGTGTTGATTTTCCGATACCTCTGGCCGGATAATTAATGATGCGTTTGAGTGATTCCTCGTCCCGCGGGTTGATGGTCAGCCTGAAATAAGCAAGCAGATCCTTGATTTCTTTCCGCTTGTAGAATGAAAGACCACCGAAAATGCGGTAGGGAATATTGCGTTTACGCAGCGCCTCTTCCATTGACCTTGACTGGGCGTTTGTGCGGTAAAGAATGGCAATGTCACTGTTGGCCAATTGTTTGTTGGCTTTCAGTTCGAAGATATTATTAGCGATAAGCTGCCCTTCTTCATTGTCGGTGCCTGCCCGCAGCACCCTGATTTTTTCTCCCTGGTGATTTTCGGTCCAGACTACCTTTTGGAGCTGTTCCTTGTTGTGTTTTATAACGCTGTTGGCTGCTTCAACGATGGTTCTGGTGGAGCGGTAATTCTGCTCAAGCTTGAACATCTTCAGCTCCGGATAGTCTTTTTCGAAGTTGAGGATGTTCTGGATATTGGCTCCGCGGAAGGCGTAAATACTTTGTGCATCGTCACCTACCACACAGATGTTCTGGTACATGGCTGCCAGCTTTTTCACAATCAGGTACTGGCTGAAATTGGTATCCTGGTACTCATCAACAAGGATGTATCTGAATTTTTGCTGATATTTGTAAAGTACATCCGGGTATTTCTTTAGCAGGATATTTGTTTTGAAAAGCAAATCGTCAAAGTCCATGGCTGAAGCTTTGAAACAACGGTGCTCATAAACACTGTAAATCTCGCCCATTTTTGGCTTGGCGCTCAACCGGTCTTCTTGGAGCACTTCAGGATGTTCATTGTATTCTCTGGCGGATATCAGGTTGTTTTTGGCTGTTGATATGCGACTCAGTACAAGGTTGGGCTTGTAGATTTTATCATCCAGCCCGAGTTCTCCGACAATGGTTTTAATGAGGCTTTTTGAATCATCAGTATCGTAAATGGTAAAGTTAGAGGGATATCCTATTTTTTCTGCTTCCACCCTGAGTATTCTGGCAAATACGGAGTGAAAGGTGCCCATCCAGAGGTTTTTGGCCTCAGAACTGCTGACCAGGGAGCCGATCCGGTTTTTCATTTCATTGGCAGCCTTGTTGGTAAAGGTCAATGCCAGGATATTGAAGGGGTCAACACCCTTGCAGATCAAATTGGCAATCCGGTAGGTAAGCACACGTGTCTTTCCGGATCCGGCGCCGGCGATGATCATTACCGGACCTTCGGTGGTTTCAGCCGCCTGCCGTTGCACAGGGTTCAATTCGTTGAGAAAGTCATTCCGCATCTGGCAAATTTAACGAAAGCGGCCGGGTGTCAGCGCTGAATTTATTCACAATCCTGTGGATTGTTATGGGTGATGATAATCTTTAATTTCGCCGGATGGATCTGTCGGAAATTATTAATGAGCTGGGTGAACAGCGCGAAAATTATTTCAACGCCGTATCACCCGCCATTCTGCAAACATCAAACTTTAGCTACCCATCGGTAAAAGCCATGCGCGAGACGCTGGCCGATGAATTTGAAAAGCCTTTTTATACAAGAGGGTTTAATCCTACCGTGGCCATTCTCCGTGAAAAAATTGCTGCGCTTGAAGGCACTGAAGATGCGCTGGTTTGCGGATCAGGAAGCGCTGCCGTTGCCGTGGCTGTTATGGGGCATCTCAAAGGTGGTGATCATGTGATTTGTGTTCAGAAGCCTTACAGCTGGACATGGAAATTGCTGAATACTTTGCTGAAGCGCTTTGGAGTAGAAACATCCTTTATTGACGGTACCTCCCTATCTGGCTTTGAAAAGGCCCTTAAAAGTAACACCCGCATGGTGTTTCTTGAAAGTCCGAACTCTATGACGTTTGAACTGCAGGACATTGGCGCAGTGGCTGATTTTGCCAGGAGAAACGGACTGATCAGTATGATTGACAACAGTTATTCGTCCCCTTTATTTCAGCAACCACATAAGCTGGGCATTGATCTGGTGATTCATTCAGCTACCAAATATATCAATGGCCACAGCGATGTGGTGGCCGGCGTAATTTGTGGCAGCAAAGCGCTGATTGGCCGTTTGTTCGCAGAAGACTGGATGACGCTGGGGCCGGCAGTTTCTCCGCACGACGCCTGGCTGATGATTCGCGGATTGCGCACACTTGAGCTAAGGGCAAACCGATCGGCCGATACAGCTGCTTTTATTGTGCCTCAGCTGAAAAAACATCCAAAACTTGAAAGGATTTACTATCCCTTTGATGAATCACATCCTCAGCAGCAACTTGCAATGCGACAAATGAAACGTTGCGCCGGCATGTTTAGCATCACCATCAAAACTGATGATTCCGGGATAGAACGTTTCTGTGATTCGCTGAAGCATTTTCTGATTGCCTGCTCATGGGGAGGTTATGAATCGTTGGTATTCCCCGTCGCAGGGCTGGCCATACCCCCAGAAAAAAGAAATCCGCTTATACCCGGTAATCTGGTCAGAATTTATACCGGTCTCGAAGATCCTCAGCTGCTGCTTGATGATCTGTTGCAGGCACTTGAAAATGTTTAAGCGCTTTTCATCCGCTCATAATCTTACCTTTGTCGCATGTACCTGAATAACATCCTCGAAACCATCGGTAATACACCGCTTGTTAAACTCAACAGGATAACCAAAGATTGCCCGGCCACGGTGCTCGCAAAAATCGAGACCTTCAACCCCGGCAACTCTATTAAAGACCGGATGGCCTTGAAGATGATTGAGGATGCAGAAAAGGAAGGAAAGTTGAAACCCGGCGGTACCATTATCGAAGGCACCTCAGGCAATACCGGCATGGGGCTTGCCATTGCCGCGGTGATCAAGGGTTATAAATGCATCTTCACCACCACCGATAAGCAGTCGAAAGAAAAAGTGGATGCGCTGAGGGCATTCGGCGCCGAAGTAATTGTTTGTCCGACCAATGTTGAGCCGGAAGATCCGCGCAGTTATTACAGCGTTTCATCGCGGCTTGAAAAGGAGGTGCCCAATGCATGGAAGCCCAACCAGTATGATAACCTGAGTAATACACAGGCGCATTATGAGCAGACAGGGCCTGAAATCTGGCGACAAACCGAGGGTAAAGTCACGCACCTGGTGGTGGGTGTTGGTACAGGCGGAACCATCTGTGGCACGGGTAAGTACCTGAAGGAAAAAAATCCGGCGATTCAGGTGCTTGGCATAGATACCTACGGTTCGGTTTTTAAGAAATACAAAGAAACCGGAATATTCGACAAGAACGAGATATATCCCTATATTACGGAAGGGATCGGTGAAGATTTCCTTCCTGCGAATGTTGATTTTTCAATCATTGATCATTTTGAAAAAGTAAGTGACCGTGATGCGGCCATCATGACACGCAGAATTCCCCGTGAAGAAGGAATTTTTGCCGGCAATTCGGCAGGTTCAGCCATTGCAGGTTTACTGCAGATGAAAAGCCGTTTCAAGAAAGATGATCTGGTGGTGGTGATCTTTCATGACCACGGCACGCGTTATCTTGGCAAAATGTTCAACGACGAATGGATGCGCGACAGGGGCTTTCTGGAGGAGAAGTCGCCCAAAGCCATTGACATCATTGAAAGACACAGGGATAAGAAATTGCTCACGATTGAACAGAACGCACCCGTTTCTGAAGCCATCAGCCTGATGCGGAAATATGATATTTCGCAGTTACCGGTGGTTTCGGGTACTGAATTTACGGGTTCACTCAGCGACAG
>JBIICM010000122.1:0-7679 GCA_044238875.1 Flavobacteriales bacterium | reverse complement strand
TGTGTGATGATTTCTACAGCAAAATGATGGTCAAGTATTTCGATCTGTGGATGTTGTCTTGCTGCCTCAAGCAGCGCCCTTTCGATTTCATATCCGGTCTTGTCCTTGTAATGCAGGATTCTGTTTTCTGAATGACCGCCTTCTCTTCCCAGATCATAGGCGCCCGAGGCATCCTTATCGAAATTGGTGCCCCAGCCGATCAGCTCACTGATGCGTTGGGGGGCCTCCGTAATAACCATCCTTACCACAGCTTCATCGCATAAACCATCACCTGCAATCAGGGTATCTTCAATATGTTTGTCAAACGAATCGGGTGCCTCAATTACAGCGGCTATTCCACCCTGTGCATACTTCGTATTCGATTCATCCCGGTCGCCTTTGGTAATTACACAAACATTTCCATATTCGGCTACTTTAAGTGCATAACTCAATCCGGCAATACCCGACCCAATAATCAGGTAGTCTGTTTTTTTATGTTTTTCCATGCTGCGACAGATGCGAAGGTAACCCGAATAAGAAAGCGTCCGTAAAAACTCCCTGATTTTTCAAGTTCCTGATTGACTATATTTGCCTATTATCCCTCATTATGAAACTACCTGCCGCTCTTCTTTTATTGCTCTTTTATGTTTTTAATGCCAATGCCCAAACTGTGTTGTTTTCAGAAGACTTCAACGGTGCCAGTCCGGCTTTTCAAACAACAACACCCGATGTAAACAGCACTACAACAGGCAACAATAAATGGATTATCAATAATGTATTCAATGGCGGCACAATCAACGGTACCTGCCTTGGGATCTCCTTGCCAATACCTATCCCTGTTACTCCATCTCAACCACCCGGTATCACCGGCGGACCTCAGAGCACATACATGCATGTAACCACTGATCTAGGCATCAATGACGGCGTAGTGAATTGCCATTACCTGGCTGCTGATGCCCTTTGCAATCCCAACCCGGAGAATATATTTTCAAGAATGACCACCGACTTTTCTACTGTCGGATTTTCTGATATCACTTTGTCGTTCTGGTGGCTTTGCGCACCCGATAAGGCAATTGGAGAGGTTTATTTCAGTACAAACGGGGGCACAACCTGGAAAAAGGTGGACGTTCTGCCAACATTCAGCAATAAGGAGCAATGGACTTCCTTATCAATCGTGGTGCCGGATTTCCTGAATCAGCCCACGCTTAGGCTGGGTTTCAGGTTCATCAATCCAATCTCCTCAAGCGGAAAAGATCCCGCCTTTGCAGTAGATGATATCAAGGTGACAGGAACAACCTCAACCCCCAATACCATAATTACTGGAGCCGTTCTTGCAGGTCCCTATTGCCCCGGTGATCAGATTTTGATTCCTTATGCGGTTACCGGAACCTTCAACGCCGGAAACATTTTTACCGCCCAGCTTTCAAGTCCTGCCGGAACCTTTGATACGCCCGTTTCTCTTGGTACAACAGCCGGTACAGGCAATGGCGTAATTACCGGTACTATACCTGTTGGAACTGCTTCGGGCACCTATCTTGTCCGGGTAATTTCAAATTCGCCGGCCGTTCAGGGTACGCCCGGTTCGGTGAACATAACGGTGAATGCTCCGCCAACGGCAACCATCCTTCCCAGTTCAACCGCCTCGGTTTGTAATGGAGGTACTGCAACATTGAACGCTTCCGGAGGAGGTACATACCAGTGGTTAAGTTCTTCAACCGGTTCTGGTTTTACCCCAATCAGCGGAGCTACGTCGGCCTCCTATACAAGTAATCCACTCAACAGTGCCATGTACTATCAGGTGCAGGTGAGCAATGCCTGCGGCAATACCACCTCAGCAACCTGGGAAGTTAAACTTCAGAATGTAGTTGATATTCCGTTAAAATATGAACCGGCCTCGCTTAATCTTTGCGTCGGTCCGGTTACTGTAAGTGTTGTGGGCAGCTTCACCAACCTTACCTGGTCAAACGGATCTACGGGGAATTCAGTCACCCTGAACGCACCGGAAACAATCAGCGTTAACGGTACCGCCCAGAATAACTGTCCGGCGAAATCTGCTGATGTAATTGTTAAGAAAACCGACCCTCTGCCGCTTACTGTTTCTCCGGTTAGTCCCGTAACACTATGCGGAGGCTCGGTGAACCTTACGGCCAGCCCGGGATTTACAGGATATGAGTGGTCAGGTGGAGCAACCACCACCGGAAATCCTTTGGTAGTAACTGCCACCGGGAAATACACCGTAAGGGCAACAGATGCAAATGGATGCCCTTCTGTTTCAAATGAAGTAGAGGTTCAGCAAGGCGATACTGCATCAATTGAAATCACACCTGCAAATCCGGCCATCTGCCCGGGTCAGTCAGCGGTGCTCACTGCCTCTGAGGGGTTCACAGGGTATGTATGGTCAAATGGAGCCACCGGCAATTCAATTTCAGTCAACCAAAGCGGCACTTATTCAGTTAAAGCTTCACCCTTAACCGGTGGTTGTCCGGGAGAATCAGCTCCGGTAACAGTTACAAAATCTAACTTCCCTATTGCCAACTTTAACTATGATCAGCAAAACGGGCTGAAAATTCAATTCGACAATACTTCGCAAAATGGGATTGACTATATATGGTCGTTTTCAACTTTCGGCACGTCAACCGCTGAAGCCCCGACGTTTACTTTTACCGATTCAGGGCCTTATTACATTAAGCTCATTGCCACAAACGATTGTGGTTCAGATACTATCACAAAGCTTGTTGTTGTGACTGATGTGGGGTTTGAGGCATGGCTGGTGGAGAATGGTTTCCGGGTTTTCCCCAATCCTTCACCCGGCGATTTCATCATGAGCAGCCGCAATGGTTTTGGCCATCAGCTCAGGTTTGAACTGCTTGACCTGAGCGGCAGAAGCCTGGGAAATAATTTCACGGTTACCGGAGCATCAGAAACAATGATATTGCCTGCCTCACAGCTCAATCCGGGATTGTATCTTCTGAGAGTTCAGTCAGCCGACGGGCGAACGGCAGTAATCAGGCTGATCAGAACCTGATTACTGCGTGTAACTTTTGCCTCGGAAAGCAGTATAACCGGCATGAACGGATGATATCCGGAAAATGCTGATGTTTAGGATTAACCGGTGCTTGCTGCTAACTTTTTTGATATTGGGCGGATCTTTTGCCTTGCAGGCGCAGGTTGCCTGCGGATATCGTTTTGAATATACGGCGGCAATCAGCTATCAGCCTTTACCGGTAACCTCACCGACCCTCATTATTGCCAGCGGAGCCGACAAGCCCTCTGTACCTGATGATATTTCTCCAACGGACGAAGATTTTTTTCCAAATCAGCAGATAGGTTTCCCGTTTACATTCAATGGTGTCACTTATCAACAGCTTGGCATTGCAACAAACGGTTGGATTTGGTTCGGAAAGAAGAATCCTTTTAAGGCAGCAGGTCTGGTTATACCATTTACCAATATTCTCGCCACCGACCACGATCTTGAAGGGGTTGTTTCAGCCCTTAATGCCGACCTTGAGGGCCGGTGGAATGCAGAACCCGCTACCATCAGCACCCGCCTTTCAGGTAGTGCACCTAACAGAACATTTACCATCGAATGGAAGAACTTTAAGGCGCTCGATGATGCGGAAGGTACTGGGTATTGCGGCGAAAACCGCAACAGATTTGATTTTCAGATTATTTTGGAAGAATCAGGCGGAACTATTTCAATTGCCTACAATGCCGCCTATTGCTGGCAGGGTTATCAGCAGCTTTTTCAGGTCGGATTGCGCGGAATCAAACCTGAAGATGTTCATACCCGAAGCATTCCGGCCGGCCAGCAGGCCTGGGAAAATTCGCAACCCGGACTCAATCATTCAACAGCAATTATCCGTTCCTCTTCTCCTGTAACGACTCCGCCGGCCAATGCAAGGTTCATTTTCAGGCCTTATGTGCCACAGCCCCTTATCTGGATTGGCATCAACAGCAACTGGTTTGATCAGTCAAACTGGTCGGGCGGACAGATTCCCGGCCGATGCAATGATGTACGCATCCCGAAGGGTAAAAATTATTACCCCCAGCTTACCGGCAATCTGCCGGCTGAATGTGGCTCGCTTGTTCTGGAGGAAGGCGCCGCGCTTGATTTGAAGGCTAACTACAAATCGTTTCTGTCGGTTTACGGCGATCTGACGAACGAGGGGGTCATCAGCAATCATACCTCCTCATACATAACGCTGGCCGGTGGCGCTGCAAATAACATCAGTGGCAAGGGGTATTTTCTGAGCACTGATCTGAATATCAGTGCAGGCGCTCAATACAACCTTAAAAGCGATCTGGTCATCAGAAATCTGTTTATTAACGAAGGCGCCTCGCTTAGCCTGAGCAGTCATGTGCTGGATGTCTTCTCGATTTTTCAGCATGGAACGCTCAAACAGGGAACCGGAACCCTTGTCATTGAAGGAAGTCAGGAAGCAGTCAGGATGAACGATAGCACTTTCTTTGCGGAGGCTGGAACCACCTTTTTTGGCAGTGGGGAAGTATGGTCTGACCTGACCGATCAGACAGTGCCCTCATTGAATTACCACAACCTCTGGGTGAGAACAAACAAATACCATAAGGTTCAGCTGGGTTCAGACAAAGATTTTAGCTGTAACAATCTCCTGTTTTACAACCCCGGTGAGCCGGGTGGGCAAGCTTTAACAGCCACAAACATAAAGGTTCAGGGTGATTTCAAACTGGGTATTGACAGCCTGCCCGGCACAGCGCTTTCGCTAAACCATACCATTACAAGCAATAAAAGCGGCGGGCAGTTCAGGATGGGCAACAAGGATAATCTTATCATCACCTATGCTTCTGGTACAAAACAAACCGCTATTGGGGGTTTTGCCACACCTAAATTTAGCGGGGGGGTAACTTATTCGGGAAACGAAAAACAAAACATTGCCAGCGGTACTTATCAAAATCTTACACTTACAGGCACCGCACAGCGCACCATTCATGAACAGGTAAATCTGCGCGGAATATTAAAGATCGAGTCGGGCACACTGATTACCAACGATAGCCTGACCCTGACATCAGACAGCATCAACACAGCCCTTATATCCGGAAAAGGAGCGGGTAACATTTCCGGATATGTTGAACTGGAAAGGTATATACACGGTACAGGCAATCAGCATATCATGTTCGGCTCAGCATTTGAGTTGGCCGCGCTCAGTGATTATGCAAGTGATATTCCGGTGCTGGGCCCTGATGGAGTTCAATTTAGCACAACACCGTCACCAACAGTATGGGAATACAGAAGTGACCTGCAGGATACTGATTTCTTGTCGGCCTGGTACTCACGCACGAAGTTACATGATCAGATCGTGGCCGGCGCAGGACTCATGGGTCGGGTGCAGGGGGGAGCTGTAATCCGCGCTAAAGGCAAGGTTAACGCAGGCAAGATCAGGGTGCCGCTAAGGGTTAATGCAGCAGCAATCAATCAGCCGGGCTTTAACCTGGTTAGTAATCCATATCCCGCACCCATTGACTGGAATCTGCTGGTTCAGCAAAACGCACCGGGATTAAGCCGTTGTTTGAATAAACAGGGATCTGGTAATAGGTTCAACGGGCAGTTTGCAACATGGCTGCCGCTTGCAACAGGCGAAGGGTTAGGCATTAACGGAGCAACCGGTTATATAGGCGCACAGGAGGGTTTTTTTATCAGGGCATTTAAAAATGATACACTCGAATTTACCGATCAATGCCGGGTTGAGGTGCTGAATACCCGCTCGGTAACCGTTCCGGAGGTAATTCCTTATGTAAGACTGAGTTTGAATCAGGGCGGAAAAGCGGATGAGCTGGTGGTTTATTTCTCAGGGATTAACAGCAATTTTGAGGCGATTGACGGTAAGGATGCTTTTAAGATGAAGCCCTATGCCGGGCCGCTCTCTTACTGGTACAGTATAAAAGATTCAGTGAACCTTGCCATTCAGGGTAGGCGAAGTATTGACTGCCGCGATTCGGTAAACCTGGGTTTTTACGCTGCCAATGCCGGCGCCTGCCAGGTGAGATTGGCCGAAGCCCAGCATTTCCCTGCTACTGCAATGATATTTTTAGAGGATAAAAAAACCGGGGCATTCATCAATCTGCGCAAGCAATCTGCTGTTGATCTAAGCCTTGAGCCGGGAGAAGAAAAGGGGCGTTTTGTACTTCATTTCAGACCAGGGGTCAAGGTTACTCCCTTTGCTGAAAACTGCAATGGTAAAAATGGCCGGATTGCCTTCAGCAATATGTCATCTGCTGCATGGGATGTATCGGTATTCAATGGCAACGACAGTTTGGTATTCAGTCAAAATACATTCACAGGCACCCATCAGCTGGGTGATTTGCAGGCAGGTGAATACAGGGTCCATTTTAAGCTCAGCGGACAAAACCTGGAGGTGGATGAATGGGTGAGTATTTTACCCGGTAATTCGGTGAAGGCATTTCTTCATGCTGCAACTGCTGAGGTGATAACCGGCCAGACAGTGCTGTTCAGTGCAAGTGGTAACGCGGAGGCCTGGTTCTGGAGTTTCGGCGACGGAATGCTGGCTTCGGGTGATTCAATACGTGAGCATCAGTTCCATGAGCCCGGCATTTACCCGGTTGTGCTCACAGCAACAAAGGGCGAATGTGCTGACACTGCCGTTGTTCAAATTCATGTTTCAGCGGTTAACAGTGCAAATCAGGGAATCAGTCAGGATCGAACCACATTCAGCATTTATCCCAATCCGGCCACAACAATTGCAAATCTGCGGCTTCGAAATGAAAAACCTTTGAGCAATGCAGCGCTTTACCTTGTAGATGCTAATGGGCGGATTGCAGTTGAAAAAAAATACCAGCGGATTGAACCCGATCAGGTCATTGAATTGCCTGTTGGCCAGCTTGCAAAAGGCAATTATGAAGTGGTGGTTCATGCAGGAGCATTTAAATCGGTGAGCCGGCTTTCAGTGGCCGGAAAATAAATTCAGCTTACCTTCGTTACCTGATAAACTCGCCGAAAAATTCAGTTCCAATGATAAAGTTTAAAAGAGGATTGCTGTTGCCTGTGCTATTTATTGCTCAGATGATGAGTGCCCAGACCGAATACGGCGAAACAACAAAAAGCCGTTTGTTTTTTGGGAGTGATTTCAGAATTACGGCTTCAACCTTTGGCAGCCTGATTGATCTTGGGCCTATTGCCGGATACAATTTAAATCCATATTTTTCTGTTGCTGCTGGTCCGTCCTATCTTTTTTATTCTGAACGGACAGCTCCGGGTAATTCACTCCGGTTAAATTTTTTCGGCGGGCGTATGCTGTTAAGGGTGAGACCTTTTCCTGAACGGCTGCCCGGCATCTTTCTGCAGGGCGAAACGCAGATGATCAATAGTGTTAAGTTTGAATATAATCCTGCAACATTTCTCGAGGAAAGAAAAAGGGTGTGGGGCAATTATACCATGGCGGGCATTGGTTTCAGACAAACTGCAGGAGAAAATTCATATTTCACCATTGCTCTTTTGTTCAATTTTAGGGAGGACGGTTCAGCCTACAGCATTTTAAACGGATCACCACTCACCTACAAGGTGGGATATATTTTCGGCCTGTTTTAAGCTCCGGCAATCAGGGCAGAGGTCGCCTGATTGGTTATTTGATCTTGAGTTTGCTGGCAATCGTCGCCGGAATGGCTGATTTGTTCAGCATAATGCAGGTTGTTTTATACTGCACAAATGC
>JBIICM010000013.1:0-25893 GCA_044238875.1 Flavobacteriales bacterium | reverse complement strand
TGCTTTGATCAAACAATCCTTTAAATCTGTATAATATTGGATGTTTATTTTTGTAATCATTTCATCTGAAAGTTCATTCAATTGCTTACGTGGAAATTCCGCTTAAACTGACCAGAAAATTCCGTTTTTAATTGACCATCAAATTCCGGATCAAACTGACCACCAGATTCCGGATGAAATTGACCACCTGTTTTAAGATGAATAGGAGCTGATTCTGTTGTATTTGTTTTTGATGAAAAGCATGTCTTTTGCTTGACATCAATATCAATTATGGCCAACAGACCAGTTCGTATGAGCAAACTCAGACAAGTATTAAGGCTTTACTGCCAGGGGCAGAGCAAGTTACACATCAGCAATACCACCGGATTATCGCGCAACACGATAAAAAAGTACCTGAGGATTTTTAAAGAGTTAAGGTTAACCTTAGATCAGGTTGAATCTTTGAAAGAGAAGGCTCTGCTGGAGCTTTTCTGCAAGGAACCAGTGCCATTGCCCAGTGATAAGTTAACTTATCTGTACAGGTATTTTGAGGAAAATGAAAAACAGCTCCGCAAACGAGGAGTGACCATTCAGTTTCTGTTTGAACGTTACCGGAATCAGAATCCGGAAGGCTATGCCCAAACGGCATTTTACTATCACTTTAACTTATGGAAAAAGCGGGTGGAAGTAACCATGCGCATCGAACATAAAGCCGGCGACAAGATGTATATCGATTTTGCCGGAGAGAAGCTGAAAGTTGTTGACAGGCAAAGCGGTGAAATCATTCAGGTAGAAGTGTTTGTGGCTATCCTTGGGGCAAGTCAGCTTACTTATGTAGAAGCTGTAGCCAGTCAGAAAGTGGAAGACCTGATCAGTGCGTGTGAAAACGCGCTGTGTTTTTTTGGCGGCTCACCATCCGCTATTGTTCCTGACAATCTAAAATCAGCAGTGACGCAAAGTAACCGGTATGAGCCAAGGATCAATGAGAACTTTGAGTTGTTTGCAAGCCATTATTCGATGTCTGTTCTTCCTGCACGCGCCTATAAGCCAAAGGATAAAGCACATGTAGAGAATGCGGTAAAGATCGCCTATCGCCGCATATATGCAAATCTTCCCGATGAGTTGTCAGGTTCTCTGGAAGAACTTAATGCAGCCATACTCAGTGAGCTGGAAAAGCACAACACAAAGACACTTACCGGCCGGAATTACTCTCGCCTGGACCAGTTTAAGGAAATGGAGCAGGCTGCTCTGAACCCTTTGCCGGAGCTGCGATTTGAGCTTCGTAAAATGGCCCAGGTAACGGTGATGAAAAACGGACATGTCTGTTTAAGTGAAGACAAGCATTACTATAGCGTACCCTTCACCTTTATCGGACGAAAAGTGCGTCTTCTGTACTCAAAATCAAAGGTGGAAGTCTATTACAAGTACGACATGATCGCCGTTCATACCCGCCTGCGTAGTCCTCATAATTACACCACAGATCCCTCACACATGGCCACAGAGCATCGTGTTCTGGTGGACTGGAATCCGGATCTGTTCCTTTCACGTGCCCGGGAAATCCATCCGGATGTAGCATTTTACATCGATCAGGTTCTGCTCAAAAAGAAACACCCCGAACAGGCATACAAATCCTGCCAGGGCATTTTGTCTTACGCACGCAGAGTAGGAAATGGCAGGCTGATAAAAGCCTGTCAAAGGGCGCATGAATATGGCTTATACAACTTCCGCATTATTGAAAACATACTCACACGGGGTCTCGATAGGTACGATGATGAAATGCCGCCCGATGAAATGCCACAGCACGATAACATCCGAGGAAAAAGCTATTACCAGTAATCTTTAACCCAAACAATCAATTTTATGAACAAACAAACACTTGAAAAGCTCAAAGAAATGAAGCTTTATGGAATGGCCAGGGTATTTTCTACTTCCCTGGAATCAAAACAGGAAGAATCCTTAACTGCCGATGAGATTATCTCCATGCTGGTGGAAGCCGAATGGGATGAACGGTACAACCGGAAATTAACCCGCTCGGTATCCAGGGCACGCTTTCGGTATAAGGCCTCAATGGAACAGATTACCTTTGCTCAGGACAGGGAACTGAACAAGAATTACATTCAACGACTTGGAGACTGCCAGTTCATCGAAAAGTCAGAGAATGTAATTATCACAGGCAGCACCGGAATAGGTAAAAGCTACATTGCCTCTGCGCTGGGGCACCAGGCCTGCTCGCAGGGATACCGGGTGCTTTATGAGCAATGTTCGAAGCTCTTTGCCCGACTGCGAATGGCAAAGGCTGACGGCTCATACCTAAAGGAAATAGCCCGTATTGAGAAAACAGATCTTCTCATTCTTGACGACTTTGGCATTCAACCACTGGACGTGCAAAGCCGTACCTCGCTCATGGAAATAGCCGAGGATCGACATGGAAAATCTTCTATTATCTTTACCTCGCAGGTGCCGGTCAACAGCTGGTTCGAAGTAATCGGAGAGCAAACTATAGCAGACGCTATCCTGGATCGTGTAATACACAATGCTCACCGGCTTGAACTAAAGGGTGAATCGATGCGAAAAAAGCGTACCTTAAACCTCGAATCAAATTGAAAATAAACACGCCATAACCAACAGTAAAATCATCTCCTCATTCATGAAAAAAACACAGTTCAATTTAGGTGGTCAATTTGCTACGGAAAAGGGTGGTCAATTACAGTGAAAAATCCACCTATGACCTGGCAAAAGCCAACAGCAAACTGTAATCGCCCTTATCGGCAGTTTTAACGGCTTTGAGGTAGGCTGTTCGGGTATCGTCCTTCGACAAGCTCAGGACAGGCACTTCGCTGGAAAGGTTGGCAGCACCCATCGACAAGCTCAGGGCAGCGCCCCAACTAAAAACAGGCTGCTTGTATATTTTTTCGATGATAATATCGGCCATTAACCGGCTATGCCTTCCGTTGCCATTTGGAAAGCAATGAATACTTACAATGCGGTGCTTGAACCTTAGAGCAATTTCATCGGGTGGGTAGGTATTGTTTTCGTGCCAATAGCGGATGTCACCCAGCAGGTACCTCAGCTCGGTGGGTATTTGCCATTTGTCTATGCCAATATTCTTGTTGGTTTTGCGAAACTCACCTGCCCATGCCCACACATCTGCATACATGCGTTTATGCACAATACGCACAAACTCTTCGGTAAAAATGGTGTCGGGCTTAAAGGAACGTCCCAATGTCCATTGTACAGCTTGCTCTATATTCTGCTGCTCAAATTCATCTAACTCGCCACGGGTGGCAATGGTAGGAATGAGCAGCCCTTCTTTCTCTTCTTCATCTAAAGGGGTTTGGCCATCAATGTATTCTAAATCTAATCCCATAACATTTTAGGCATTTCGTTTTGAATGGCTGCTGCCCTTTCCCTGATGGCTGCTTCAATCCGTTTTTTTGAATTGGCCTGATCTTCGAGCTTCATGGTGTTGGCGGTTCGCATCACAATTTGAGTGGCCAGTTCGGTGGCACGTTTTTCAATGAGTGCATCCAGCGATCCGTCATTGGGTACAAACCCATATACAAACTGCATATCCATAGCACGGGCAATTTCCCGTAGGGATTTGATGGTAATGGAACCGTCTTTTTCCCGCTTCTCAATATCCATTACTCCCTGCTTGGAAACGTTCAATTTGTTGCCCAGCTGCTGCATAGACATGCCAATGGCGGTGCGGATGGCTTTTATCCATCCGGTGGGTGGCATGGCCACCTGTTTGAGTGAAGCAAAGCCTAGCATTTTGCTGTTGAGCTGTTGCAGTTGGAGTGATTTCTTGCCCATAAAGTAAAGTTATAGATTGACTTTGACAGGGCAAATGTAAAGCTAATACTTGACTAATGCAAGTGTTTAGTAAAGTTATTACTTGACTTTAATACGCATTTGGTAAAGCCATGACTTGACTATTCAGGCAACCAACAGTATGTAAATCAATGATTAACAGCTTTAATCACGAATTATGACTACAGTTTTCTGTAGTGGCCGGCGGTAAACCGGTTACCGCAGTGCTGACAAGTTTTTTGAAGACGAATGTTGCTGCTCATTTTGTTGCCCGTTGTTGCTAGATGTAGCAGCTTGTAGCTGTATGTAGCATGTTCTCTCCCGAGTGTTGCCTGATTTGTGGGCAACAACTGGGCAACAACTGGGCAACAAATATAAGTAAAAAAGTAGAGTTGGGCAACAAAAAAGAGAAAGAAAAACACTCTAAAGCCTATGAAAAACAAGCACTTGGCAAACAAAAGAAAGTAAATTACTTTCCAATGCAAAATTTACCAAAAATAGCCCCGAGTACTTCGTCTGATGACACTTCACCTGTGATCGCCGACAATGCTGAAAGTGCAGCGCGGATATCAATGGCCAGCAAATCTCCGGGCAGTGAGGAAGTCAGTCCGTCAAGCACCCTTTTCAGGTTTACGGAGGCGTTTGCCAATGCTTCGGCATGACGGGCATTGGTTACAATGTTTTCGTCTCCCAAATGGCTCCGTTGGTCAGTCCATTTACTGATGCGGGAAAGCAAATCTTCAATTCCTGTTTTTTCTTGCGCGCTGATAAAAACTGTTTCAGGGATAGCTGTGAAATTATTGATGAGGGCTTCATTGCTGAGATCTATTTTGTTTGCTACCGGAATGATTTCTTTTTCATCGCCGGCATATACACGAATAGTTTTTATTTCTGAAATCACCTCATGTTCATGCATAGAGGATGCATCAAAGAGATACAGAATAATATCTGCTTCTTTGATCTTCTCCCTGCTGCGCTCAATACCTAACCGCTCCACTTCATCCTGACCTTCGCGCAGGCCAGCGGTATCAATAAAGCGATAGGCAACACCATTCATCACCAGCTCATCTTCGATGGCATCACGTGTAGTTCCGGCAATGGAAGTAACAATCGCTTTTTCTTCGTTGAGGATGCAATTCAGTAATGTGGATTTTCCTGCATTGGGCTTTCCGGCAATCACAACGGGAATACCATTTTTCAATGCATTGCCCAGCGCAAAACTATCCCGCAAGCGTTGAATAACTTTCAGAATATCCCCCACCAGAATTTCTAATTGTGAGCGGTTTGCAAACTCCACATCCTCAGTGCTGAAATCAAGTTCCAGTTCAACCAATGCGGCAAACTGGAGTAACTCATCCCGCAGTTTTTTGATTTCATCAGAATACCCTCCCCGCAGCTGCTTCAGGGCCAGGGCGTGCGAAGCCCTGTTCTCAGCAGCAATCAGATCGGCCACAGCCTCTGCCTGGCTTAAATCCATTTTTCCGTTTAAAAACGCACGCAGCGTGAATTCGCCCGGTTCAGCGGATACCGCTCCGGCACTGAATAGAGCTTGTAAAACCTGTTGCTGAATGTAGGGCGAACCATGGCAGGAAAACTCTAGCACATCTTCGCCGGTATAGGAGTGCGGCTGGCGAAAAACACTGACCAGCACCTCATCGATCCATTGACCGCCGCTGATGAGCTTGCCAAAATGAATCGTGTAGCCCTCAGCATCCTGCAGCCTCCTTTTTCCGCGAAAAATACTGTCGCCTATCTGAAACGCATCCGGACCGGAAAGCCTGATTACCGCAATAGCCGACATACCTCCACCCGTGGCCAGGGCGCAAATGGTTTTTTCTTTCTGATTCAAGGCTGCAATTTAAGCCTGAATTTCTTTGCCACGTCACAAAATCAAACTACTCAATCGGCGGTTGCATTCAGGCGCAGTGGTCAATTAGCTTATATTTGCCGCCAGATGAAACCGTATGTTGTAGGAATTTCAGGTGGAAGTGCTTCAGGTAAATCTTCCTTTCTCAGGCATCTCAGGGAAATGTTGCCAGAAAATTCGGTTTGCATTGTCTCTCAGGATAATTATTATTTGCCCTTGCACCTCCAGCATGCTGACGATAACAATGTGGTAAATTTTGATTTGCCTGAATCTATTGACCGTAAAGGTTTCTATAAAGACATGGAGCGGCTGATGAACGGCGATATCGTTGAAATTCAGGAATATACCTTTAACAACAAGGAACGCCAGCCACAAACCATTGTTTTAACTCCCGCACCGGTAATTGTTATGGAAGGCTTGTATATTTTTCATTACGAGGAAATCAAGCGATCACTCGACCTGAAGGTTTACATAGATGCCCGTGACGATGTAAAACTGCAACGGCGCCTGTTGCGCGACAGAACCGAGCGGGGTTATCCTGAGGAAACTGTTTTATATCAGTGGCACCATCACGTGATGCCTTCTTATCAGCGTTATCTGCGGCCGCACCGAGACGATGCCGACATTATAATTACCAACAATATTAATTACAACAAGGGTCTACAGGTGTTGGTAAACCACCTCTGTGAAGTGATAAATACAACAGGCCATCCTGTTTCAGCCCAGCTGCAATCCGGCGGCTAAAGTTCCGGGGCATTACTTCTTACCTTTGCCATCAGGCAAACCAAATATGAATAACGAGCAAATACACGCACGCATCAATCAGTTGACGGCGGAGGTGAATCAGCATAACCATAATTATTATGTGCTCGATCATCCCACCATTTCAGATTTTGAATTTGATCACCTGCTTGAAGAATTGATCAGGCTTGAGCAGCAATTTCCTGAATGGGCTGACCCCGATTCGCCTACGCAAAGGGTTGGTGGTGCAGTGACCAAAAACTTCAAAACGGTGGTTCATAAATACCCCATGATGTCGCTCGCCAATTCATATTCAAAAGAAGATCTGCAGGAATTTGATGAGCGTATCAGAAAAAATGTTTCAAGATCTTTTTCCTATGTGACTGAGCTTAAATTCGATGGCGCCGGCATCAGCCTTACTTACAGGAATGGACGACTGGTTCAGGCACTTACACGGGGCGATGGAGCACAGGGCGATGATGTAACCGCCAATGTTAAAACCATCAAAAGCATACCCCTCAGGTTAAGTGGCAGCGATTACCCTGCTGATTTTGAGATCAGAGGTGAAATATTTATGCCGCTGAAAAGTTTTGAAAAACTGAATGCAGAAAAGCGGGCAGAACTTGAGGATATTGGAATGGATGAGGCGCAAATTGCTGACAGACTTTTCAAAAACCCCCGCAATGCTGCTTCAGGCAGCCTGAAGATGCAGGAGAGCGCAGAGGTGGCCCGCCGAAAACTCGATTGTGTATTGTATGCATTATTGGGAGAAGATCTGCCCGGCAACAGTCACTTCGACAACCTTCAAATTGCTGCATCCTGGGGCCTTAAAACCTCCATGTATGCGCGCAGATGCGAAAACATCAGTGAAATAATGGAATACATTGATTTCTGGGAGCAGAAACGCGATGAGCTTCCGTTTGAAATTGATGGAATTGTAATCAAGGTAAACGAAATTGATGTACAGCGTTTGCTCGGTAATACTGCTAAATCGCCACGCTGGGCCATTGCCTATAAATACAAGGCAAGGCAGGCCGTTACCGTTCTTGAAAAAATCAGTTATCAGGTTGGCCGTACCGGAGCCATTACGCCGGTGGCCAATCTCAGGCCGGTATTTCTTGCCGGAACAACCGTAAAAAGAGCATCGCTGTATAACGCCGATTTTATCGCTGAGATGGACATCCGCGAGGGCGATACGGTGTTTGTTGAAAAAGGCGGGGAGATTATTCCAAAGATTGTAGCTGTTGATCAGCATTTACGCCCCGGCGGAGGCCACCCCCATACGTATGCCACATATTGTCCGGAGTGCGGGGCGCCTTTGCGAAGAATAGAAGGCGAAGCCCTTCATTATTGCACCAACGAAAATGCCTGTCCGCCGCAGATAAAAGGCAAGCTTGAACACTTCATCAGCCGAAGGGCAATGGATATCAATACACTTGGTGAAAAAACGGTGGATGCCTTGTATGAATCAGGTTTGGTGCATAACATAGCTGACTTGTACACGCTTCGCGAAAATGATATTCTGGGAAAACTCGAAGGATTCAGGGAATTGTCAACCCGGAATATGCTCGATGGGATTGCTGCCAGTGTGAACGTACCTTTCGAAAGGGTGTTGTTCGCATTGGGTATCAGGTATGTGGGGCAAACCGTGGCAAAAAAACTGGCCATCCATTTCAGAAGCATTGAAAGGCTGATGGCTGCCGGCAGGGATGAACTGCTGGAAGCTCCGGAGATCGGGGAAGTAATAGCAGACAGCATTCTGCATTATTTTTCACAACCTGAAAACAAGCTGCTGATCGGCCGGTTGCGTGATTACGGATTACATTTTGAAATTGATGAGCAGGCCTATCAGCCATTAAGCAACAAGCTTTCCGGAAAAAGTTTCGTTGTATCCGGAGTTTTTAGATTATTTTCGCGCGATGATCTGAAAAAACGGATTGAAGAGCATGGAGGCAAGGTGGTAAGCGGGGTGAGTGGTTCAACATCCTTTTTGATTGCCGGAGATAAGATGGGGCCTGAAAAACTTAAAAAGGCTGAGAAACTCGGTGTTCCTGTGATTTCAGAAGACGAATTCGTTAAAATGACCGAAGCGTGATCGAAAAGTTGAAATCAGCTTATGCAGACCTCCGCCTGAAAAGGGAAGCAGGAGAAGTGCAGCGCGATCGTAAAAATCCGGATTTTCACCGGGCAAAGCGTATCGGCATACTCTATGATGCCACCCAGCGCGAAGAATACTTCAAAGTCAAGGAGTTTTTTACTGACCTGAGAGGGTGCGGAAAACATCCTTTCTCGCTGGGTTATATTGATTTCAATGAGGTTACCTTTCATCCGCTGGCACGCCCTGAGGCCGATTATTTTTTCAGGAATCAGCTGAACTGGTACAGCAAACCCGCCGGCCCGGTGGTGGAAAACTTCATCCGCGAACCCTTTGACATACTCATCAATTTAACAATCAGGGATATTTATCCGATTGATTACATCACAGCACTTTCAAAAGCAGGTTTAAAAATCGGTAGGGAAGAAAGCGCTGTTTCATATTGTTTCGACATGCGTTTCAGCCTTACACCCGAAGCAGATGAAAAAAGTTTTGCATACATGATCATTCATTACCTTAATCAAATCAATGTTCACGCATCTTAAAGGCACAGGAGTAGCCATAGTAACCCCCTTTGATGTTGAAGGCCATATTGATGAGCAGGCACTCGTGTCGCTGGTCGGGCATTTGGCGTCAAATCATATTGATCAGCTTGTTGTTTTAGGAACTACCGGTGAATCTGTTGTTCTTTCAAAAGAGGAAAAACGCCGTGTGCAGCAAATTGTGCTCGAAGCCAATGCAGGGCGTTGCAGGGTTTTATTAGGTATTGGCGGAAACAATACAGCAGAACTTGTTGAAACCATCAGGCACACCGATTTCAGTGGCATTGATGCCATTCTTTCGGTTTCTCCCTATTATAATAAGCCTACACAGGAAGGTATCTTCAGACATTACAAGGTACTTGCAGCAGAAAGTCCCAGGCCGATTATGCTCTATAATGTGCCCGGAAGAACGGGCAGCAACATGACGGCAGAAACCACCCTGCGCATTGCAAATGAGATTGAAAATGTTTGCGGTATCAAGGAGGCTTCAGGTAACATGGAGCAAATCATGCAGATAATCCGCGACAGGCCCGCTCATTTTCTGGTGATCAGCGGTGATGATGCCCTCACCCTTCCGATTATGGCCGCCGGCGGTGATGGGGTAATCTCTGTTTCTGCCAATGCATTTCCTGCTCAGGTAAGCGCCATGGTGAAGGAATGTCTGAACGGTCGTTATCATGAAGCACGGCAACTTCACTACGCTTTGTCGGAATTTACAAGGTTGCTTTTTGCGGATGGTAATCCTGCGGGAATTAAAGCAGCACTCAAATTACTGCGTATTACCGAAGAACATCTGCGGCTTCCACTGGTAAACGTAAAGCCGGAAATCTATGCTGCCATCGAGGCCGAAATTGAAAAAATAAACCACCTTACAATGGTTGGCTGATCATTAATTATTGCCTTGTCAACCTAACGTGCATGCCGCTTTTCAAGTTCCTTAACAACATCCTTTATTCCGAAACCTTTGGCCCTGAGCAGAATCAGGTAGTGAAAAAGTAAATCAGCAGCTTCTCCCAAAAACAAGTCATCCTGCTGATCTTTTGCCTCTATGACCAGTTCAACGGCTTCCTCTCCAACCTTCTGGGCTATTTTATTGATGCCTTTCTGAAAAAGCTGACTTGTATATGAGCTGGCTGAAGGGTTTTCTGCACGCTGGCGGATGATCTGCCCGAGCTGACCGATAAATCCGGCCTGTTCATTTATATCCCCAAAACAGGTAGCAGCTCCGGTATGACAAACATTTCCGGCAGGTTCAACTTTTACCAGTAAGGTATCTCCATCGCAGTCTGTATGTATTTCTTTCAGGTACAAAAAGTTACCACTTGTTTCGCCTTTTACCCAGAGCTGGTTGCGGCTGCGGCTGAAAAAACAAACCCTGCCTTCACTTAGGGTTTGATCATAACTCTGCTCATTCATATAAGCAAGCATTAAAACACTGCCTGTGGTGGTATCCTGTACTATGGCCGGAATGAGTCCTTTGCTGAAATCTGGTTTATTCATCTTACTGGTATGTTTTGTTGTCTTAAAAAATCCTTCAGCCGGGGTATCGGAATTTCACCGGTATGAAATACTGAAGCGGCAAGGGCTGCATCAGCCATGCCCTCGTTAAATACATCTGCAAAATGTTGCATGTTTCCGGCTCCGCCACTTGCGATAACCGGCACATGAACCGAAGCCGAAACCCTCGCCGTAAGGTCAAGGGCAAACCCGTTTCGGGTGCCGTCGTGACTCATTGAGGTCAATAAAATTTCACCTGCGCCGCGGTCAACGCCCTCGCTGATCCATTCAAGACAAGCTTTTCCGGTGGGCAGGCGTCCGCCGTTCAGGTACACCTGCCAGCCTTCCGGATCTAATCTCGTATCAACAGCCAGCACGATACACTGGCTTCCAAAGCGTGACGAAAGCGCTGAAATCAATTCAGGATTTCTGAAGGCTGCAGAATTCACTGAAACCTTGTCCGCGCCCGAATCCAGTAGCAAGCCTACATCCGCCTCAGCCGAAATTCCTCCACCCACGGTAAAGGGTATATTGAGCACACCGGCAATACGTTTTACAAGCGCGGCAAAGGTTTTACGCCCTTCATGGGTGGCCATGATATCCAGAAAAACAAGCTCATCAGCGCCTTCTTCAGCATACCTGGCCGCCAGCTCTACCGGATCACCCATTTCCTTCAGATCAATAAAATTAACACCTTTTACGGTTTTACCGTCTTTAATATCAAGACAGGGAATAATTCGCTTCGCTAATGGCATAGATCACAAATACATGTTCAGTTCATCAAGGCTGATTCTGTTCTCATACAAGGCCTTACCGATAATCACTCCGGAACATCCTGCTTCCTTCAGGGCAGGCAGGTCATCCGCCGAACTAACTCCACCACTTGCTACAAGGTTCAGCTTCGGAAACCTGATCAGCAACTGACGGTACAATTCAGTGGATGGGCCCTGTAACATACCGTCGCGACTTATATCAGTGCAAAAAACATGTTGAATACCCAGCTTGAGCTGACTTTCAAGAAAATCGTTCAGGTGTAGGCTTGTATCTTCAGTCCAGCCCTTCACTGCAAGATAACCCTGCCGCACATCAGCCCCCAGGAAGATGCGGTCGGTGCCAAATTCTTCAACCCAATCCGCAAATCGTTCAGGCTGCCTAACGGCAATACTACCCACCGCAGCCATGGCAGCGCCGGCACTGAAAACCGACTGCATATCGGCGGTGGTACTTATCCCTCCGCCAAAATCAATCGTTAAACCCGTACTGGCGGCCACTGTTTGAAGCACGTGTAAATTATGCAAACGGCCTGCTTTGGCGCCATCCAGATCAACAAGATGCAACCTGCGTATGCCGGCCGCTTCAAATTTCTTCGCAATCTCCAGCGGATCCTTACCGTAAACTGTTTTTTTAGTGTAATCACCCTGACTTAAGCGAACGGCTTCTCCACCTATCAGGTCAATGGCTGGTATGATCTCAAATCGTTTACTGATCATAAGGTGATAAAATTTTCAAGTATTCTGCTGCCTGCTTCACCTGATTTCTCCGGATGAAATTGCACACCATAAAAATTATCGCGCTGCAATGCTGCAGAAAAAGGTACAATATAGTCTGCCTTTGCAATGGTATGCAAACTAAGTCCGGCAAAATAACTGTGCACAAAATATTGCCAGGTATTTGGCGTAACACCATTGAACAATGGCCCTTTCAGGTCATAAACAGTATTCCAGCCCATTTGCGGAATTTTAGCCTGGCCACTGAACCGTTGCACATCAGCGTCGAATATACCGAGGCAATCGGTATTGCCTTCTGCTGAATGCCTGCACATGAGCTGCATACCCAGACAGATGCCCAGAACAGGTTGAGTAAGCGAAGCAATGAGGCTATCAAGCCCTCTTTCCTTCAGGTAAGCCATTGCACCCGAGGCCTCACCCACTCCGGGAAAAACCACCCTGCGAGCCGATTTAATAATTCCGGGATCGTCTGTCACTATTGCATTAACACCCAGGCGTTCAAGTGCGAATAAAACCGACCTGATATTTCCGGCATTGTATTGTATAATTGCTGTTACTGCCGAATTTTCCATTGTGCTGTTAAATTCATTTTAAATCTTTTCCGTTTACCGGCCATGCTTATAACAAACCTTTGGTACTGGGTAAAATAAGATGTTCAGGGTTTCGCTTAACCGCAGCCCGCACCGATTTGGCAAAAGCCTTAAATACTGATTCAATCTTGTGGTGCTCATTATCACCGTCAGCCTTTATATTCAGGTTGCAGCGGGCTGCGTCACAAAACGATTTAAAAAAATGTTGGAACATTTCAGTGGGAACATCACCAATTTTTTCTCTTTTGAAATCAACATCCCACACCAGCCAGCTTCTGCCGCCAAAATCGAGTGAAACCTGAGCCAGACAATCATCCATCGGCAATAAATAACCATACCGCTCCATGCCTAATTTGTTACCCATGGCTGCTGAAAAAGCTTCACCGAGGGTAATTCCAACATCCTCAATGGTATGATGCTCGTCAATATGCAGGTCTCCTTTCGCCTTAAGGTCAAGGTCAAGCTGTCCATGGCGGGAAAGCTGCTCCAGCATATGATCAAAGAAATGTAATCCGGTACTGATTTGATAATTGCCACTGCCATCAAGTCGCAGTTTAACTGTAACCTCTGTTTCTGCGGTCTTTCGCGCATGAAGCGTCTCCCGGAGGGGAAGACGTAAAAAGGAATAGATATCTTTCCAGTGTTCTGCAATCAGTTGAATGTTTTCACTTGCGGAAGATGGGTCATCATAATTTTTCAAAAAGATGCATCCTGTTCCGAGGTTTGCAGCGAGCTTAACATCGGTAAGCCGGTCGCCAATTACAAATGAATTTTTCAGATCAACACTGCCATTCAGGTATTCGGTTAACATTGCCGTTCCGGGCTTACGTGTTGGTAATTGTTCATGTTCAAAAGAACGGTCAATATGGATAGCTGAAAAGTGTACGCCTTCAACAGCGAGATTCCGGAGCATAAGATCCTGAATGATGTCAAAGGATTCCTGGGGATAACTGTCGGTTCCAAGCCCATCCTGATTGCTAACCAGCACAAGTTCGTAATCGGTCTCAGCGGCGATTTTGCCAAGGTAATGCATCACTCCCGGAAGAAACTCAAATACCCCGACATTGTCTATTTGAAAGGTTACAGGAGGCTCTTTGATGATTGTTCCATCGCGGTCAATGAAGAGGATTTTTTTCATCTGTTATGATTTTTTGCGTCGTTTTCGGTTTCACCAATGTCTTCATTCCATAAGGCGGGATGCGCCTTGATAAACTGCTGCATCAGCGCTTTACAGTCGGCATGATCTACCACCTCAACCTCTACACCTCTGTTTTTGAGCCATTCTTCTTCTCCCAAAAAGGTATTGTTTTCTCCGATCACCACCCTGGGAATGCCATAGAGCAGAATTGTGCCACTGCACATTGAACAGGGCGACAAGGTGGTGTAAAGGGTACATTCGCGATAAACTGTCGCAGGCTGCCTTCCGGCGTTTTCCAGTGCATCCATCTCTCCGTGAAGCACTACACTACCCCGCTGAACCCTGCGATTATGGCCCCGGCCAATGATTCTGCCGTTGTGCACCAGCACTGATCCAATCGGAATACCCCCTTCACTGTAACCCTTAACGGCTTCTTCATAAGCCGCTTTCATGAATTCATCCATACTTTGAAGACCAGATTTTTTTCTGAATTGAGTGCTGAAATATCCGAATAATTTTTTGGCTTTCTTTAAGCCTGAATGGGGCAATTTGCAAATTATTCTGTCAGTTTAATTGGCCGGTAGTGATTACCTTCGCTGAAAATTTCTGATGATCCGCTTTGAAAAATTCACATTGGCAAATGGCCTGAGGGTAATTGTTCATGAGGACCCTTCTACCCCGCTGGCCTGCTTAAACATACTCTATGATGTGGGTGCACGCGACGAAGATCCTTCACGCACAGGCTTTGCACATCTTTTTGAACACCTGATGTTCGGAGGTTCGGTAAATATCCCCAACTACGATACCCCGCTGCAGGAAGTCGGTGGTGAAAACAACGCATTCACCAATAACGATATTACAAACTATTACCTGACCCTGCCTGCAGAAAATATTGAAACCGGCTTCTGGCTTGAATCTGACAGGATGCTAAGCCTTGCCTTCTCAGAGAAAAGTCTGGAAGTACAGCGGAATGTGGTAATTGAAGAATACAAGCAGCGCTACCTTAACCAACCTTACGGCGACGAATGGCTGATACTGCATCCGCTGGCTTACAAGGTGCATCCTTACCGCTGGGCTACCATCGGGAAAGAAATAGCTCATATTGCGGATGCCCGGATGGAGGATGTAAAAGATTTCTTCAGCCGATTTTACCATCCCGCCAACGCCATTCTGGTAGTTGCCGGAAATGTGCAATTTGATCAGGTTAAAAAACTCACCGAAAAATGGTTTGGTCCCATCCCGGCGGGAAAAAAAACAAACCGCGATCTTCCCCGGGAGCCGCTACAAACTGAATTAAGGCGCGAGTCGGTTAGCCGCGATGTTCCTTCGGATGCCCTGCACATGGTGTTTCACATGCCGGGTCGTGGCGATCAGGCTTATCATACTGTTGATCTGATGTCGGATGTGCTGGGCAGAGGGCAATCATCACGCCTTTACCTGCAGCTGGTGAAAGAGAAGCCATTGTTTACCGATATCAGCGCGTATGTTTCCGGAAAAATTGATCCGGGTTTGCTCGTTATATCCGGCAAAACCAAGCAGGGGGTTGCCATAGCCGATGCTGAAAAGGCTGTTCGAACCGAACTGGATCGCCTGATGCATGAACCGGTGCCTGAACGCGAACTTGAAAAGGTTAAAAACAAAGCCGAATCAACCCATGTTTTTGGTGAGTTGAGTGTGCTGAACAGGGCCATGAATTTAGCGTTTGGTGAACTGCTCGGGGATGCCTCAATGGTTAACACCGAAATTGACCGTATTCGTGCGGTAAATGCGCATGATCTGCAGCAATGGGCTGCAAGCATTCTTAAACCGGAAAACTCCTCTATACTACATTATCTCCGCAAGGCATGAACCAGCCCGACAGAACCATAAAACCTGCCGCCCATCCTATAGGGCCCATCCAGATGATTGAACCGGCGCTGCAACAGCTGGAGAACAATTTGCCGGTGTTTGAATTATCAGCCGGAACCCAGGAGCTGGTAAAAATCGAACTGATCTTTAATGCCGGGTCGTCTCATCATACCAATCCGCTCATTCCGGCCTTTACGCTCAGTATGCTTCAGGAAGGCACCCGGCATCGTAAGGCTGCAGAAATAGCCTCTGCCATTGACGATTACGGTGCATTTCTTGAAACCGACCACGACAAGGATTTTTCCGGTGTTATGCTGTTCACCCTTAACCGCTATTTGAAGGAAACCCTGCCAGTTGTGCTGGAAATTATCACCGAACCTGTTTTCCCGGAAAATGAATGGGAAATATTACGTTCAAACCGGCTTGATAAATTCAGGATCAACATGGGTAAGGTGAGTTTTATCGCCGGCAAGCGTTTTCAGGAATTACTTTTCAGCAATAGTGCCTATGGCAATTCGTTCGGTGAAGACACCTACAGGGAGTCTAACCGCGAAGCCCTGATTGATTTCAAGCAAAACCATTACAGTCTGAATCAGGCACTTGTTTTTGTAAGCGGACATATTGATGATGGGGTTCGCGAAACCATCAATCAGGTGCTGGGGACTTCTGCTTTATCGGCGCATCAGTTTGATAAGGTGCTGCCAGCTTCACATGCGTCCATTACAACCGAGCGTGAGCAGTTTATTCTGAAAGAAGATGCCATTCAATCGGCCATTCGTATCGGAAGGCGACTTTTCACAAAAACGCATCCTGACTATTTTGGAATGAAAATACTAACCACAGTGCTGGGTGGGTATTTTGGCTCAAGGCTGATGAGCAACATACGTGAAGATAAAGGTTACACCTATGGCATTGGCGCGGGAATAGCCACCTATCTGCACGACGGGTATTTTGTAATCAGTACAGAGGTTGGAGCAGATGTTTGCCGCAATGCGCTTGATGAGATCTACAAAGAAATTGAGCAGCTGCAGCAACAGCCAATACCTGACGAGGAACTGAATCTGGTGAAAAACTACCTGCTGGGTAATCTATTAAAAAGTTTTGATGGCCCAATGGAGCGGATGGAACGGTTTAAATCCGTGCATCTTTTCGGCCTCGACCTTTCTTATTACAGCCGGTATGCTGAAGCCATCAGACAGGCAAATGCAGCATATCTGCAACAGCTTGCCCAAACCTGGTTACAGAAAGAAGATTTGATTGAACTGGTAGTGGGTAAAAAATAAGGCTGAAACTTAATTTTTTTCAAGGCCTCTTTTTCAGGTTATACAACCTCTGCCACCACAAAGGTGCTTCCGCCAACGAAAATAAGATCGTCCGGATGGGCTGAACGGCGGGCTGCAGCGAGTGCACGTCGCACACTTGTGTAGGTTTTTCCGCTCAGGCCATGTGTGCCGGCCAGTTGCTCAAGCTGTACGGCTTCCATCGCTCTTGGTATGGCAGCCTTGCAAAAGTAATAGCAGGCAGTAGCAGGCAGCATAGCGAGTATCTTATCAACCTCCTTATCAGCTACCATTCCCCACACAATATGCAATCGTCTGAACGACTGCATTGAGATCATTTTCAACACTTCACTGATGCCGGCTTCATTGTGACCGGTATCACAGATAACGGCAGGTCTCCGGCCGATTTGCTCCCAACGGCCGCGCAGTCCGGTATTTCGGATTACATTTTTAATTCCGCACTCAACATGATTTCGGCTGATGTTCCAGCCTTGCCCCTTTAGCAGTTGCAAAGCCAGTAGCACTCCTTTCAGATTTTTAAGCTGGTATTTACCGGCAAGCGGCGACTTAAGCATAAAATTTTGCGAAGGATTATCGGCCAAGTTGCACAGTGCCTTTACCTGCAATCCATTAAGCCCGGTGTGTTCCTGCTCAAAACGCACATGGTCAGCTGCAAAATAAATGGGACTTGCGTATTCTGCTGCCCTGCCATTAAAAACCTGCGCTATTGCAGGTTGCCGTTCAGTGATTACCACAGGGACGCCCGATTTAATAATCCCGGCTTTTTCAGCTGCAATCTTTTCGAGCGTATTGCCCAGCAGATCCATGTGATCGAAACTGATATTGGTAATAAGCGATAATTCAGGACTTATCACATTGGTTGAATCAAGACGCCCTCCAAGTCCGGTTTCAATAACGGCGATATCTACTTTTTCATCGCTGAAATGCTCAAATGCAAGTGCCACATTCATCTCAAAAAAGGACGGATGTAGGGTCTCAAAGAGAGACTTGTGCTGATCAACAAAACGTGTCACAGATCTTGCAGGTATCATTCGCCCGTTAACGCGGATGCGCTCGCGAAAATCTTTAAGATGAGGAGAAGTGAATAATCCGGTTTTAAAACCTGCTTCCTGCAGCACCGACGCTAAGAAATGTGAACTGGAGCCTTTCCCGTTTGTTCCGGCAATGTGAATAGATCGAAAATTACGTTCAGGGTTACCCAATGCTGCGCATAGCGCCAGTGTATTGCTCAGATCGGCCTTGTATGCCGCCTTTCCAATGCGGGTAAAGACGGGCAGGCGGGAGTATAGATACTCCAGCGTTTCCCGGTAATTCATTTTTAATCGCGGATAAAATTGTACGTAATGGTACCCACCTGAGCGTCGGGTGCATCCGGATCGGGTTTGAACCTCGCTTTGCGGGCAGCTGATTCGGCCTGGCGGAAAAGTTCTGCATCCTGTACGGTAGTGCCACGAGCTCCGGCCCTTACTTTCACAACCCGTCCTTCCTGATCTACCGTAATATCTACCACTACCCTACCTGATTTTTCAGAAGTATAGGCTGGTTTGGGAAGACTGATGCTGCCCCTTCCGCCCAAACTAAAACTTGTACCGCCGCCTGAACCGCTTCCTGATCCTGACCCGCTGCCATTGCCTGAGCCGCTGCCTCCTCCGGAGCCGCTGCCCTGCCCTCCTGAACCTTTGCTTCCGGTATATAACGGAGCGTAGGGATCTCCATCCGGTTTACCCTGATTTCCGGGTGTACCTGTTTTTCCTTCTGAACCGCCTGATTTAACAGGATAAAGCCGCTCATTCTTAACAGGTTGCGGCTCTGCCTTTGTAATTCGGGGAGAAGGCTCAGGGCGTTGTAATTCCTTGACTTCTTTTTTCCTGGGTTTCTCCTTAACCGGTTCTGCAATGGCCTCTTCCTCATCATCACTGGTAAGCAGCGGGGCATCGTCTGCTTTTGGGGCGGGAGCAGGCTTTGCCGGAGCGGAAAGTTCGTCAGGATTGCTCATACCCATGCCGGTTTCACTATCTCCGAAATTTAGCTCTACACCCAAACCACCTCCGCCACCCGGATCATACGGTGGTAATGGGGTTATGATCTTGTACAGGATAAACAACAGCAATAGCAGTGCATGAAACACAATGGTTACAATACCTGCATAATACCTGTCAGACTTATGAACCAGTTCCATAATTATCCGTTTGGCGCACGGGTAGCCAGAATCATTTTAACTTTCAGGCGATTACCTATTTCAAGTACATCAACCAGCTGCTGAATGTTCAAACTTTTATCAAGGCTCAGTACAATGGTGGGTTGATCAATGCCTTTTATTTCCTCTGCAATGGCCTGTTCCAGATTTTCAAAGGCCACATCCTTGCCGGCAAGCACATAACGCAACTCTGCAGAAACTTCCAGCTTGATGGGCGTTTTGTTCATGGTTTGCGCATTCTTGGCACTGGGCAGGGTTAATTTCACCACGCTCGGACTCACCATTGTGGAAACAATGAGAAAAAAGAGCAGCAGAAAAAACATAATGTCGTTGAGTGAACCTGCATTCACTTCGGCATGGGGCCTTATTCTTGACTGACGTATGTTCATGAGCGTGCGGGATCGTGCAGCATATCAATAAAATCAAGGCCGGTGGCTTCCATGCGTTTGGCCACACGGTCGGCAGTAAAGTTCAGGTAGTGGAAGAGCACAAATGAAATGATACCCACAATCAGTCCGGCGGCAGAGGTGATCATTTTCTCATACAAACCTCCGGCAATCAGTCCGATACTGATATTATCGGCCAGCGAGATATTGTAGAAAATTTTAATAACCCCCATGATTGTTCCGACAAAACCAAACATAGGTGCCACCCCTGAAATAACCGCCAGAATACCCACATTCTTTTCAATACGGCTCAATTCTTTTTTACCAACCCCTTCCATGGCTTTTTCAATTTCTTCAACCGGAAGACCAATGCGGGAGATGCCTTTTTCAAGCATGCGTGCATCGGGCGTATTGTTGCTTTTGCAAAGCATCAGGGCCGACTGAATATTGCCACTGTGAATCTGATCGCGAACGTTGTTGAGCAGGTTATCAGGGCTTTTTGCCGCACGCATCAGCACAAACCAGCGCTCTACGAAAATATAAATGGTTACCAGCGAAAGGATGCCAATAGGGATCAGGATCCATCCGCCTTTCTGAATAAGGCTCCAGAGGCTCAGTTCATCAACTTTTTGCATGCTGTTGCCCGCTGCCTGGGCAAGTTGTGCAGTACTGTCGGCTGCACCAATTACTGTCTGAAGAAATAGGCCCATTGTGAGGGTTTAGGTTTTACTAACGTTTGTTTTTGGCTTTTTGGTATAGAAAAACAAGAATTGTATGCTTTAACCAATAAACCGCATTTTAACAGCAAAATAACTCATTAAAGATGGGGTTGAAATTTTAGCATTCCTTTGTTTTTTAACGGGGTTATTAACACAGCGAGACCTTACTTTTTCGCTGTATGTTTGCAACATGAATTTTCCGAGGCGCTTACGTTTGTTTGTCTTCGGCATCCTGATTGGCTGTCTGGTGGTTTGGGGTCTGTTAATGCGGGGGCGTAAATTCCCTGCCTGGACGCCTGAAGGCCGCATACTGGAGGCCTTACAGCAGTATCCTGTTAAAATCAGTCAGCCCGCCCGCTGCATGATGCAGTGTAATAATATCAGCGAAAACGATATACTCAGCATAATCAATACAGCCGATGTGATATTCAGTGAAAGTACTGTCAGGGATATTGAAATACCCGAATATATTCTTCAGGGCCAGGGCATTGACGGCAGGAAATATAAAATGCGTTTCAGAAGCCGGACAGAAGAAAACGACCTGATGGAGGTTATTACTTTTGGCGCTGCCCTTAAAACCTGTGATTGCCGTTAAAATATGGAAGGACAATACAGGGAGCGGCTCCGCCTCGGGCTCGAAGTTGCGGTAGTAACCAAAAGAGACCAGAAAACAGGTAAACTCACCCTTGGAAAAATACGCTGGATACTAACCAGCAAACCTTTTCATTCGAGGGGCATTAAGGTGATGCTCGAAGACCGAACTGTTGGACGGGTGCAACAGATTATAGAAAACCCGGCCATTAATGCAGATGACAGAACCTGAAACATTTACCCTGTTAAACGGCATTAGGGTCATCCATATTCAGACCGATGGTGATGTAGCCCACTGCGGACTGTTTATCAATACCGGCACACGCGACGAACTGCCCGGAGAGCATGGAATTGCTCACTTTATTGAGCATTGTGTGTTCAAGGGAACCAAACATCGCAAAGCTTATCATATTCTTTCGCGGATGGAAGACGTAGGGGGAGAAATCAATGCATACACCGCCAAAGAGGAAACTTGTCTTTACTCAAGTTTTCTCAAGCAACATTATGCACGTGCCGTGGAATTACTATGCGACATCACCTTTTTCTCCACCTTTCCCGAAAAAGAAATCGAAAAGGAAAAAACGGTGGTGATTGATGAGATACAATCCTATCTTGACAGTCCTTCCGAAGAAATCTACGATCGTTTTGAAGAGCTGGTGTTTCCTGATCATCCTTTGGGTCATGATATTCTGGGCACTGCCCGTCATCTGAAAAAGTTCCATTCTGACAACCTGAAGACTTTTGTTGCGCGCACCTACAACACCGATCAAATGGTTTTTTCGTCGGTTGGCAACATCAGTAAAAAAAAACTGGAGAAGATACTTGACGCAACCTTTGGATCTATCCCTTCAAACCGGCGAGCGTTTGTCAGAAAAATGCCGCCTGCTTACCATCCCGTTCACGAGACATTAAAAAGGCGTACCAACCAGTCGCACCTGATAGTAGGTAACAGAGCCTATTCGATTTACGATCAACAGCGTACGGCATTGATACTGATCAACAACCTGCTCGGCGGGCCGGGCATGAGCAGCCGGCTAAACCTCTCGATCCGTGAAAAATTCGGATTTACCTACAACATAGATTCATCATATGCGCTTTACAGCGATACAGGATTATGGTCGGTTTATATGGGTACCGAAAACGAGTTGATTGACCGTTGCCGGGAGCTGCTGATGAAGGAACTGCGGAAACTGCGGGAAGAAAAACTCGGGACCGCACAATTGCATAAAGCAAAACAGCAACTGATCGGGCAGATGGCCATTGCCCAGGAAAGCAACAATGCGCTCATGCTGGGCATTGCCAAATCGTTTCTTCTGTTTGATAAGGTGGAGACTTTTGCAGAGGTATGCGCACGGATTGAGGCGCTTGAAGCGGGAATACTGCGCGATATTGCTGCTGAAGTGTTTGATGAAAGATCACTTTCCAGCCTGATTTATCCGGCAGCCCGGAAAAGCTGAAACGCACTTATCAACATCGGTTTTAAATATTGGTTAACTATGCTATTTTAGCCGCAAATTCAAATTTATGCACGTTGCTATCGCCGGTAATATCGGTTCAGGTAAAACTACCCTTACATCACTTTTGGCAAAACATTATAACTGGTCAGCTCATTACGAAGATGCCGATGACAATCCATACCTGAATGATTTTTACGAAGATATGCAGCGCTGGTCGTTTAACCTGCAGATTTACTTCCTCAACAACCGTTTCAGTCAGATCAATGAGATTCACCGAAGTGGCAAAAAAGTAATTCAGGACCGAACCATCTACGAAGATGCCTACATATTTGCTCCGAATTTGCATGCGATGGGGCTGATGACAACCCGTGATTTTGAAAATTACTTTACCCTTTTCAACCTGATGGCGAGTTTTATTGCGCCACCTGATCTGTTGATTTACCTGCGGGCCAGCGTACCGACTCTGGTGAATCAGATTCAGAAACGGGGCAGAGAATATGAGAACTCAATTCGCCTTGACTACCTTAAAAGACTGAATGAGCGTTATGAAGCATGGATTTCCAATTACAATGTCGGAAAGCTGATGGTGGTGGATGTTGACGATAACAAATTCAGTGAAAATCCCGAACACCTCGGAGAAATCATCAACAAGATTGATGCGGAAATCAACGGGCTGTTCTGATACCCAAACGCATCTATAAAAAGGTCATAACCCCTTCAGGATTTTAATCATACCGGCAGGATGTTCAGCACCGAAAACGGCATTACCTGCAACCAGTACATCGGCGCCGGCCTTTGCCAGTTCACGGAAGTTCCCGGGTCCTACGCCTCCATCTACCTCAATCAGTGCCTGACTGCCTGCTTTGTTTAGCATTTCTCTCAGCTGTATGATTTTGTTATAGGTTCTGGGTATGAATTGCTGCCCGCCGAAGCCTGGATTCACTGACATTACAAGAAACAGATCGGCTTCAGTAAGTACATCCTCCAGCAGATGCACAGCTGTATGCGGATTGATAGCCACTCCGGCACGCAAACCAAGCGAACGAATGCTTTGCAGGGTGCGGTGCAGATGGGTACAGGCCTCATAATGTACAGTGATGATATCGGCTCCTGCACGGGCAAACTCTTCAAGGTAGCGTTCAGGCCGAATAATCATCAGGTGAACATCAAGGGGCTTTTGCGATAACTTTTTAACGTGATGCAGAATAGGAAAACCAAAAGAAATATTCGGCACAAAAACGCCATCCATCACATCAACATGGAACCAGTCGGCAGCGCTCCCGTTAACCATGAGAATATCCTTTTGCAGGTTATTGAAATCAGCCGATAATAATGAGGGTGCAATCAGGTGTGACATGGGTCAAAGAAATGAATTAAAATTTGATCAACAGGCGTTAAGTGCCTGCATGATATCGTTGGCGATATCGTCAATGTGTTCAAGACCTACAGAGATCCTTACAAGGCCGGGTGTAATTCCGGTGGCAAGGCGCTCCTCAGCACTCAGTTTGGAATGGGTGGTAGAAGCAGGATGCGTGGCAATGCTTCTTGTATCGCCAAGATTGGCACTGAGCGTTAACATGCGGAGGGCATTTAAAAACTTCACGCCACTTTCAATGCCGCCCTTCAGTTCAAAAGTCAACAGCCCCCCTCCCCTTTTCATCTGTTTTTTGGCAACAGCCACCATAGGGTGTGCATGGTGAAAAGGATAACGCACTGATGCAAGCTTCGGATGGCCCTCCAGCCTTATCAGCAGCTCCTCGGCATTGTCGCAATGCCGCTGCAAACGCACATCAAGTGTTTCAAGGCTTTTACTCAGCACCCAGGCATTAAACGGAGAGAGGGCCGGCCCGGTATTCCGGCAAAAGAGGTAAACCTCCCGGATAAGCTCTTCCCTGCCCAATACAATGCCACCCAGCACCCTGCCTTGTCCGTCAATCCATTTGGTGGCAGAATGCACAACCAGATCAGCACCATAATCTGCAGGCCGCTGCAAGAGTGGTGTGGCAAAGCAATTGTCAACACAAAGCAATACGTTCCTTGATTTACAAAGCTGTCCCACCCATTCGAGGTCAACAATATCCAGCCCAGGATTGGTAGGGGTTTCAAGGTACAACATACGCGTTTGGGGTCTGATAAGCGATTCCCATGTTTCCGGATGATTTACATCCGCGTAGGTGTACTGAATGCCCCAGCGCTCAAGGTACTTGCTTACGATGGTGTGCGTTGAACCAAATACCGAGCTGCAGCAAAGCAGATGATCACCCGCTTTCAAAAAAGTCATGAACGAGGCAAAGATGGCACTCATGCCGGTTGACGTTGCAAAGCCTGATGCAGTGCCTTCGAGCAGACACATTTTCTGAATGAATTCATCAACATTGGGATTGCTGAACCTTGAGTAAATATTCTCTTCGTTTTCTTCAGCAAACGCTCCACGCATGGTATCGGCGTCGTCAAAACGAAAGCTGGAAGTAAGGAACAGCGGAACGCTATGCTCATTTTCTGCTGATCTTTGGTTTTGGGTTCTGATGGCGAGGGTTTCAGGATGCATTTGGGAAGGAGTAAGTTAGAAGAAAGGAGTTATGAAAGATCGGAGGGGTAAATATTTCCGTTGGTGGTGAGTGTCCAGTTGATCTGGGCACCGGCTCTTCTGAGGGTTTCAGCAACTGAGCAGTATTTTTCGATGGATAATTGAACAGCCCGGTTTGCTTTTTCGGGATCAATGAGGCCCTTTACGTCAAATTGAACATGAATGTTTTTCCATAATGAAGGCTCTTTGCCCGGCTCTCTTTCACCGTCGGCAGTGATTTGCAGGGAGGTGATTTCCTGCCGCTGTTTGTGCAGTATTTTCACCACATCAACCCCGCTGCATGCGCAAAGTGCTGCAAGCAAGGTTTGCATAGGCCGCATGCCATTGCCCTTGCCGCCTTGTTCAACAGGTATATCAAACTGCATGGTATTGCCTGTTGCGTCATGTACCGTGAAGCCAAAATCTGGACTAGTAAGTTCTAAACGAATCATTTATCTGGAATTTGCCTTTTGAAAATCGAGGCTGTGAAAATAATATAATCGAAGCACATGTAAGTTCCTAAAACTCACGCCATCCGGCTGCTGCATGAACAGGTTCATATATCCGGCCTGTATCCAGTGGTTTTTATGCAGCTGGTAACCAAAGCCCGCAAAAAAGCGATTCTGGTCAAATATATTCATACCAACCTGCCTGCCTGCATTGATCATCAGTTCATTGTTCATGCTGATAAATAAGGCTCCTGCCTCTCCGGTTTTTTTAACAAGCGGGTACTGTATCATCATGTTGAAACGGAAACGATATGTTTGGGCAAATGAACCGGAAACAACGGAGTCGTTCAGGGCTTTCTGCCGGTTACGCTGCTCAAGCCGGATCCATTGCATTAACTGAATCTTGTCATGGTGCTGATTCCATTGGAGCTGCATCCAGGGCCTGTGCTCATGCAGCACATTACGCCCCTGAAAAAATGATGAATAGGCGAAACCCGCAGAGATGCGTGTTTGCTCATTCAGGTGATAGGTGATGGCAGACCGGATTAAAAGCTGTGAAATACCGCAGGTAAATTTTTCATTTGAGCGAACATGAAAATCCAGCCATGA
>JBIICM010000121.1:0-7699 GCA_044238875.1 Flavobacteriales bacterium | reverse complement strand
CGCTGGGGCCTGTTAAATATAAAATAATAGGGAGCATGAAGGAGAAAGGGTCGAGTTTTGGATTCAGCGGAGACAAAATCGCCTTGTTACCTGTTAAAAATGTAAAGCATCAGTTTGCCCCTCCGGGCATGTCGTACGTGATCAATATTCTTGCGCCTTCTCCTGATTTGTTAGAACGAACCATTGAGGAGGCTACCGGATTTTTCAGGGTGATCAGAGGGCTAAGGGTGAAGGAGTTGAATAATTTTGAAATCACAAAGAGCGACAGCCTTTCAGTGATGCTGATTGATAACCTCAGATATGTTAGCCTTGCAGCCACGATAATTGCAGTGATTACTTTGCTGGGAGCAGCCATAGGCCTTATGAATATCATGCTGGTATCGGTAACGGAGCGTACGCGGGAGATTGGCGTGAGAAAGGCCATTGGCGCCACTTCAGGATCAATAAGGAATCAGTTTCTGATTGAAGCCATTCTGATTTGCCAGTTTGGCGGCATTGCCGGCATACTGCTGGGTATGCTCATTGGCAATATCTTGTCGCTGGCCTTTCACCTGGGGCTTATTCTACCCTGGGTATGGATAATTACTGCCGCAGTGGTTTGTTTTTTTGTAGGCCTGCTTTCTGGAATCATCCCGGCAATAAAAGCTGCACGCCTCGACCCTATTGATGCATTGCGGTTTGAATAAAACCCGGAAAGCTTATTTGTTTAGGGCCTGCTGGAAAAGTCAGACCGCGCAGCAGCGTCGCCAGATAAATGCGGCAGATGCGAGCCGCGGGCAACGAAGCAGATGGTGTATTTCTGGCTAACGAAATGATTAAGATTTTAAAAGGTCATCTGCATAGGAATTAAACACCCCCCCCCTAAAAACCTTGCATTTAAATCGGCTCAAACGGTTATTAAACTACTCAAATTAAATTCATTGAGTGTTTTTCAGTAGGCCCTATTTAAGGCTTACAACTCAGTCAATAATTTTAACTGCTGTGTTTGTTATGACGTGATGACTTTCTTATTTGCAGGATTGTATAAACAAGATTTGCGTACTTTGTGGCCATGACTCTATACTGTTTTAAATTAGCTTCTGCGGAAACCGGAAGCGGAATTATTTCCGGAAGTTTCAATGCAGGCTTGCGAAAAATAAATTTAACGGGGTTAATTCTGGCGCTATGTTCACTGATTATCAGTGGATTTGAGCTTGATGCACAAAAAATTACCTTGGATAAAAAGACCGGCAGATACACCTATTTCGGCGTCGGGCTGGTAGGTACCCAAACCAGAGATTCGACCTATTTAAAGACCCTTGAATGGGTTAAGTTTAATTACAAATCCCCCAAAGAGGTGATTCAGGAGGCCGACAGAAATAACTATAAAATTGTGCTCGCCGGAAACTTTAAAACAAACGTTACCAAAAAGGAGGCCTATATTGGATACGTAATAACCCTGATTTGCCGTGAGGGAAGACTGAATTATACCTTCACTGATTTCAATTACTTTACCCTTGGTTCAGGCAGGATTAATTTCGAGGAAGAAAAGCTTCCCGCCAAGCGCAAAATGCTCAAGGATGCTCAGAAAAAGGTAGAGAAGCTGATCGGTAGCCTAACCAGCTATATACTGCTGAATGAGATTATTACCGAATAATGCAAACATGCTTGGTTCCGATTTTTCAGGCAAAGCACATCATCATTTAAAATGAAAACAAAAGAGGCTGTCTCTAAAGGACAGCCTCTTTTGTTTATTATCCTCGTTTCTCAAAATCGTCTGCGGTAGGCAGTATATCTTTCGGCGGAACATTCAGTTTGCTGTGATGCCTGCTGTAGAGAAAATACACCAGCAATCCGATCACCATCCAGATTCCTGCAACCATCAAGGTTCGCTGATCAATGGCAACAATCATCCCGGTGCAAATTAAAGCGCCTAAAATTGGTACCAGCGGCACCAGCGGTGTTTTGAAGGGCCGCTCGGCTCCAGGGCTCTTTACCCGCATTATCCATACGCCCAGGCTCACCAGTACAAATGCGAATAAGGTACCGAAACTGGTAAGATCACCCGCAACATGCCCGGGAACAAAAGCGGCAAACGCTCCAACAAAAAGAAAGAGAATCCAGTTGGCCTTGTAAGGAGTTTTGTATTTGGGATGCAGCTGCCCAAAAGCTTTGGGAATCAACCCGTCGTTCGACATGGTATAAAAAATACGGCTTTGCCCCATGAGCATAACCAGAATTACGGAGGAAAATCCGGCCAGAATAGCTACCGTTACCGCAGTTGCCAGCCAGCCGTAGCCTGTCATATAGGTTGAGATAGCATAGGCAACTGATGCCTCGCGGCCCTTCTCTGGATCAACATAATCCTGCCAGTTGGCTATACCGGTAAGCACATGGCCGAAAAGTATATACAGGATGGTACAAACAACGAGAGAACCAAGAATACCAATGGGCATGTCGCGTTTTGGATTCTTCGCTTCCTGCGCCGCAGTGCTCACTGCATCAAAACCGATGAACGCAAAAAATACAATAGCAGCCCCTCCGAGAATACCGCCCCAGCCATTCTTAAAGAATCCCTTATAGTTTACTATTTCCTTTCCGGCAGCATCGAGTACCGGTGGTGTTCCTTCGGGAATCATGTAGGGGGTATAGTTTTCAGGTTTGATAAATTGCCAGCCTAAGGCAATAAACAGCAATACAATGGCCACCTTAATGAACACAATGATGGCATTCACCATGGCACTTTCCTGGGTACCCCTGATCAATATGAGCGTAAGCAGGAGTAAAATAACCAGCGCAGGGGCATTGATAATACCCTGGTGCATGATACCTGCCGAATCCGTGAAACTTTCAAAGGGCGAATGGCACCATTCATAGGGTATCCATCCGCCAAGCAACTTGTTGAGATACTCGCTCCAGGCTATACTTACGGTGGCTGCGCCAAGGGCATATTCCATAATGAGCGCCCAACCGATGATCCATGCAATCACCTCGCCCATGGTAACATAGCTGTATGCATAGGCGCTGCCGGCAATTGGTATCATGGCGGCAAATTCAGCGTAGCAGAGGCCCGCAAAGGCACAGCCAATAGCTGCAATAATAAAAGAAATGGTAACTGCCGGACCGGCTGCCTGACCGGCTGCTGCGGCTGTACGCACAAATAAACCCGCACCAATGATGGCGCCTATGCCAAGGGCTACCAGCGACCAGGCGCCAAGGGTTCTTTTCAATGTTTCGCCGCCTGATTCCTTAGCTTGTTCCATAATGGATTCCAGCGGTTTTCGGTTAAATACACTCATCCGGTTTAAAATTTGGTTGAAGAAAAATTGTTGAAAAAGAGCACCATAATACTAATTAATACCGTGTGATGCACTTCTTATCCGGAAAAATAAATTTCAACTCCTTAAAAAAATTGATAATCAATACAATACAGCAATAAGCTATTCCGGCAAATTATTTACTTAACTGTTGCGCTTTTAAAACGACCGGCCAGCTCCCCAGCCGTAAACAGCTGATTGCTCCAGTTGTAAAAAGTTTCTGTGCCCTCCTTATGAAAATAAACATCAGGATAAAGGCGGTTAAAGAACGTATTAAACTTTCCATTATCCGGGGTCATTATTTTTCCGAACCAGAGGGCATAGGCCGGAAGGAGATTCCAATCATCAGAGCCAATGATCGCCATCCGCAAAAGTCACCATTACCGCAAAAAAGAGCGGAAACAGACCCAGAAACAAGGTATTGAGCTGTATACTGCCGCCCCCCAACGCAACGCTGCTCATCAGATAATGGTATTCAGGGTCGGCATTGCGCAGGTAAAAGTATCCGTTATCCCTGTAAATGCCGATTCCTGCAAGCAGCAGCATAATCGGCAAAATCCCCGGAAATATCCACCTGAGAACAAGATGTTTTAATGACAACATGCTCATCTGCGCCTCAAAGATGTCTTAAAAAAACGGGTAATTTTCATGTTTAATAGGAGAAACTGTATATTTACGGTTTTTTTTTCGTTAAAGACTGAAAAAGAACGGATGAAAGCAATATTCAACGGAAGGTCAGGCCGGTGGTTTACCGCATCAGTGCTTATGCTACTAATGGTGGCGGCACTGGCTGGTTTTTACAACATTGAAAATTCAAATCTCGGTGAGGAGTTGAAGGCGGAGCATTTGCATGCTGAATCACTCTTTGGTAACAAGGTTGTTTTACAGAAGGAATTAGAAAGCCTGCGCAGAGAGATCATCCGCCTTGAATTTGAAGGCAAGACTTCAAAGGAAGAAATTGAAAGGCTCAGGCAATTGCTCAAAGCAGGTGAAGCCGTGCTTACGCTAAAAAAAACCGAGTTGAGCAATGCATCAGCAACGCTTGAACAAGAGCGATTAAGAGCATCTGAAGTAAATGATAAAAATATTGGTATTCAGGAACAACTGGAAGCCGTGCAGCATGAAAATACCCGGCTGAGAAATGAAATAGCTGGCATGCTTCAGGAAGAAGCAACGCTTAATGCCGAGCTCCAGGCTGCCCGCAGAACCAAGGCTGCCTATTTCAGAATTGAAGCGCTAAGGGGGCGGAAAGGTAAAAATACAAGCAAGGCCTCCAAAACAGACCGTATGCTCATCAGTTTCACCTGGCCTGAAGCCGCACAAGGTAAAAATCTATACCTGGTATTGTCAGGGCCCGACAAACAGGCCATCGGAAACCCGGCCAAAGAGCAGGTAAGTATACTACTCGATGGAACCCGTCAGTTGATTACACCAACCATAAGTAAAAGTCTGAACATCAAACATGACGCTCCGCGACAGGAGGTAATGCTTGAAATAACGCAGAAACTTCAACCCGGTATGTACCAGGCGGATGTTTATACTGACGACTACCATTTAGGCGGAACCCAGATCAGGCTGGACTAATCCGAGCCAGCGAACATAATCGGCATACATCTGTTTCTACTGTAATTTCGTAGCATAAATGGGGTATTCCAGTCTGGCTTCCTGTATTGCAGATTTAGAAAAGCACAAGCACCTTGTAAGGATCAGCCATGAGGTTGATCCCCATCTTGAAATGGCCGCCATCCATCTCAGGGTTTTCGAGGCGGGCGGTCCGGCCATTTTCTTTGAAAATGTCAAGGGGAGCCGTTTTCCAGCTGTATCGAATCTGTTTGGCACCACTGAACGGAGCCGCTTTTTGTTCAGGGACACCTATCATGATATTCAGGACTTAATTCGCCTGAAGAACAATCCTTCGGAGGCGCTTCGCAAACCGATCAGGTATCTTCGGTCGGCAATGTTGGCTGCGCGTGCATTACCAAGGCGCACCCGCACTTCGATGGCGCTTTGCAGCATAAGCGATCTGCCACAGATTAAGCATTGGCCCAATGATGGCGGAGCTTTTATCACCCTTCCGGCGGTATATACTGAAGATCCGCACCGGCCGGGTGTTATGAACAGTAATTTAGGGATGTACCGCATTCAGTTAAGCGGTAATGATTATATTGAGAACAAGGAAATAGGACTTCATTACCAGCTGCACCGCGGTATTGGCGTGCATCAAACTGCCTGGCAGGAAATGGGTTTGCCGATGAAGGTGAGCATATTTGTGGGTGGCCCCCCTGCCTTGCCCTTCAGTGCGGTAATGCCGCTACCTGAGGGCGTTTCTGAACTAACTTTTGCAGGAGCTCTGAACAAAAGACGCTTCCGCTATTATTATGACCGTGAAGGTTTTTGTATTAGTGCTGACGCAGATTTCGTGATTACCGGAGAAGTTTATCCCGGAGAAGTTAAATCAGAGGGGCCTTTTGGAGACCACCTGGGTTATTACAGTCTGCAGCATCCCTTTCCGGTAATGCATGTGAAGAATGTTTACCACCGAAAGGATGCCGTATGGCCGTTTACGGTAGTAGGCAGACCCCCTCAGGAAGATACGGCATTCGGGAACCTGATACATGATCTTACGGGTGATGCCTTGCGGCATGAATTGCCCGGTGTGAGAGAAATTCATGCGGTAGATGCTGCCGGGGTTCATCCGCTGTTGCTCGCCATTGGCAGTGAACGTTATACACCTTATCAGGAGCAGGCGCGGCCTTCAGAGTTGATTACAATTTCGAATCATATTTTAGGTACCGGACAGCTCAGTCTGGCCAAATGGTTATTCATCGCATCCGGAAACGGACATCCTCAGCTGAGTACCCATGATGAAGCCGGCTTTTTTATGCATGTACTTGAGCGCGTGAATCTTCAGCGGGATTTGCATTTCCATACCAATACCTCGATTGACACGCTTGATTACAGCGGGGAGGGGCTGAATACAGGATCAAAGGTTGTTATTGCTGCGGCAGGAAGGCCGGTCAGACAGCTTGGTCGCCAAACACCGACGCTTTCGCTGCCGGAAAGTTTCGGCCCGGTACATGTCGTTTTTCCGGGCGTGCTTACGATTCAGGGGCCGCCATTCAAACTCAACGCCGATGCTGCTGAAAAGCTTGCTGCTGCAATTAAGCCAGCACTATCGGCAGCATTTCCGCTGATTATTTTATGCGATGATGCTGCCTTTACAGCGAAAAATTTTTCAAACTGGGCCTGGGTTACCTTCACCAGGAGCAACCCCTCCCATGATATTTATGGTGTGGGGGCTTCTCAACGATATAAACACTGGGGGTGCGAAGGTTCTCTGATCATTGATGCCAGAATAAAGCCACATCATGCGCCCGTTTTGGAAAAAGATCCCGTAACAGAGAAAAAAGTTGATGAGCTGGGACGTATGGGAGGGCCGTTGTATGGTATTATTTAAATTACAGTTGGCTGCAACCCCGAACAGCCATTACGGCGGCAGCTAGCACCAAAGCACTGCCATACAGTACGATGCCGCAGTCAACGGAACTCTTGCGACTATCAAGGGCGCATTCAGGTGCGCAGCATTTTCAGCGCATGCTGCCTGATCTTCGAATACAAATCATTTTGCTCCAGCGGTTTGGTCACAAAATCATTCATGCCTTCTTCGAGCACTTTTTTACGTGTTTCAGGAAAAGCATCTGCCGTTAATGCGATAATCGGGATATCGGGATTTCTGAGCTTGTTGGTTTTATCACGTATGAATGCCACCGCTTCATATCCGCTCATAACCGGCATTTGCAAATCCATCAGTACGATTGCATAATCCTTGCTTTCAAGCAGCTTCACCGCCTCCAGTCCGTTCATGGCGCAATCAACCTTAATGTTCCACAATTCGAGGATCTGACAGGCCACAAACTGGTTCATCAAATTGTCTTCGACCAGTAAAACCGGCATGCCTTCGAAATCTCTTTTCTCCAACAACTCAGCAATCTGCTCAATATGTGTTGCCGGATTTTCATTAACCCCCTCAACGAATTTTAATCTCACCTTAAATACAGTGCCTACCCCGGGTTCTGAGTCGAGTGTAATATGACCATTTTGCATCATGACCAGCTGACGGGTAATGGCCAGTCCAAGACCGGTGCCGCCAAAACGACGCGTGATATCAGTGTAAGCCTGTGTATAGCTTTCGAATACCGACACAAGTTTGTCTTTCGGAATCCCGATACCGGTGTCAACCACACTGAATTCAATTTCCAGTTCCCGCTCGTTTTTTGAATATAAATTTACAAAAAGTGATACTGTACCCTCTTTGGTGAATTTTATGGCATTGCTAAGCAGGTTAAGCAGAATCTGGTTGAGCCGGTAGGGATCGCCTTTGATGAATTGCGGAATGCGCTCAT
>JBIICM010000120.1:0-7704 GCA_044238875.1 Flavobacteriales bacterium | reverse complement strand
GGGCTATTGCCACTTACCTTTCTGCACGGAAAGCTATAATGGGCGGATACCGTTACAACCTTGAACTGGCAAAGTTGTACAGCAAGCAAAATGATCTGCCCGGAATGATTGATGAGTACTGCGAATTGATCAGCACCCAGGGGTATAATTACCTTGAGCAGATACAACAATCCTTGCAGGATATTGTAACGGGCGATGCCGGTGGAGAGAAAACCAATTTTATTAAAGACCGGTTTATTAAAGAGATTCAGAAAAACCCTGACAACCTTATTTTTTCTGATCTTTTGATTTGGATTTATATCCAGCGTAAAGATTTTGATTCAGCTTTTATTCAGAGCCGTTCAATTGACAGGCGACTGAACGAGAACGGCCGACGTGTGCTTGATCTTGCCAGAATTGCTGTAAGCAATGAGCAATATGAAACAGCTAAGAAAGCCTATCAGTACATAATTGACAAAGGCCCGGGCGAATTGTACTTTCAGGCACGAAAAGAGCTATCGGTAGCCTTATACCGAAGGCTTGTTAACGCTGTTTCATATACGACCGGCGAGCTTTCCGAACTCAAAGGTTTGCTTAAAAAAACGCATGATGAACTGGGTGGAGGCGAGCAGGCTGCGCCGGTTGCCATCCGGTTGGCTCACCTACTCGCATTTTATCTTGACAGCACCGATATTGCTTTAGGACTTCTGGATCCCTACATGAACAACGGGGCACTTCCACAGCGAATGTTAAACGAGGTTAAAATTGAGGCCGCCGATATACTCCTGCTCAAAGGCGAAATATGGGAGGCGACTCTTTATTACTCTCAGGTAGAAAAAGCGATGAAAAACGATACCCTTGGCCAAGAGGCGAAATTCAGAAATGCCAAATTAGCCTACTACAAAGGTGAGTTTGAATGGGCTAAGGCACAGCTGGATATTTTAAAGGCGGCTACCTCAAAACTGATTTCCAATGACGCGCTGGAATTGTCGCTGCTGATTGCCGATAACACAGTTTATGATACTACCGGTGAGGCATTGAGGATGTTTTCGCGCGCCGACCTTTGGATGTATCAGAATAAGACAGGAAAAGCGCTTGAAACACTCGACTCACTTTCGAACGGCTTGCCCGGAACTACCCTGGCAGATGATATACTTTACAGAAAGGCCAGAATTGCGGTGAGCCAGGGGCGTTATCAGGATGCGGTTTCCTCGCTTGATCAGCTGCTTTCAAGCTATCGTTCGGATATACTTGCAGATAATGCGCTTTTTATGATGGCTGGTTTGTATGAAAAACAGCTAAACAATCAGGCCAAGGCTATGGAACTTTACAAGGAGTTGATGACAGATTTTCCCGGGAGCCTTTTCGTGGTTGAAGCAAGAAAGAGGTTCAGAACCCTCAGAGGGGATACTATTCAGTAAACCTAACGATTTTTTGAATAAGCCAATGGCTGTAAAGCAGAATAGCCATTCGGGGTCTGGATAAAGGATTTCCGGATGAAAGCGCTCTACCTGTCTTTTCTGGTGGTTATGTCAATGCGATGTGCTGCATCAGCGCCCTCCACCAGCTTGTCTTTGCCGAAAATGAAGTCATCACGTTCGTAATTGGCTGCCGTAATCCGGGGTGTAAGGAATATGGCCTCCTTGGGGCATGCTTCTTCACAAAGCCCACAAAAGATGCAGCGCAGCATATTGATTTCATAAGTGGCAGCGTACTTTTCCTCACGGTAGAGATGCTCTTCTCCTTTTTTCCTTTCTGCGGCCACCATGGTGATGGCCTCGGCAGGACATGCAACAGCACACAATCCGCAAGCCGTGCAGCGCTCCCGCCCCTGTTCATCACGTTTCAGCACATGCTGTCCGCGGTAAACATCTGTAAATGGCCTTTTTTGTTCGGGATATTGCACCGTGGCCGGTTTGCGAAAGAAATGCCTGAGTGTAATCAGCATACCCTTCAGGATGCCTGGCAGATATAGTTTCTCTGCCAGGGAATACTGCTTGTTAGAAACGACTTTTGAACGGGTTGTCAGTTGCATATCATTCAATGTTATTTGTCTATCCAGAGTAAAATGCCTCCGGTGAGGAATATGTTCAGCAGTGCGAGTGGAATCATTACCTGCCATCCCAGACGCATCAGTTGGTCGTATCTGAACCGGGGCAACGTCCAGCGAACCCACATGAACAGAAAAATAAAGGCAAATATTTTCAGAAAGAACATCAATGAACCAATCAGCGTAATGGCATTCTGCGAAAGGCCGAGACTGTCCATAAACGGAAAGTTATATCCCCCGAAAAACAGGCTGGCCATAAAAGCAGAACTGATAAACATGTTTACATATTCGGCAAACATGTAAAAGCCCAGCTTCATGGAGCTATATTCTGTATGATATCCGCCAACAAGTTCAGCCTCGCACTCAGGCAGATCAAAGGGGGTACGGTTACATTCAGCGAAAGCGCAGACAAGAAAAATGAAAAAGCCGAGCGGTTGTTTCCAGACGTGCCAGTTTAAAAAACCATGCTGCTGATCTACAATTTCTTTAAGGCTCAGCGTGCCGGTAATCATGATCAGCGCAATCAGCGAAAGGCCCATGCCGAGTTCATAACTGATCATCTGTGAAGAAGCCCTAATGGCACCCAGCAGCGAAAACTTATTGTTACTGGCCCAGCCGCCGATCATAATGCCATAAACGCCCAATGAAACAACGCCGAAAACATACAATACACCAATATTCAGATCAGCTACCTGTAGCGGTATCTCTCTGCCGCCAATGGTCAAAATATCACCCCAGGGAATAACAACACTTGTCATCAGAGAGGTGAACATGGCCAATCCAGGCCCCAGAATAAACAGAAATTTATCAGAAGCGTTGGGTATGATTTCCTCTTTAAAAAAGAACTTCGCCCCGTCGGCAGCCGGCTGGAGTATTCCAAAGGGTCCCGCACGGTTCGGCCCGATCCGGTCCTGCATAAAAGCTGCAACCTTGCGCTCGGCATAGGTTGAATACATGGCTATGAGCAGCGTAACCAAAAAGATTACCACTACTATCACCGACTTATCAATCAGAAAAAGATAATCCATATCACTTTAATTGTTTGGCTGGCAGAGATTCAGGTGAAGCGAAGAATTTGGTGCCTTTCAGATAATGGTTTTGGGAAATCACAGAGTGGCGGTCAATTTTACGCGGACCCTCTTCCGTCCAATCAGAAATCTCCTTTTTATCGTACCGGCAGGTGTTGCAAATCCAGTCTTCAAGTTCGCCCCACTGGTCTTTTCTGCCGGTAACCCTGAAAATTTCATTGCCGTATTTCCAGATCACTGCCTTTCCGGCACACTCTTTACAATCGCGATGCGCATCGTAGGGCTTCAGAAACCAAACGCGGCTTTTGAAACGAAAGGTGCGGTCAGTTAGTGCTCCTACCGGACAAACATCAATCATATTGCCGGAAAAGTTATTGTCAACCGCATGCTCAATATAGGTACTGATCTCAGAACCATCTCCGCGGTTAATCACGCCGTGTACGCGGCCGGGTGTCAGCTGATCGGCCACTTTTACACAACGGTAGCAGAGGATGCACCTGTTCATATGCAGTTTGATCTTGTCACCAATATCAATGCCTTCGAAGGTGCGGCGCTCGAATTCGTAGCGGGTATGACTACGGCCATGCTCATAGGAAAGATCCTGCAGATGACATTCTCCCGCCTGATCGCATACCGGACAGTCAAGGGGGTGGTTGATGAGCAGAAACTCCGTAACCCCTTTTCTTACTTCCAGCACTTCTTCTGAAGTGTAATTCTGAACCTCCATGCCATCCATAACAGGTGTGCGGCAGGAGGCGACCAGCTTAGGCATCGGCCTGGGGTCCTTCTCGGAGCCCTTGGTTACTTTTACCAGACAGGTACGGCAATATCCGCCCGATGTCTTTAGGCTTGTATAGTAGCACATCGCCGGAGGAGCGACAGACGGACCAATCTTTCTTGCCGCCTGAAGTATGGTCGTTCCCGGCTCTACTTCTATGGTTTGGTTGTCGATGGTTACTTTCAGTAAGCTCATGTGAAATCTTTTAAACAGCAGCAGGTTCAGGTTTTACAGGCATAACAGGCTCTCTATGTCCGTGTTTGGGGTCTTTTACCTTCTCCGGGTACAATACGTGGTATTCAAATTCATGTCTGAAATGCCTGATGGCGGCAGCCACAGGCCAGGCAGCAGCATCTCCGAGCGGACAGATTGTATTGCCTTCGATCTTTTTAGCTACATCCACCAACAGGTCAATATCGCTCATGTTTCCCTTTCCGTTTTCAAGCCGGTGGAGTACCCGTTCCATCCAGCCGGTTCCTTCTCTGCACGGACTGCACTGACCGCAGCTTTCGTGGTGATAAAACCGGCTGAAGTTCCAGGTGTTTCTTACGATGCACTGGTTTTCGTCATAGACGATGAATCCGCCGGAACCGAGCATGGAACCCGTGGCAAATCCGCCATCAGCTAAAGATTCATAGGTCATCAGGCGGGGCTCTCCGTTAGCTGTTTTGCTTACCAGATAATCCGGCAAAATGGGCACGGAAGATCCTCCGGGGACACAGGCCTTCATTCGCTTTCCATTCGCAATGCCGCCGCAGTAATCGTCAGAAAAGATGAATTCTTCAACGGGGACACCCAGCTCTATTTCATACACGCCGGGCTTATTGATATTTCCGGATGCGGAAATGAGCTTTGTTCCTGTTGACCGTCCGATGCCGATTGCGGCGTAAGCCTCTCCGCCTTCGTTTACGATCGGAACAACCGCAGCAATGGTTTCAACATTGTTCACCACTGTAGGGCAACGGTAAAGGCCTTCTACTGCCGGGAAAGGTGGTTTGATCCGCGGATTGCCCCTTTTACCTTCAAGCGACTCAAGCAGGGCTGTTTCTTCTCCACATATGTAAGCGCCTGCGCCCACCTGCACATAGAGATCAAGGTCATAACCGGAACCGAGGATGTTTTTTCCGAGCCAGCCATTCGCATAGGCCTCTTCAATGGCTTGCTCCAAAATCCGGGAAACATAAAAATATTCTCCGCGAATATAAATGTAGGATGTATTGGCCCCCAGAGCAAAGCTTGATGTGATCATACCCTCCACAAGGAGGTGCGGAATGCGTTCCATCAGGTAGCGATCCTTGAAGGTGCCGGGCTCCGATTCATCGGCATTGCATACCAGGTAGCGAGGAACGCCTTCCGGTTTGGCCAGAAAGCTCCATTTCATCCCGGTGGGGAAACCGGCTCCTCCCCTGCCCCTGAGACCTGATTTCTTCACTTCCTCCACCACTTCGTCGGGGGACATTTTTTTTAGGGCTTTTTCTACAGAAGCATAGCCTCCGTTTGCCCTGTAAACATCATACGTCCGGATACCCGGAACATGATCATTTGCCAATAATAATTTCCTGCCCATGCCTGTTAATTGCTGTTGACAAAATCAAGGTCTGTGTAATTTCTCCTGCGCCCCTCATGACGGTAGCGATCAATCAATTTATCTACCCTTTCTTCTGTCAGGTTTTCATGGTACTCGGCTCCGCATTGCAACATTGGCGCTGTGCCGCAGGAGCCAAGACATTCAACTGTTTTTAGGGTAAAAAAACCATCCTTAGTGGTTTCCCCATCACTGATATTCAGTTTCTTGCCGATATAGTCAACAATGTCATCAGCGCCACGTGTCCAGCAGGAAGATGTTCTGCAAACCTCCAGCACACATTTACCCACCGGCTTTAGGTTATACATTGAGTAAAACGAGGCCACCTCGAATACTTCTATTGATTGTAACCCGATAATTTCAGCAACATAGTCCATCGTTTCAGGGCTCAGCCAGCCATCAGATTCGGCCTGGGCAACATGCAAAACCGGAAGAAGCGCTGACTTTTGCTTCCCTTCCGGATACCTGCTCATGATTTTTTTTATAGTTGTCAGGGCCTCATCGCTAAACCGGACATTTTTCCGCTTTTCCGGATCAAAAGTTTTTATTCCTGAAATGTGTGACATACTGTGTTTTTTTATGCGTCTAATTCGCCGGCAATAACATTCAGGCTCGACATGGTCATTACGGCATCCGAAAGCATTTGTCCTTTAATCATCTCTGGGTAAGCCTGATAATAAATAAAACACGGCCGCCTGAAATGTAATCTGTAAGGCTGACGACCACCGTCAGAAATCAGATAAAATCCAAGTTCTCCATTCGCGCCCTCCACAGCATGATAAATCTCTCCTGCAGGAAGATCCACTTCTCCCATGATGATTTTGAAATGCCAAATCAGCGCTTCCATGCTACTGTAAACATCTTCCTTTTTCGGAAGGTAAAACTCCGGACAATCTGCATAATGGTTGCCCTCCGGCATGCCTTCATAAGCCGCTCTGATAATCTTGAGGCTTTCCCTGATTTCGTTTTGACGCACCATGTAGCGGTCAAAGGTATCACCTGCCGTGCCCACAGGAATTACAAAGTCAAAATCCTGATAGGATGAATAAGGGTTCATGACCCTAACATCATAATCCACTCCGGCGGCGCGAAGGTTTGGCCCTGCGAAACTGTATTCCAGCGCTCTTTCGGCCGAAATGCCACCAACACCGATTACCCTGTCCATAAATATTCTGTTACGGGTGAGCAGTCGGTCGAATTCCTCGAACCTTGCAGGAAAATAGTTTAGGAAATCCTCTAGCTTTTTTCGGAAATTTTTATTGAAATCCCTTTCAAAACCGCCGATCCGACCAATATTGGTGGTAAGTCTTGATCCGCATACCTCCTCATACATGTCGTAAATGCGCTCCCTCTCCTGAAACATATAGGTGAAGCCCGTCAGCGCTCCCGAATCTACTCCGAGTACGGTATTGCAAACAAGATGGTCGGCTATACGGGCCAATTCCATCACGATCACCCGCATGTAATCAACCTTTTTAGGCATGTCAACCTGAAGGAGTTTCTCAACGGTCATGTGCCAGCCCATATTATTGATGGGCGATGAGCAATAATTCAGGCGGTCGGTGATGGGTGTAACCTGGTAAAATGGACGTTTCTCGGCCAGTTTTTCAAATGCGCGATGGATGTACCCAATTGTCGGCTCTGCCTCCACAATAATTTCTCCGTCCATTTTCAGGACATTTTGAAACACGCCATGCGTAGAAGGGTGGGTAGGCCCAAGGTTGAGGGTGTTGTAAATTTTCTCTTCCTTTCCGATTTGTTCCTCGCCAAAAATGGTTGATTCCTTCATAGTCTGCTATTATCTTCCGAAAAAACGGTCATCCTTGTCCGTACGGGTAGTGTCCTCGAGCGGAAATTCCTTCCTGAGCGGAAAGACATCCATATGATCCACATTCAGGATCCGCTTCAGGTTGGGATGCCCCTTGAATAGGATGCCGAAGAAATCATATGTTTCCCTCTCCATCCAGTTGGCACCGGCCCAGATATCCGTCACGGTACTTATCTGCGGGTCAGCGGCAGGCATCCAGGCCTTAACGCGCAAACGGTAATTTTCCATCAGGTTGTGCAGATGGTAAACAACCCCTATTTCGCGCCCTGATTGCTCAGGCATATGCACCCCGCAAAGATCGGTGAGGTAAATGAATGACAGTTGGTCGTCATACCTGAGAAATTTCAGGATCTCATGATTGGATTCCGGCGCAATTCCCACATTCAGGAAATCTCCTGATAATTCTGAAGAAAGTATCCTTTCTCCAAACGCCTCCTTCAAACGGGAGAGGACGAT
>JBIICM010000012.1:0-26029 GCA_044238875.1 Flavobacteriales bacterium | reverse complement strand
TTGGTTATTTCTGAATACACCGCTACCCGAAACCGTCTGGGGATTGGTAACAGCGCTCAATGTGCCATTGATATAGGAGCTGAAATACAGGAAAGCAGAGGAAGTGAGTGTGCCATTGTTGGTAATATTTCCTGATACAGCAACAGGAGAATTTAACCTGAATTCGCCTGAATTAATGGTAAGATTTCCGTTGATGCCTGAAAGCGCTGAAAGGGTAACGTGTCGATTGCTACCGGTGGTGGCCATATCAATAACAAGATTACCCATCGTGAAACGATTGGGAAATGAGAAAGCGCTGTATCGGAAACCATTGCCGCTTGTAGTGCCTAAATCTGTTGATACACCATTGCCAAAGCGAAAAGTATGCGTGCCAAATGGAACAGTATAATCAGCACCCACTTGTAACGCAGAAGTTGAACTTGCGTGCGGGTCCACAATGGTCAATCGGCCTCCGGTAAGGTTCAGATTAGTCGAAAAGATAGCAACAATCGGAGTTCCTGAGGGTACAGAATTAGTAGTACTCCCTGCAGCATTGCCGTCAACCGTAATTTCGCCTCCGGTTTGGGTAAAAGAGCTCCCAGAGTTAAACTCCAGAGAACCGTTGATGTTCAGGTTGCCGCCGGTAACCTCAAGTGCCCCGGCGCTACCAGTGCCACCAACTCCGAGCGATGCGTTACGCCAGGTGGCATTTTCAGGACGCTGCACCGTAAGGGTATTGGCGCTCACGGTGAGTCGCCCCGCGCCCTGAATGAGCAGGGTGCGCACACCGGCATCGGCAGTGAGCGTTAATTGAGCGCCGTTTTGAATGATGTAGTTGTCGGCATTGGTCACAGATGCGGGCTGAAAACCGGTGCCATCCGTATTGGTACCCCAGCTGGCCGGTGCATTGAAATTGGTTGCCGCGGCCTTTGAATAGTAGGTGTTCTGCGCCTGCACATTGCCGAGCAGCAGAAACGAAAAGCTGCTTATTAACAGCCGGAAATTCAATCCGCAAATGATTCTGATTGTGTTTGGAGAAAAGTACGATTTCATCGGGTCGTGATTATTTGAAAAGTTGTTACGCATGAAGTGAAAAATGGTTACCGGCATTCCATTGATTCGGCAACCAGACGCTTAAAAAGGAGTGGGACTACAATAATTTGAAATAAACCTTACATCAATTTTGGGCATATTACTTTCAGGTGAAATGTGCTCGCAATGAGCAGGGAAAATGATTGGTAAAGATATTTCCCGCTTTGATAGGTTAAATATTCTGGATTTCAATTTGGGATACTTCAGGAACATGAGGCTTGGTTAATTATTTTACAAATTTAAACAATTTTATTACATGGTGCGCGTTTAGTATTGCTAACTCAATATAGAACTCTATATTGCGCCGAATTTTTGAAACAAACATTAGGGAAAGCTTATCGTCTTTACATGGCAATTTATTATTGTCTGAGGATTAAAAGCTTTCGGGTTAAGCGCCTGTAGAGCGTTTCATAATGTTTATTGCATTTCAAAATTAGCGTTAATGCTTAATTACTTCATCAATTTAAGTTAGGTTAAAAGCGGTGCAAAAGTAGAAAAAAAATAATTTATTTAACAGCCTTGTTTTAAAATTTTATTAAAATCTAACATTGATCGGTATTTGTTTGAATATCAGTTGTATACACTTTTTACGGCCTGAATGATATCTTTTCAACCGCTCCCGCAAGACGCCCCTGACTTGCCGACAGGCAGGCAGGGGCGTCTTGCGGGAGCAAGCGTACAATTGTTAACAATTCAGCAAGGTCTTAAACCTGAAATACGCCCACGTTGTATCGTTTTTCAATAGGGGCATGGTTGGCTGCTTCGATACCCATTGAAAGTATTCTTCGTGTATTGAGCGGATCAATGATGGCATCCACTACCAAACGCGCTGCGCTGTAATAGATGGAGGTGGTTTCTTCGTAATGGCTGTAGATTTTATCATACAGTGCTTTTTCATCCTCAGGGGTGATTTCACGGCCTTTTGACTTGAGGGCGCTTACCTCAATCTGCAGCAATACTTTCGCAGCCTGTGCCCCGCCCATCACAGCCAGCTGCGCCGTAGGCCAGGCAATCATTAGCCTTGGGTCATAAGCCTTGCCGCACATGGCATAATTGCCGGCACCGAATGAGTTGCCGATCACCACTGTAAACTTTGGCACCACCGAGTTGGCCATGGCATTTACCATCTTGGCTCCGTCTTTAATGATTCCGCCGTGCTCGCTGCGTGAACCAACCATAAAACCGGTAACATCCTGCAGAAAAACCAGCGGGATTTTTTTCTGGTTGCAATTCATGATAAACCTTGCTGCCTTGTCGGCTGAATCGCTGTAAATAACCCCTCCGAACTGCATTTCGCCTTTGCGGCTTTTGATAATTTTGCGCTGGTTGGCAACGATGCCAACAGCCCATCCGTCAATTCGGGCCAATCCGCATAAAATGGTTTGCCCGAAATTTTCCTTGTAAGCCTCAAACGATGATTCATCAACAAGGCGGTGAATCACCTCGAGCATATCATAGGGTTTATCTCTTGTTTCAGGGATAATACCGTATAATTCACGTTGATCTTTCAGGGGTAATTGGGGTTTTGTTCTGTCGAATCCGGCTTGTTGCGGTGCGCCTACCTTGCTCATGATGTTTCTGATGCGCTCAAGGCAATCGGTATCATTTTCACATTTATAGTCGGTTACACCGCTTATTTCACAATGGGTTGAAGCGCCTCCCAGTGTTTCATTGTCAATTTCTTCACCAATGGCGGCTTTCACCAGGTAAGATCCGGCGAGAAAAATTGTTCCTGTTTCTTTCACAATCAGGGCCTCGTCGCTCATGATAGGCAGGTAGGCACCTCCGGCTACACATGAACCCATTACAGCGGCTATTTGCAGAATGCCCATTGACGACATCATTGCATTGTTTCTGAAAATTCGCCCGAAATGCTCTTTGTCGGGAAAAATCTCATCCTGCATCGGTAAATAAACACCGGCGCTATCAACAAGATAAATGATCGGCAAACGGTTTTCCATGGCGAATTCCTGTGCCCGCAGATTTTTTTTTGCCGTAATCGGAAACCAGGCACCGGCTTTAACGGTGGCATCGTTGGCCACTATGATGCACATACGTTTGCTTACATAACCAACCATTACAACCACGCCACCGGAAGGGCAGCCTCCATGTTCGGTGTACATATTATCACCTGCGAAAGCACCCAGCTCAAACCGCTCTGATGCCTTATCAAGTAATGCATCAATACGCTCACGGGCTGTCATTTTACCGCGTGCATGTTCTTTATCGATCCTGCTTTTTCCGCCCCCCAGCATAATCTTCTCAAGCCGGCGCTGCATGCTTGATATCAGCAGCTTCATGCTGTCTTCGTTTCTGTTGCGTTCAATTTCGCGGTCACTCAACTTCGACATGGGGTCTTTTTTAGGGGATCAATAATAGAATCAGGCGGCCACTACGCCCATTTTACTGAACTTCTCAATGCGTTTTTCAATGCGCTTTTCAGGCTTTATTTTCAGGAGTTTATCAAGACTGTTCAATATTTCAGTCTTTACATTTCTGAATGTTTCATCAAAATTGGCATGGGCGCCTCCAACCGGTTCGGGTATTACGCCGTCGATCAGTTTGTTTTTTAACATATCTCCGGCGGTAAGCTTCAGCAAACTTGCTGCCTGCTCCTTGAAATCCCAGCTCCTCCATAATATGGTTGAACAGTTTTCCGGAGAAATTACCGAATACCATGAGTTCTCCATCATCAAAACCCGGTCACCGATACCAATACCCAGGGCACCGCCTGAGGCGCCTTCACCGATGATAACACAAATTACAGGCACCCTGAGCAGCATCATTTCATAGAGGTTTCTTGCAATGGCTTCACCCTGCCCGCGTTCTTCGGCCTCTAAACCCGGATAAGCTCCGGGGGTATCAATAAAGGTAACCACCGGAATATCGAATTTTTCAGCCAGCTTCATCAGCCTGAGGGCTTTGCGATACCCCTCGGGGTTGGCCATTCCGAATTTCCGGTATTGCCGCATTTTTGTATTGATACCTTTTTGCTGCCCGATAAACATAACGGGCTTACCATTCATGCAACCCAGTCCGCCAACCATTGCCTTATCATCGCCCACAGTGCGGTCGCCGTGCATTTCATGCCAGTTGCCGTCGGTCATATAATTAATGTAAGCAAGGGTGTAGGGTCTGTCGGGATGCCTTGATACCTGAACACGCTGCCAGGGCGTTAACGAACTGTATAAATCGCGGCGCGCCTGATCAATTTTTTGTTCCAGCTCGGCAATGGCCTTGCTCATGTCAACCTGGCTTTTTTCAGCCAGCTCTCTGGCTTCCGCAAGCTGACCGAACAGGTCGCTTACGGGCTTCTCAAACTCAAGAAACGTCATCCTAAAAAATTAAGAGGGCCAAGTTACACATTCGTTAGTAAACCTTAATTTGCTTGCGGATTTTTCCGCTCTCTAGTGTTAAGCTTTTCCTTTTAAATTCAATGATTGCCTTTCCGCCCTGTAAAATTAATATCGGATTGTATGTAACCGAACGACGTGCCGACGGTTTTCACAACATCAGCAGTGTTTTTTATCCTGTTAAGATTAATGATATACTTGAAGTTATTGAAGAACCAGGGGCTGAGAGTGGGGGATTCATTTTTAATGCGAGTGGCTTGCCTGTTCCGGGGGAGCCGGAGGCTAACCTTGTGATAAAGGCTTATCAGCTGCTTGCTGCCGATTTTGATCTTCCGGCAGTTAACATTCACCTGCATAAGGTGATTCCAATGGGCGCCGGACTTGGCGGAGGGTCGGCTGATGGTGCCTGGATGCTCCGCCTGCTGAACCAAAAATTTGATCTTGGGCTCGACACAAAAGCGTTGATGCGTTATGCTGCCCGGCTTGGCAGTGATTGTCCGTTTTTCATAAATGATGCACCCGCCCTCGCTGAGGGTAGGGGAGAGGTATTGAGCAAAGCACCCGAACTGCTAAGTGAACGCTGGTTGTATCTGGTGCATCCTGCCATTCATGTGAGCACCCGTGCGGCATTTGCCATGCTAACACCCCGGCATCCTGCTGTTTCAATAAGAGCGGCTATTGAAAAACCAATTGATCAATGGAAAGAGCTGGTTGAAAATCATTTTGAGGAGGCGGTATTTAAAATCTATCCGGCTATTAAAGACATAAAAGCCCAGCTGTATGAAGCCGGCGCACTGTATGCCTCAATGACGGGCTCAGGATCGGGCGTTTATGGCATTTTTAAAGAAAAGCCACCGGAGCTCAACTGGCCCGAATCTTACTTCACCGCAATGGTTCTGATGTGAAATTCAGGATGTTCTATTGTATAGTTAAGGATTTTTAGATTGGATATTATGCATTAATTTTGCCAAAAAATAAACCATGAAAAAATATCTTTTAATGCTTCCGATGCTTGCATTGGCAGTGGTGCTCAATGCCCAAAAATTTGAAGGCCGTATCATTTTCGGACTTGAATACCCTAAACTACCCAGTCCAGAAATGGCCTCCATGATGCCCAAAGAAACCGCAACGTTTTACAAAGATGGCAAGTCAAGATTTGAACTCAATATGGCCATGGGCGTTAAAAATGCCACCATTACTGATGCAAAGTCGGGTGCTACGGTGGTACTCATGGAAATGATGGGACAAAAATATGCCCTGACCGGCGCCGGTGAAGATGCAGACGCTAAGAAAGCAGCATCAGAAACAAAAGTTACAGTTACCAAAGACGCGAAGAAAATTGCCGGATTTTCATGTAAAAAGGCCATCCTTGAATTTACTGCGAAAGATCAGCAAAAAGTAACGATGGAAGCCTGGTTTACCAAAGAACTGGAAATCTGGAAAGGCTATGCAACCGGTCCGCTAAAAAATATTGACGGTGCCATACTGCAGTACAGTATTGTTCAGAACGGCATGGAGATGATACTTACCGCCAAAGAGGTAATCCGCGAAAAAGTGAACGATGATCTTTTTGTTGTACCTGCCGACTTTAAGAAAATGACACAGGAAGAATTCATGAAAGCCATGGGGCAAGGCGGCAAATAAGCCAATTGTTCATAACCTTGTAGATAAAGCCTTCCCCCGGAAGGCTTTTTTCATGTGTACGCATGCCGATTTTTGTACGTTATACTGCTATATGGCAACGAAAAGCAATAAGTTTAAATCAGATGCCGAAGAGCAGGCAGCTGCTCCGGCAAAAAAGGGTAAAAAACATGAACAGACCAGCCGCGCACCAATAGCCCGGAGGCTGATTCCTGCATTTTTAACCGGTGAGCGCTTTGTGCGTGTGAGCGGTTTGTTTCTGATGCTTTTTTCATTGTTTCTTGTGGCCTCATTTATTTCGCACCTCAATTACTGGAAGCATGATTTTGACATATTGAAGGATGCTGAAACCTGGGCGTTTATCAGTGACCCTTCGCTGAAGGTGATGAACTTCATGGGCAAGTTTGGCGCCCTTACCGCTTATGTATTCTTTCATAACTGGTTTGGGATTTCAGCCTTTCTGATCCCTTTTTATCTTTTTCTGGTTGCTATGCGAATGTTTTTTGGCATCACACTATTGCCTTTTGCCAGAACATTTGCCTATTCGCTGTTTGCACTGGTTTTTATTTCGCTTGCCCTATCATTTCTGCTGAAGGATGAGTTTTTGATTTACAGCGGCGGTTTTGGTTACAACCTTTACGCCTATTTATCGGCTTCAATTGGTAAAGCCGGAGTTGGGCTGATTTTGCTCTTCAGCGCAGTGTCATTCGGAATAACTGCTTTCAACTGGAAGTTCACGCTGCCCGACTTTTCAAGCGCTGCCCGACCTGAAAAACAGGAAGAAGCTGTTCAGGCCGCTCCGCTGAATAATATCCGGGAAAACCCTGTATTACAGCTCAATCATGACGATGAGCCGGAAGATGAATTGGAATCTGAACATTCTATAACTGAAAACATCCCCCTTGTTTTGCAGGAAACACCGCAGGAGGATTTTGGAGGGAAAGAAATTGAACTGACCATTGAGGATCAGGTGCCCGATCTGATGAGCAGCGTTGAAGATATTCACGAAGGCCTTACAGATGAAGACCTTGAAAGGATGAACCTAAAGGAGGTGCTTTCTGAAAATGAGGAATTTGACCTCGGTGAATTTGATCCGACCCTTGAATTGTCAAGCTATCAGCATCCCATCCCTGATCTCTTAGACAACCATGGCACCAATAAGGCAAGGGTTGAAAAAGCCGAACTGGAGGCCAACAGTAACCGGATTATCGAAACACTCAGAAATTATAACATTGAAATTGCCCGGATAAGTGCCAGCATTGGCCCAACCGTTACGCTGTATGAAATTGTTCCTGCGGCCGGGGTGAGAATTTCAAAAATCAAAAACCTGGAGGATGACATTGCCCTGAGTCTTTCAGCCCTGGGCATACGCATTATTGCCCCTATGCCCGGCAAAGGTACCATTGGTATAGAGGTGCCCAATCAGCACCCCGAGGTGGTAGCCATGAAAACGCTGCTCACCAGCGAAAAGTTCAGCAATGCAGCCATGGATCTTCCGGTAGCGCTGGGCAAGACTATCTCCAATGAAAATTTCGTGGCTGACCTTGCCAAAATGCCCCACCTGCTGATGGCAGGCGCAACAGGTCAGGGTAAATCAGTAGGCCTGAATGCCATCCTTGTTTCCCTGCTATATAAGAAACATCCTTCACAGATTAAGTTTGTGCTGGTTGACCCCAAAAAGGTGGAGTTAACGTTGTTCAATAAAATTGAACGCCATTTTCTGGCTAAGCTGCCCAATAATCAGGATGCCATCATTACGGATACAAAAAAGGTGGTTTACACGCTCAACTCGTTGTGCATGCTCATGGATCAGCGTTATGAATTGCTGAAGATTGCCATGGTGCGTAACATTAAAGAATATAATGCCAAGTTCACCAGCCGGAAACTTAATCCCAAAAAGGGGCATCATTTTATGCCTTATATTGTTTTGGTTGTGGATGAGTTTGCCGACCTGATCATGACCGCCGGCAAGGAGGTAGAACTTCCGATTGCCAGGCTTGCACAGCTTGCCCGTGCTATCGGCATCCACCTGATAATTGCCACACAGCGCCCCTCTGTAAATATCATTACAGGCACAATTAAGGCAAACTTTCCGGCCAGGATTGCTTTTAGGGTTACTTCAAAAATTGATTCACGCACCATTCTTGATGCGGGCGGCGCCGAACAGCTGATCGGTCGGGGTGATATGCTGCTTTCAACCGGCAGCGACCTGATCAGGCTGCAATGTCCGTTTGTTGACACCCCTGAAGTTGACCGCATTACAGAATTCATTGGTCAGCAGCGTGGATATGCATCAGCCTTTGAACTGCCTGAATATATAGATGAAAATGCCGAAATGGATGATGATTTTGACGATGGCGACAGGGATGCCATGTTTTCAGAAGCGGCGCATGTGGTGGTGAATCATCAGCAGGGCTCAGCTTCATTGTTGCAGCGTAAATTGAAGCTGGGCTATAATCGCGCCGGAAGAATCATTGATCAGCTTGAAAAAGCCGGAGTAATTGGTCCTTTCGAAGGCAGCAAAGCCCGAAAAGTTTTGATTAAGGATGCGTTGAGCCTGGAACAATTTTTGAATCCGGCAAAAATGGAATAATCCCATCTTTATCTTTGTCCAATGAAAAAGCTGACTGCCCTGATTGCCCTGCTTGTTTTTCCTGTTCTATGCATTTTTAGTCAGAATGATAAAAAGGCAAGGGAGATTCTCGACAAGCTAAGCGCCAAAACAAAATCTTACAGCTCCATTAAGGCGGAGTTTTCATATTCGCTGGTGAATAAAGACCGCAAGATTAATACAGTGCAGAACTGGAAGTTACTTCTCAATGGAGATAAATACAGACTTGATATGGGTGATCAGCTGATTATCAGCGACGGAAAATCCCTTTGGAAAGTGCTTAAAAATGACAAGGAAGTTGAGTTAAGCAATGCAGCCGATGCCGGCGATGGGCTGAATCCGAAAAATATATTTACCATGTATGAAAAAGGTTTCAGATACAAATACATCAAGGAAGAAAAGGCGGGTAACCGCACCGTGCATTTGATTGATCTGTTTCCTGAAAACCCTAAAGAAAAAGATTATATAAGTATCAGATTGTATATAGATAAAACACTGATGCAGATTTATAAGTCAGAATTAAAAGGTAAAAACGGAAATGTTTACACCTATCTGATTAAGTCATTTACAACCAACGAGAGTTTAGATGCCTCAAAGTTTACCTACAAGCCGGCCGAATTTCCGGGCTTCGAATTGAATGATGTCAGGTAACTTGCGCCTGTAAAATCTATTCGGCCGCTACCATGCTGATTTCAACACGGGCTGCTTTGGGTAACGATTTAACTGCAATTGTTTCTCTTGCAGGAGCCTTTCCGGCGGTAAAGAAGCTGCCATAAACTTTGTTTACTTCCGGAAAATATTTCATATCGCTCAGGTAAATGGTGGTTTTAACCACCCGGTCCATCCCGGTTCCTGCAGCTTTTAGCACCTCATTGAGGTTATTCATTACCAGCCTGGTTTCTGTCGAAATATCAGCTGTATCCACTATTCCATCAGCACCAAGTGCAATCTGACCCGAGAGGTAAACAAAGTCGTCGTACCTGACTGCCTGGCTGTAAGGCCCAATAGGTCGTGGGGCTTTATCAGTGAATATATATTCAATACCCTCTTTTTTCTCATTTTTTCCTGCCAGCAATATGATCAGCAGCAAAACTGCTGAAGCTGACAAACCTGTCCAATGAATTTTTTTCATAATTGACTGATCAGCGCTTTAAATATGGTGGTCATTTTTACCTCGGCTTTCGATGCCGCTTCAATAACGTCAGCATGCGTTACCTCAACAATGCGACCTTCAACGCCAATATCAGTTATTACCGAAACGGCGAAGCAGGGCAGCCCCATGTGTCGGGCAGCAATCACTTCCGGCACGGTTGACATACCCACGGCGTCACCGCCAATAATTCGCATGAATTTGTATTCAGCAGGTGTCTCAAAGCAGGGGCCGCTCAGGCTAACGTAAACACCTTCATGCACCTTATAGCCTAAATCAGCGGCAATATTTTTTGCTTTTGCAATCAGCTTCCTGTCGTAAGGCTCGCTCATGTCGGGGAATCGTGGTCCGAGTTCAGCGATGTTGGGCCCCAGCAGCGGATTGGAGGGCAATAGGTTAATATGATCATTCAGAATCATAACATCACCGATCTCAAAGGCAGGATTAACGCCTCCGCTGGCATTGCTCAGAAAAAGGTGGCCGATGCCCAGATTTTTCATCACCCTTACAGGAAAAACAACCTGACTCATGGTGTAACCTTCGTAATAATGAAAACGACCCTGTAAAACGATAACGGACTTGCCGCTTACTTTGCCCAAGATCAGTTTACCAGAGTGCCCTTCGACGGTTGATACCGGAAAATGAGGTATTTCTTCATACGGTAAAACATATTGAATGTCAATTTCCTTAACGAGCCCGCCAAGGCCTGTGCCCAGAATAATGCCTGCCACCGGGCTGAAGTTTTCGGTTTTTGCGCGGATATAATCAGCGGTTTCCTGAATTTGTTGTAACATATTTTCTGATTTCATTTTCAAACGCTTCCGGATGATTTAGCTGAACCTCTATCTGAATACTCAGCCAGTTTTTTCTGGATGATTCAGGAATCAACGGTTCAATTTTAACCCTGTCTTTTTCGGTGATGATAAAGTAAGTAGCAAACTTATTAAACTTTTTGTGAATTCGCCGGATGTCATCAGCGGTAAATGCATAATGATCGGGAAACAGTTCCTGTTCAACGGTTAAAGCCTTTCTGCTGAGCCATTCAGCCAGGTATTGCGGATTTGCAATCCCGCAAACCATCACAAGCTGTTGATTACTGATGATTTCGGTGGGATAAACGCTGCCGTCAAGTCCGATGAAGGATGTGTAGGCATACCAGCTAAAAAATACTGTCTGATTTTTTCGCGGGGCAAGAGTTTTCAGGGCCTTTTTCTGTGCATTTTCATCGGGCAGGCCCATACATTTACTAATAACGATCAGATCAGCCTTCAGGCGCCGGCTCCAGAGGTCTCTTAGTTTGCCTGCGGGCAGCAAACGGCGTGAGCCCTGTAAGGTTTGCCAGTCAACCAGTAAAATGGTGCAGCCGGCTCTCAATCGCCGGTGCTGATAGGCATCATCAAGAATCACCATCCCGGTTTCAGGGTGCAGCGTTTTGAGCTTTTTTATTCCTTCGGGTCTTCGCTCACAAACAGCTACATGCAATCCGGGAAAATTTTCCTTAAAAAGCATTGGTTCGTCACCATAATCTTCAGCCTGCCCATGCTGGGGTAATTCTAAAAATCCTTTTGTTTTTCTTTTGTAGCCCCTGCTGAGTAGTGCAGGTTTAAACTTCCTGAACAGGCGCGTGATGTAAATGGTATGCGGCGTTTTTCCGCTGCCGCCCGCCTCAAGATTACCGATTACGATTACCGGAAAGTTAAATGAAACCTGTGTTAACAGTCTGCGGTCATATAAAAAATGGCGGATATGGAGCACACAACCATACAGAAAGGCAAACGGCAGCAGTAATAACTTCAGCAATTTTCGCGGCGGTTTAAGGTCTATTCCACATAATCGCTCAGGTAAGCATAGCTGGATGTTAACTTACCATCACGGCATATGGTGGCGCCCTCGATCATACGGTCGGCAGGCTTGCCAAGCAGATGCCCCATCACATGACGCAGCAATTGTTCGCCAAAACCGCGTGAGGCATCCAATGGAAGTTCACAGGGCAAATTGCTTACCGCCATAATGTCAATGGTGTTTTTTTGATAGGGGGGCTCCAGTGTTTCAGAGAGGGGATGATACCCATAAACAGGGTCTTCAATGCTGGTATCCCTTACGGTGGCCGGCACCGATCCGTTGATATCGCAGCTGATATCGGCAATTACCTGAATCCTGAAATCACTGGCTTTCATATCCTCGCGTGAAAAAAAACGTGGAATACGTTCGTTCCAGTAGATGGCGTTGATCATCAGGTCGCATACCCTGGTGTAAGGCCTGAAGGTGGATACATAATTTTCAGGGTTATGATAAAAGTCGGCCTTATCCCAAACATCGCCGTCCTTGTGGGCATAGAAATCCTCAGGAATGAGGTGCACGTAGGTTGGCCGTGTATATGTTTCTTCCAGAAATTCATCAGGGGTCACCTCTCTGATACCAATGGCCTTGAGCAGTTCAAGGCAGCCATGAGCCACCCGGCCATCACCGCAAAGCGCAATCTTTACCGGCGGAAGCTGAAGACCTTTGTATTGGTCTTTCATTTCAGCATAGTCAGTGCACTGCCATGCCGGATTCAGATTAAATCCACCTGTTTTTCTGCCGTAGGTAAGCAGTCCGTTATGGGTACCCACTATGCCTGCATAACGACCGAAACCAAGCACGCGGCTGCCTTTTTCCCAAACCAGTGTTTCGTAGTCAATCAGCCGTATTTTTTTTTCTAGTATCGTGCGCAGCAGCTTCCGGTTATGGGGTTGTTTTTTAATGGTATGTGAAAAAAACAGGTATGTTTTTCCGGCAATCAATGCTTCTACCGGTACTTCCTTGATTCCCATCAGGATATCGCAGTCTGAAAGGTCTTCCCTGATTTCCATGCCGGCATCGGCATAGGCCTGATCTGACGCACATCGGTGTGGCGATGGTTGCACGATTATCTGAATTCCAGGGAAACGTTTTTTGAGTTCAGCGCATTGATCAGGCAGGAATGCCACCCGTTTGTCGAATGGTTTTTTTTCTTCCCTGATGATTCCCAACGTGAGCATGGGGCAAAAATAAGGCGCTTTATTTATTAATTATGGCTTTACGCAAGTTGAATTTGAAAGATTATTTAATCCCTGATTATGCATTTGAAGCGCAATGCTCTAATGCATAGTGCATTAGCTATGAGCGCAGCATCCGGATTAACCCCGATGAATCACAGATTCCTTCGACCCCTAGAAAATTAGTTCAATTCTATTGCATAAATTGGGTTAAATCCTCCCTGATTTGCGTCTTTTTTGCAGTTAGGGTTAACTTATTCCTCGCTAAAAAGGCGCATCTGAGGGTCTTCATTTTCGAGGTCAACCACTATCGATGGTTTTTGTTGATCACCAGCAGGTTCGGGCTGTGGCGCTGTTTCCTGAACCTGTTCAGGCTCGGGCAGTGAGGCCAGCGGATGAATGGCTTTAACCGGATGTGCCGAGAGTTTCCGCCCCTTGGCTTTTACTCCTTTAACAGCAATAAAAGAAGCCAGATGCAATTCTTCGGGCGGGCGTGTAAATTTTCCCAGACGGTTGAACTCAAGCTGGGCGCGCGGAAATGTGTCGGTTGAAACAAATGCCACCCATGAATCAGCCGCCTCACCAACAAAGGATACTTTTTTATCACCGGCCTCCACCATGAAGCGTTTTACCATGTATTCGCCACTTTCAGCATCAAAATAAATGGTGGTGATGGGCGCACGCGGATTGAACTTCTCAATAGCGAGCATGTCTTCTTCAAAATGCGCCGCCGGATCAGGTGTTAATAATTTGTAATGACCGCTTTGCATGATGGTGAGTATCTTATCCGTTGCGGCAAATGAGCCCAGCAGAATGCCTCTTCCATCTGCATTGATGCGCCTCACAGCTTCATCCCACCAAATTTGTCTGGCACCAAGTGTTGATTGTCCTTTTTCTTTCAGGATAATTTTCCTGATCGGAATCTTGCTGAGAATATTTCCTCCGGCACCGCGACCTTTAATGGCCATGCTGCCAAAATCAAATTCAAAAGCCGTCTTTTTCAGTTTGGGCCTGGGCTTTAGAAACACGTGCAGTACCTCACTTTCTCCGTTAGGATTGGCACTCAGGTAGATGATTCTTGACCCTTTGGTTCCCTTTGTGAGGTCATAGGCCTTGTCTCTGATCACACCGCTTACAGCAAAGCGTTTCACGTAGTAGGGGCCTGTTTTCCCATCCTGATAAACCAGGTTATAGGTGGTACGCTCATCGTTTTTCCTGAAAACATTGATGTGCAAAATATCTTTTCCGACAAAGGCCTTTTCGGTTACTTTAGAAACTATCATGCTGCCATCAGCTCTGATTACTATAATATCATCAATGTCGGAGCAGTCGCACACAAACTCGTCCTTTTTTAGTCCGGTGCCGGCAAAGCCTTCCTCCCGGTTAACATAGAGTTTTTCATTGTTAATTACCACCTTTGATAACTCAATGGTATCAAACATTCGAATCTCTGTTTTGCGCTCCTTTCCAGCACCATATTTCTTCTTCAGGTTCTGGTAATAGGCGATGGCGTAATCGGTAAGGTTTGCCAGATGATGTTCACATGCCGCTATTTTTTCTTCAATGCCTTTAATATGTTCATCGGCTTTGAAAGCATCAAATTTTGAAATTCTTTTAATGCGTATTTCGGTGAGCTTTATAATATCTTCTTCGGTGATATCTCTGTGCAGCTGTTTTCTGAATTTCTTCAAACCTTCAGCAATGTTGCTGATCACGGCTTCCCATGTTTCTGCCTCTTCGATATCGCGGTAAATTCTTTCCTCTATAAATATTTTTTCAAGTGAACTGAAATGCCAGTCTTCTTCCAGCTCGGCCTTTTCAATCTCCAGTTCTCTTTTCAACAAATTGCGTGTATTGTCGGCAGAAATGCGCAAGATCTCGCTCACCCCGACAAAGCGCGGTTTATCATTTTCAATGATGCAGGCATTGGGCGAAACCGTTATTTCACAATCGGTAACGGCATAGAGGGCATCAATGGTTTTATCAGGTGAAATGCCCGCCGGAAGATGCACCAGTATTTCAACGTTTTCACTGGTGTTGTCTTCAATCTTGCGGATTTTTATTTTTTCTTTTTCGTTGGCCGTAATAATTGATTCAATCAATGAGCCCGTGGTGGTGCCAAACGGGATATCGCTAATAACAAGCGTATTTTTATCCAGTTGCTGAATGCGTGCCCTGATTCTGACTTTGCCCCCGCGCAAACCATCATTGTATTTGCTGAAATCAGCCAGACCTGCCGTGAGAAAATCAGGAAATATCTCAAATGGCTTGTTTTTCAGACTGGCAATGCTGGCATCAATCAGCTCATTAAAGTTGTGCGGAAGAATTTTACAGGAAAGACCAACGGCAATACCTTCAACGCCCTGTGCGAGTAATAGCGGAAACTTCACGGGAAGGGTTACCGGTTCGCGGTTTCTTCCATCGTAGCTGAGCTGCCAGTTGGTTGTTTTCGGATTAAACAGAATATCCAAGGCCAGTTTGCTGAGCCGGGCTTCAATGTAACGGGGTGCCGCAGCTGAATCGCCGGTGTAAATATTACCCCAGTTACCCTGCATATCAATCAAAAGGTCTTTCTGTCCGAGCTGCACCAGGGCATCTCCGATAGATGCATCTCCATGCGGATGGTACTTCATGGTATGCCCGATAATGTTGGCAACCTTGTTGTACCGCCCGTCATCAAGATCTTTCATTGAATGAAGAATCCGGCGCTGAACAGGCTTCAGACCGTCTTCCACATAAGGTACAGCTCTTTCCAGGATAACATAGGAGGCGTAGTCGAGAAACCAGTTCTCGTACATGCCTGATAAATGCGTGATGTGTTCATCAGGTTCATGGTTGTTACCATTTTGCTGATTGTCATTTATAGGTGGTTCAGGCTCCTCGTTAATCATCGCGCAAATATATTGATAACAGGGGTTTTAACGCTTTTTTTAAACCTATTTTTGAACATTGGCAGGCTGAAAGCTATTTTTCAGCAAATCGTGCATATTTGCTTTCTTTGTCAACAATGCTGAAAAAATTAAAAAGGGTTATTTTTCTCCTTGGAGTCATGGTCTTATCCTCCCTGCAAATTGTAGCACAGGAAAATGAATCAGATCAGCAGGCTATGGTAAAACGGGTAAGGGGTCTGAAATTCATAGCTAAAGACAGTACTTTTTCCTTGTTATTCAGGTTCAGGCTTCAAAATCAGGCTTTTGCACAAACTATTAGCGGTAATAATCTGAATGTTGGCGCCACTGAAGCCCGAATCAGAAGGTTGCGGCTTCGTATTGAGGGGTTTTTGATCAATCCGCGCCTGACCTATTATCTGCAGCTTTCGTTTTCGAGGGGAGACCTTGATATTGTTGATGACGGCCCCCCAAATATCACGCGCGATGCCATAATTTTTTATGAGGTGCGCGACTGGTGGAAAATGGGTTTCGGCCAGGCCAAACTACCCGGTAACCGAGAACGTGTTATTTCATCAGGAAACCTTCAGTTTGCAGAGCGCTCTATTGCCAATAACCGGTTCACACTCGACAGGGATTTTGGGTGGTTCCAGACATTCAGGCTTGGAAAAAAACATCCGCTGCTCATTAAAGCGGTTGTATCATCGGGTGAAGGCCGCAATGCATTCAGGGGTAACGGCGGATTATGCTATACGGGAAGGCTGGAATGGTTGCCTTTCGGTAAATTTGTGAATGAGGGAGATTACAGTGAAGGCGATCAGGATTTTCATCAAGTACCTGCATTGTCGCTTGGGTTTACCGAAAGTTTTAACCACCGTGCGCAAAGAGCCGGTGGACAGTTGGGCGGATTTCTTCACAGCCCCGCAGATATTCGCACCAGCATCGCCGACCTGATGTTCAAATACCGGGGTTGGGCCCTATTGGGCGAGTGGTTTTCCCGAACGGCTGATTCAGGCGTACAGGAATTAATCAAGGATGATGTCCGGTATGTATATTCCGGAACCGGCTTCAATATTCAGGCGAGCCGTATGCTCAGCAGGAAAAATGAGCTGGCCCTGCGCTATGCCTCGGTAAAGCCGTCGGGTAAACTAAGCGGTTATGAAAAGCAGACAGATATGCTCATGCTTGGTTTTAACCGTTATTTGGCGGGGCATCGGGTGAAACTTCAGGCGAGCATTCATTATCAGATGCTGTCGGGCAATTGGCGGGTTAACCAGCCTGGCAATGCCTGGGGCTCTTATTTTCAGATAGAAATCGGTATATAGCGATGCATACATTTTTTCAGCCTGAATTTTTTATCCATCAAACCCGGCTTAATGAAGAAGAAAGTCATCATCTGGTGAGGGTTTTGCGCCTTAAAAAAGGCGATGCAGTTCAGGTTTTAGATGGCAGGGGAGGGGTATTTACTGGTGTGATCGGTGATCCTGACCCCAAAGGAGCCTTGTTAATTGATTTGAAAAAGGAAAATCATACACAACCTCGTGGCTACAGGCTGCATATTGCGCTGGCCCCTACTAAAATGCATGAACGCTTCGAGTGGTTTTTAGAGAAGGCTACTGAAATAGGTGTTGACGAGATTACACCCCTGATCACCAAACGTGGCGAAAGGATTAAAATCAATGAAAAGCGTGCAATGAAGGTGCTTGTATCGGCCATGAAGCAAAGCGGCAATCCCTGGCTGCCCCTGCTTCATCCGCCTGCAAAACCGGAAGACCTATTACCGAGCCGGAGTAATGCGCAGGTTTTAATTGCACACTGTGCTGACCGGCCAAAACACCTGGTTGATCAGGTGGCCGGAGGGGCGCCTGAAATTCTGTTGCTGATTGGGCCAGAAGGTGATTTTACAAGTGATGAAATTGAATGGGCTGGCAGGCATGGTGCAAAGGAAATTAGCCTGGGAAACACAAGGCTTCGCACAGAAACAGCGGGGGTTGTTGCCTGTGCGCTTGTTGCCGGCATCAATTACCGCGATAATTCATAAATTTGCGATGTGATATATACGGGTCTGCTACTGCTGGTTATTGCTTATTTTTTGGGGTCTATTCCAACTGCTGTATGGGTCTCACGTTATTTTTTCGGATTTGATATCCGTGAAAGAGGCAGCGGCAATGCCGGGGCAACCAATACCTTCAGGGTGCTTGGTAAAAAGGCGGGCATTCCGGTACTGTTGGTTGATGCACTGAAAGGCTGGATAGCGGTTATGCTACCGGTATGGGTTTTTGTGGATCCATCGTCTCCTGTTTTGTTTGAGAATTTCAGGGTGCTTTGCGGTGCGGCTGCTGTTTTGGGTCATATATTCCCCGTCTTTGCCGGCTTCAGGGGAGGTAAAGGTGTGGCTACCCTGCTTGGTATCAGCATTGGCATGCATCCGTTAGCCGCACTGTGTTGTATCGGCTTGTTTCTGCTTATTTTGTTGCTGACGCATTATGTTTCGCTGGGTTCGATACTCTCATCGCTCTTTTATGCGCTGTTTATTCTGGTAATTCAGCATGCCACCCATGATGCCACCATCATTTTTGCCATCAGTATTCCGCTCCTGGTAATATTCACCCATACCAGAAATATCAAAAGGTTATGGGAAGGAAACGAGAGCCGTACCTACCTGTTTCGTAACCAGTTTACACGCCGGCAAAGATGATGAACCGTATTTACACTGGTTTCATAGCCTTGCTGATTCCGGTTTTGTTAGTCACCCAGGCCTGCAGCAGCTACCAGCGTGCGCTGAAAGGTGCTGATTATGAGAAAAAATTTGAGGTAGCGCTTAAACTTTACAATAAGAAAGACTACCAGAAAGCCTATCCACTTTTTGAGGAGCTGGTAAGCGTAACGCGTGTTACTGCGCGCTCTGAGGATGTTTATTACCATTACGCATGGTGTAATTATTATCTGGATGACCTTGTTTCTGCCAGTTATCATTTTGAGCAGTTTGCTTCTATGTTCCCAACTAGTAAGCGGGCGGAAGAAACGGCATTTATGGCGGCATACTGTTATTATCTGGGCTCACCTGAATATTCACTTGATCAGACCAATAGCCTGAAGGCCATCGAGCAGCTCCAGCTATTCATTAACAGGTATCCGTCAAGTGCACGGGTGCAGGAATGCAATGACCTGATTGATAAGTTAAGGGCCAAGCTGGAACATAAATCTTTTGAAACAGGCATGCTCTTTTTCAAAACGATGGACTACAAGGCGGCCATCATAAGCCTTAAAAATACCCTGCGCGAATATCCGCTTACACAATACAGCGAGGAAATATTGTTTACCATCCTGAAATCGAACTTCCTGCTTGCAGAGAACAGTGTGGAGACAAAAAAAGCTGAGCGCTACAAAAGTACCCTCGATGCTTATTCAAATTTTATTGATAAATTTGCCGCGAGTAAGCACAGGCGTGAGGCTGAAAACATAGTTGTTAAAGCCCGAGCGCGCTACGAATCATTGCAAACCTCAACAGATAAAACCAAATAAACCAATTTAATCGTGGAATCAACAACCATCACCCGCGACCTCCGGCAGTTGGAGAAACAAACCGGGAACATTTACGAAGCTATTGCCATTATTGGCAAGCGTGCCAATCAGATTGGTTTGAACGTGAAAGAAGAACTTAATTCCAAACTTTCTGAATTTACCTCTACCGGTGACAATCTGGAGGAGATATTCGAAAACCGCGAACAAATAGAGATCTCAAGACATTACGAGCGGCAGCCCAAGCCTACACTTGTGGCCATCAATGAATTTATTGAAGGCAAAGTGTACCATCGCAATCCGGCTGCTGAAAGCGGTGAAAATCAAGCATAAACAAAACTGAAAACGGCACAATGCTGTTTCAGAAAAAAATCTTATTAGGGGTAACGGGGAGTATTGCGGCCTATAAAAGTGCGCTGCTTGCCCGCATGCTATCAAAAGCAGGTGCAGATGTTAAGGTTATAATGACCAACTCTGCCAGCGATTTTGTTACCCCATTAACGCTAAGTACGCTTACAAAAAACGAGGTTTACAGTTCATTCACCACCGGTGAAAACGGTGAATGGATCAATCATGTTGAACTGGGTTTATGGGCCGATTTGATGATTATTGCTCCTGCAAGTGCCAATACCATTGGTAGTTGTGCAAACGGACTCTGCCATAATCTGCTGCAGGCAGTTTACCTTTCTGCCAAGTGTCCGGTGTTTTTCGCGCCTGCCATGGATCTTGATATGTGGAAACATCAGTCAACACAGCGCAACATTGATAAACTTCGTCAATTCGGCAATTTTATCATTGACCCCGGAACAGGCGAACTGGCAAGTGGCCTGGTGGGAGAAGGGCGAATGGCTGAGCCTGAAGAGATACTGGAGAAAGTTGAGGAATTTTTTAAACTTCGTCGTCAGTTGAACGGCAAACGCATTTTGGTAACAGCTGGCCCAACAAGAGAAGCCATTGATCCGGTCAGGTACATTTCCAATCAATCATCCGGTAAAATGGGCTATGCCATTGCAGATGAACTCGCATCAAGGGGGGCGTTTGTAGTTTTGCTGAGCGGTCCCGTTGCGTTGAGACCTCAGCATCCCGGTGTTCATTGCACCATGCTCAATACAGCAGATGAGATGATGAAGGCCGCATTAAGAGAATTTCCTGAATGTGATGCAGCCGTTTTAACAGCTGCCGTTGCCGATTTTAAACCCGTTGAAACAGCCGCTGAAAAAATCAAAAAAAGCGATGGGGAAAAGCTGAAGCTGGAACTTGCGACAACTCCCGATATTTTGGCCGGTCTCGGAAAAATCAAGAAAGAAGGACAAATACTCGCTGGATTTGCACTAGAAACAACTTCCGGTCGCGCAAATGCAGCGATAAAACTGAAAAATAAAAACCTTGACTTTATCGTTCTAAACCAGTTGAGTGCCGAAAATCAGCTTTTCGGGAGGAACCAGATGCAGGCAGAGATTTTATCAAAAAACGGTGAATGGAAGTCGTATCCGATGCAATCAAAAGCCGCGTTATCAAAAGAAATTGCAGATCAACTTTACAGTAGTTTTAAGCATGATTAAGAAAATTTATCTGTTTTTTTTATTGGCTGGTCTAACGGTTAACTCCTTTGCTCAGGAACTCAATTGCAGGGTTCAGGTGTTATCACAGGCTGTTCAGCTCAGTGACAAGCGTATTTTTACCACCCTTGAAACGGCCATAAGAGAGTTCATGAACAATACCCGCTGGACCAATGATCAGTTCAAGCGGGATGAACGCATTGAGTGTAACCTCACCTTTAATATTCAATCGTACACACAACCTGATCAGTTTACCGGTACTTTGCAGATTCAGGTGCGTCGCCCTGTTTACAATACCAATTACGGTTCGCTGCTGCTGAATCTGATGGATCAGGACATAAGTTTCCGTTACCTTGAATACCAGCCCATTGAATTCTCAGAGAGCGCCTATGTTTCGGGCCTGGCTAGTTTGCTGGGCTTTTATGCCTATGTAATTCTGGCCATGGATTATGACAGTTTTTCACAGGATGGCGGATCTGTTTACTGGCAAAAGGCACAACAGGTAGTTAACAATGCCCTGCAGGATCAGGCCAAAGGCTGGAGAGCCACTGACGTGCCACCCAGAAACCGCTACTGGTTGGTTGAAAACTACCTCAACCCGATATTTAAGCCTTTGCGGGATGCCAATTACAAGTATCACCGCCTCGGTATGGATCAAATGTATGGTAAAGCAGAGCAGGGCAGGGCTCAAATAACGGAGGCGCTACAGCGCCTCAATGAAATCCATCAAAGCAGACCTGCTTCCTACAATGTTCAGGTGTTTTTTAACACAAAGGCCGATGAACTCATTAACATTTACAAGGAGGCCGGCCCAGGGGAAAAAGCAACCATCATGGAAATACTTGCCATCCTTGACCCTACTAATTCCAACAAGTATAAAAAAATTGTGAATTAGCCTGAAGATCAGGCGGGCACCGGTGTTTTAAAAACCAGGTCAATTTTTTCTGCCAAATGCTTATCTTTCTCTGTAATTGTATTTTCAGCATCATGCGTACAGAGAAAAATTTCCACTTTATTGTAAACGTTCCTGATCTCAGGATGGTGGTTAACTCTTTCTGCAATCAGCGCTACCCGCGTAAGAAAAGAAAAAGCTTCTGCAAAATTCTTGAACGTGAATTCTTTATGAAGTTTGCCATCAATCGTATTCCACATCGTTTGTTTATTTTAGAACCTGCAAAACTAAGCGCAATTGATCAGTTGTAGTGTTAAAAAAAGTTGGTCAGTGGTAATTAATTGCAAATCAATAATTTGCAATATTAACATTGTTGTTGGTATCCTTTTTCTATCTTCAAAAGGGGCGGCTCAGGTATTCTCAGCAGAAGTTAAAAGATGGGCTGCAACAGAAGGTTCAACCCATCATCCACAGCTCAAACATGCGCGTGATATCTCCGGATTTGATATCTGTTACCACCGGCTTGAAATTTCCGTTGATCCGTCTGTGCGGTGGATCTCGGGTAAGGTAACCACTTTTGTGCGCTTCAGCGAAGCCGGTTCCAGGGAGCTGGTTTTCGACCTGAGTGATTCTTTATCAGTTGAGAAGATAGCCTACAGGGGACAGCCTTTGACAACATTTACCCACCAGGATGATCAGCTGAAACTTACCTTACCCGGAGAGGACGCAATTGATTCGGTGAGCATCTGGTACCAGGGCCGGCCGGCATTCAGCGGTTTCGGTTCATTTGTTACTACCCTCACGCCCGGTGGTAAACCCGTATTGTGGACGCTCTCTGAGCCTTATGGCGCAAGAGACTGGTGGCCTTGTAAACAGTCGCTTTCAGATAAAATAGACTCCCTTGATATACTTGTTACCACGCCAGAAGTTTATTCAGCAGCCTCCAACGGATTGTTGATTAAAAGAGACACTGCGGAAGGCCGGAAACTAACCCACCACTGGCGACACCGGTATCCGATCACTACCTACCTGGTGGCAATAGCCGTTACCGATTATGCTGAAATAAAGGAAGAAATCAGCCTGCGCGATGGGAAAATGTTGCTTCATGATTTTGTTTTTCCTGAAGATGAGCCTGACTGGTTAGCGGCAAGACCCATGGTAAGAGCAGTTGTGCAGTATTTTGACAGTCTGATCACGCCCTATCCTTTTACAGCTGAAAAGTACGGGCATGCTCAGTTTGGCTGGGGGGGAGGAATGGAACACCAGACAATGAGTTTCATGGCCAATCTGGACCCCGGACTCACTGCGCATGAACTGGCGCATCAATGGTTTGGGAATCAGGTTACCTGCGGATCATGGGCCGACATCTGGCTGAACGAAGGCTTTGCCACCTACCTCACCGGAATGTATTATGAAAGGTTCAAGCCTGATTACTGGCCTAAGTGGAAAGATGACCAAAGGAATTACGTTTTTAGTCTGCCATTTGGTTCTGTTTATTGTCCTGATACCAATTCTGTCGGAAGACTTTTCGATGGACGATTATCGTATGCCAAAGGTGCCATGGTATTAAATATGCTGCGCATGGAAATAGGTGATCAGGTATTTCTTGAAATGATGCGTTATTACCTTGCTTCAAATAAAACGCAGGGTTTTGTGAGAACCATCCAACTGCAGGAAGCTGCAGAAGTTATTAGTGGCAGGGATCTTGGCCGGTTTTTTCAGCAATGGGTGTATGGCAGCGGTCACGACAGTTTGCAAATCAGCTGGAGTGCATCAGCTGATCTGGTGGCGCTGAAAGTAAGCCAGAAACCTACATCCACTGCAATTGATCAGGATTCATATCTTATGCAATACCCGGTTTTATTAATTGGAAATCAGCAGGATACACTCATTCGCCTGAACCTCGAAAAGCGTGAGGACCAATTTCTGATTTACACTGGTTTTAAGGTCGAGGAAATTATTCCGGATCCGGGATCAGATTATCTGGCGGCTGCAACAACCAACCGGCTTGCCACATACCCGGGATCGGGGGGCAGTATCCTGGCGTACCCCAATCCCGCCAGCGGGTTTGTAACGCTTCGGCTAGAAAGTCCGACGAACTTGCCGGATGCAATCTATTTGCAGGATTTGGCCGGAAGACAAATTAAACTGGCGTACACCACGGTTGAAAACGGATTGCTGCAAATAAATATCAGGGGCTATGCCTCAGGAATTTATCTGTTACAATGCATTTATCCTGAAAAGGTACTTGGCATTCCATTCCTGATCAGCAGGCCCTAATTTACTGGAGTTGGTTAACCAACAACCTTTTAACCTTAAACTGCCCGCCTCCCTCCATGACCATGAAGTAAAGTCCGTTACCAAAACCTCTCACATCAAGTGATTTTTCAAGTTGTACAAGGGGGTAAACGGATGGAAACCTGTAGTAATATCGTTGACTGAAAAAAGTGTCAAAAATCCAGATCTGTATATCTGTTTGCTCTTTGGTGAAAATTCTGATAAAACCATTGTCCACCATTGGATTCGGGACAAAATCATAATCAAACAGTTCACAGGGCCCCTGATTCCATTGCAGCAATCCTTCTGCACGGGCGGCGCACTCATTGCGGTAGGTGGTATTATTGCATCCGCAAATAGGGTCATAGGTAGTTCCGAAACAAGGATCATTGGTCTGAAGCAGCGTATCCTGGCATAAATTCCCTGTAAACTGAGCTTTGGCAGTCATTACCTGCAGCAGCAGAAAAAATATGATTAAAACACGCATAATGGCAAAGGTAGGGTGAATTATTCAACGCTGCTCATCTATCTTTGTTCTTAAACGGATGAATAATGGCCGGATCGCTAAGAAAGCTGGTATTTGGATCAAAAGAAAAGAAAAGGCCACCCGGCAGGGGAACCATCCGCCGCAGGCTTAAAAACATTCAGGTAATCTGGAACAATGATCACCATGATGATGTAGGCATTGAAAAGATATTTCGGCTTTTTCTGGCGAGTTCGCAGTTTTTATTTCCGGGTTTATACATCAAGCATTTCTTCAATAAGCTGGGTGAAGATATTCAGGATGTCGCGATGGATATTTACCTGATTTTCAAGGTGCTGTTGCCGCTTTCGCTCTGCTATACCGGCTGGATCGGTGAGCCCCTTTCAATGTTTCTGGTTGTTTGGCTGATGCTTGAAACGTTGCTTTATGTGCCGGCGCTGATTTTTGCATCTGATATTTACACACAACCGTCATCCTACCGGCGATCGATGCTGCTGCTTTTTTTTAACTACCTTGAAATCATATTTGCCTATGGGTTTATTTATTCAAGGGGCAATTACCTGAATATTCCGTTTAGCCATTGGTTCGATCCGGTTTACTATAGTTTTGTTACCATATCTACCATTGGTTATGGTGATTACTTCCCGGTGACATTTGCAGGTAAATTGCTCGTGTCATCGCAAACTATTATTTTCTTGTCGTTTGTTGTGTTGTTCATTAACTTTTACTCCCGAAGAGTAGAGAGTCCCGGTTACTTTAACGAAAACACTACAGATACCAGACAAGTAGCAGATCAGGCTGAATGATACTTATCAGTTTTTCTTGTTGGTCACCACCCCCCACCGGGATCACGTCAGTAATCCCTTATTGCCTGCAAACCTGAAGGTTTCCCCACAACAGTTTAAAGTAAAAACATGTAAAATTTCACTAAGCGGCCTGCGCAAAAGAAAGATGGATGATAAATCATTAAATTTGCCCCATATTTAAAACGATGAATCTCGAAAGAACAAAACTTAAAGGGCAAACCGTAAATCTGCTGGATTCACTTCCCGAGCCTGGTGAAAATGCTTTTGATTTCACATTTGTAAAGCCAGATTTTACTGAAGGTAGTCTTTATGACTATGAGGGCAAACTGAGGGTGCTGATTGGTGTGCCCAGTCTGGATACCGGAACCTGCGCCAGAGAAACTCGCGAATTCAATAAAAGGCTCGAGGGAATGAAGGATGTTGTAGGTTTCGTTATTTCAAAGGATACCCCATTTGCCATGCGACGTTTCTGTGAGGTGGAGGGCATAAATAATGTAATTGCGGCCTCTGATTTCCGTTATACAGATTTTACGCGCGAATACAACACCGAGATGATCAACGGAACCCTCAAGGGCTTATCGGCCAGGGTGATTTTCATTGTTGACCCGCAAAATAAAATTCGTTATGTGCAACTGGCTCCGGAGGTTTCGCTTGAGCCGGATTATGATGCCGTAATGCGGGCATTGGAGAGTTTAGCCTGATTACCTTTTTCCTTTTTTCATACTTACCCCTGCAGGTTTAGCTGTTTAGAGGGTTTT
>JBIICM010000119.1:0-7858 GCA_044238875.1 Flavobacteriales bacterium | reverse complement strand
CTGCATTGCCGATGCGACAAACCTGACGAATAGTGCGGTGGCAGGTAGTTGCGTATTGGGCCGTTCCGCAAGCAGGTATACTACCATTGTTGGTGGGGGTAATTAAGAGCGTCCAGGTTCTGCCATTATTACCGGAACTGCTGGGGTCGAAAAATATTCCTGCATTAGCAAATAAGGTAATGCATCCAAGGAAAATAGTAGCAATTGTTTTCATGAAAAAATATAATTTCAGGTTAGTTAGCACAGATGTATATAATCAAAAGTAAATAAAATTTCAAAAGCGTTTTTACAGATAAAATCATCATTAGCCGACTAAGTGGAGGTAAATATTTTAAACGAAGTTGTGAACAGGTTAATGGGTCGACATTCGGGTTAGTTCTGGTTTTAACAGCAGCATTGCGTTTGCTGCGGCATCATTCTATATGGCATTGCGTTGATGTTAACAGACGCTCAACAAGCCGTTTATAAAAATGAGAATATGGGTTGAGACGTTTAATTTTTTTTCGCAATCAACCTGCTTACATAAACCATTTCTAAATAAGAAGGGGTGTTTTCATTTGACAATTCTATGACAAAGCACCGGACGGCCGAAAATACTTTTGTGTACTGAAAAGTTTTGAAGGAGTATAAGATCATCGCCGTTACGCATCATCAGGTTCCATTGGAAGAAGTGGGGAAATACCACATTATTCCGGAGGACAGGAAACAGCGTTTGTCGGCCCTGAAGTCATCACTGGGCTTGCGCGAGTTATTCTACCTGAGCACCTGTAATCGTGTTGAGTTTCTGGTGCATGCAGATGCTGCAGTTGAAACTGACTTTCTTCCCCGCTTTTTTGGAGCGTTTAACCCTGCGTGGGATTCTAAGCAAATCACCCAGGCCTGTCATGAGGCATTATTTCTGGAAGGAGATGATGCTGTGAAACATTTATTTCATGTAGCCGCTTCACTGGATTCGCTGGTAATCGGTGAAAGAGAAATCATTACCCAGGTGCGCACAGCGTACGAAGAATGCTCCAAAAACGAGCTTTCAGGCGACAGTATCCGGATTTTAATGCGAAAAGTGATTGAGGCTGCAAAGGAAGTTTTTTCCAGCACGCCCATTTCACGCAACCCTGTTTCGGTGGTATCGCTGGCTTACCGCAAGCTGCGTGAATTACATATTGGGCATGATGCCCGCATTTTAATCATCGGGGCAGGTACTACCAATACCAACATGTGTAAATACCTGCGCAAGCATGGTTTCAGAAATTTTGTGATTTTTAACCGCAATCCGGAAAGGGCTGCAGCACTTGCAGCACAGGTGGGAGGAATCAGCCATCCCCTTGAAGCCCTGCATCAGTATTCCGGCGGATTTGATGTGATGCTTTCCTGCACTGCTTCTTCAGACTACATCGTTGATTTGCCGTTATACGAAAAACTTTGCGCCGGTGAGCAAAAAAAGAAGGTGGTAATTGACCTGGCAGTTCCATGCGATATTGACCCGGTTGTTTATGCAAACCATTCAGTTCATGCCATTCTGATTGAGAGCCTGAAACAAGCGGCCGAAGAAAACCGTCGCCTGCGCAGAAACGCATTAAGGCAATGTGAAGAAATCATTCTGGCCCATCTGAATGAATTCCGCTCCATGTATCGGGTACGTCAGATTGAAATAGCGATGCGTGAAATTCCTGAGAAGATTAAGGAGATCAGGAATCATGCTACCAATACGGTATTTGCACGTGAAATGGACACCCTTGATCCCCGCTCACGGGAGGTAATTGATCAACTGATGAATTATCTGGAAAAGAAATACATCAGCGTGCCCATGAAAATGGCGAAAGAAATCCTGCTGGAGCAGAAAGAATATTGAAAAACGGAAAGATCATCATAGGCAGCCGTGGCAGTGATTTGGCACTGTGGCAGGCGTATTATACCCGTGATCAGTTGCATGCAATAGGCCTGGAAGTTGAGATCAAAATCATCAAAACAAAGGGCGATCAAATTCAACACCTTTCATTCGACAAGTTGGAGGGAAAGGGTTTTTTTACCAAGGAGCTTGAAGATGCTTTACTTGCCGGTGCGATTGATCTGGCAGTTCATTCACACAAGGATCTTCCGACCACCCAGCCTGAGGGTTTGTTTATTGCAGGCGTTTCCTACCGCGAAGATTGCTCAGAAACCATTCTTATCCGGCCTGAATCAGCTGATAAGGCGCAAGTTTTTGGTGTAAAGAGGGGTGCTGTGGTCGGAACCTCATCGCTACGCCGCAGAAGTCAGTTGCTGCACCGAAGATCTGATATTGAAATTCGCGATTTAAGAGGGAATGTTCCCACCCGTATTGAAAAACTCCGCAGGGGGGATTATGATGCCATTGTGCTGGCCACGGCCGGCATAAACAGACTTGCATTACCCCTTGATGATTTGGTCATGGAACGTGTTCCGCCCCATGAATTTATTCCTGCTGCAGCGCAGGGAGTGCTTGCCTATCAGACCCGCGCGAACGATTTGCCAACCATTGCCTTTATCAGGCGGATTAGCCGGGCTGATGTTGCCGGTCAGATCACGGCTGAGCGTATCGTTTTAAACCGGCTGGAGGGTGGCTGCCAGCTTCCGCTCGGCGTTTATTGCCAGACCACAGCTGAGGGCGCAGAACTTTGGGCAGCATTACAGCCACTCAGCGGCGAACCTTTCAGGAGGCTCTTCGTGAGGGCAGAAGCGCCCTCGCAGCTGGCAGAGAAAGCGCTTCACGCACTTGTAAGGAATGAACACCGAACAGTTTACATCAGCCGTGATGCCCTGGATGCAGAAACATTCAGGCGGCAGCTTGAAAATTATGGCTACGCAGTAATTACCCAATCTCCGCTGCGGTTTGAGACCATTGAAACCAACCATCTGCCGCTTACCGATTGGATTTTTTTTACCAGCAAACAAGGGGTGATGCATTTTTTCGGACAAAACCTCATGGCACCGGCTACTGCTTTGATTGGTGCCATTGGGAGCGGTACATCAGCGGCCCTGAAAGAAGTGGGCATTCGACCTCATTTTATCGGTCATGACGGGGATACACAGGAAACAGCTCAATCTTTTTCAGAAATCGCCAAAGGCAGAGAAATACTTTTTCCGTGTGCTGAAAAAGGCTTACGCACAGTTCAACAGGCGCTTGAACCCCTCGCAAGGGTAATTGATCTGCCGGTTTACAGGAGCATCCCGAATGCAATGGCCCCAGTACAGGCTGATATTTTTGTCTTTACCAGTCCCTCGGCTTTTAATGCCTACTTTGCTTCGAATGGACTACCTGAAGGGCAATTGATTGCCATGGGGCGCAGCACACGCGAGGCAATCAAAGCTAAGGGTATTGAAGCGGAAATGCCTCCTATGACTACAGAACAGGCACTGGCAGATCTGGTTTGCGGCTTATAAATCGCCGGACTCCAGTTCTTGAACGGCCAGCCAAGCCATAAGGCCCATGCCTGTTACCAACGCCTCCTCATCAATATCAAAAGTGCTGGTATGCACACCGGCAGTAAAGCCTCCGTTTTGTCCTGCCGTTCCAAGCCTGTAAAAACAAGCCGGCATTTCCTGAGCAAACCATGCAAAATCTTCAGCGGTCATGCGCATTTCAAGTTCAACTACGTGTTCGGTTCCGAGATAATGTTCAGCAGCTTTTCTGGTGCGTTTGGTGAGTGCAACCTGATTACTCAACACGGGATAGCCCCTGCTGATTTCGACTTCAGCCTTAGCCCCATAGGCATGCGCTGTTTCGGTTGCAATACGCAAAATGAGTTCATGCGCCTTTGCTCTCCATTGCTCATCCATTGTCCTGAAGGTGCCTTCAATTTTAACTTCATCCGGAATAACATTGGTGGCTCCCAGCGCTTCAATCCTGCCAAATGAGAGCACGGTTGGCAGCAAAGGGGGTGCATAGCGGCTTGCAACCGACTGCAGGGCAACCAGCACATGTGCCGATGTGATTACGGGGTCAACAATCTGATGCGGCATGGCAGCATGCCCACCTTTGCCTCGAATGCGGATATAAATCTCATCCGATGAGGCCATGTAACGGCCTTCTCTGAAACCAACCTTTCCGGCGGGCAGTGTGGGGAAAACATGTTGAGCAAAAATAGCTGATGGCTGGCGATCCTGAAATACACCAGCCTCAAGCATCAGCTTAGCACCGCCGGGATGTTGTTCTTCTCCGGGTTGAAAAACAAGCTGAACGGTGCCGGGCAGATGAGCTGACAGCGATTGCAAAATCATGCCCGCCCCGAGCACGCAAGCGCTGTGTACGTCATGCCCGCAGGCGTGCATTACACCATCGTTCAGCGAGGTATATTCAGTTTGTCTGGTTTCATGAATAGGTAGGGCATCCATATCACCCCTAAGTGCAATAAGTTTCCCCTCCTGAAATCCTTTTATTTCGGCCAGAATTCCGGTTTTCACCCAGTTGTTGCTGAACGCGATACCGGCCTTACGGAGTTGTTCCTGCAGAAATTCGCTTGTTTTGAATTCCTGAAATGATAATTCCGGATGTTGATGGATGTGCCTTCGGATTCCTTTGATGACTGGAAATAGTTCTTTTGCGGCCTCCTGGATTTTACCGCGCCATTGATCTGCAGTGAGTTTCATTTCGAAAAGATTAAACGTATGGCCATGATGAGAATCACTACGCCAAAAATGCGTTTCATGGTGAGCGGATCAATAGCCAGCGAAATTTTTGATCCGAGCCAGGCGCCTCCGATAAAGCCCAGTCCGATCAGGGCACTGTAGCCCATATTAAAATTGCCCGCTTTATAGTAGTTAATGGCCGCCATAAAACCAACCGGGAGTAAGAGCATGCCTATGCTGACACCCTGTGCCTCATGCTGTGTAAGGCCAAAAAACACCAGTGCGGGAACAATGATAATTCCTCCGCCAATTCCGACCATCCCGCTGGCGATACCGGCAAGCAGACCAATGGTAATGAGTACAATGTAATCCATATAATGCTTGATTTTCATTTTTTAGAAGTCAGTGCAAAACGACAGATATAGCATGCGTGGTTGCCATTTTCCGTTTAGTAAACCTTTCGCATAGTCGAAGCGAACAAAGTAACCGAAAATCTTTGCTCGCAATCCAAGTCCGGCACCGTACACCAAAGGATTGTTTAAATTTTTCAAAATCACGGTAATGGGGCCGTTTGAGATGATTGTCTGGTTAAAGGTATTTTTTTCTGACCAGGGATGCGGTCCGGTAAAGGCCGTGCCCATGTCAAAAAACGAAATCAGTTGCAGGGTGTTCAGCAGATCGCTTTTCAGGGGATAATGGCTGAAAAACCTAACCGGGTTCCAGCGGCATTCAGCATTCAGCACGCCAAAATTATTGCCATTGCGGATGTTCTGACTGAAACCGCGCAGGTTGGTGGCCAAAGTCTGGAAGACATAAGGCTGTTTCTGATCTATTTTCGTTGGTAGTGACTGCGGATTGAACCAGTTATCAACCCCACCCATCAGAAAAAGCAGTTTACCTGAACCAAATGAACCTGCTCCCGCCAGCCTTATTGCAAAGATCGTCTCCCTTGCCAGGCGCACATAATGCCGGATATCGGCTCCGATAATTCCCACCATGCGGTTGGAACCCGATGTTCGGAAAAAGAACTCCGTTGTAACTTTCAGCCTTGTGCCGGTCATCATGTTGCGGGAGGCCGGAAAAGTGTTGTCGAACACATACTCTATGCGCGGTTGCACCCAATGCGCAATTTCTGTTGGTTTTCGGAGGCTTGAAAGATCTGTTGACAGATATATTTTCCTGTCGTTGCGGTATGCGAGGGTACCGCTCAGTCTTGAAACCGGTGAGAACGGCCAGCTGTAACGTGCCGAAAGCGTGTGGACCAGCAGGCGTGCATCATCTGCTGCAGATTCCTGAATTACCTGACGGTGAAATGAATAGGTTTTATCAAGCCTTTGTTTCTGATCCTGAAATGCCAGCAGGTACTCATTGCCTGAAAAGTTTCCGGCCAGCCTGATTCCGGCGGTTATCCGGTAGTCTTCAAACAGGTCGGACAGAGCGATTTTAAATAAACCGTTCAGGGGCGGATTTATATAGCCTGTTTGTCCGGTATAGGGCTGATAACTCTGATTCAGAAAGGCTCTGCCAATGCGTGTGCTGAACTGCTCGGTGTACCAGGATGTAAAATAAACCCTCTGCCGGGTCGGTTTGAGCGTATCAGCAGATACCGAAGCTTTGGCAGCGGCTGTTTCCTGCTGCCGATCTTTTCCGAAAACGACAATTTTCTTGATCTTTCCCTGTGGCTGTTGTTCCTCATCTGTTTTTTTCCTTTTTTCGGATACAACTGCTGGCTGGAGGGATCTGCCCCAAGCCGTAAGAACGGGGTCAGGTTGTTTAACAACCGGCAAAACCTGATCTGTTGCCAGGCGATACCTGCCATTGTGTCGGGTAACCTCAACGATTGCGCCAGCCTGATTTACATCCATACAAAGTAGGTTTCTGTTCAGGTTGCTGAGGGGATTTTCCTTCATAAAGTACCTGTAGTGTATGATTGTGTCAACATGCGTGATGGCGCTGTCTGTTTCACCCAGGTAGCGGTTGATCAGACCGCTTTTATCGGATGTGAAAACCCAACTTCGGTTATCAATCGGAACAGGGGATTTTTCATTAATCAGCGGGGTGTTACTCAAACGCAGGCAGCGCAGGCGGTCGCGTTTAGGCTGATAAATAAAAAGGTCGTGTGCATTTCCTGATTCGCCATAATTTGAACTCCTACTTGTTTTAAGCGAGTCGGTATTTCGGTTGGAGCTGAAAATAAGCGAAGATCCGTCAGGGAACCAACGCGCCCCAGCCTCATCAAAACCATCGTCACTGATCTGTTCAATTGTATTTGAAACGTTATTGAACACAAACACGTCCGATTTTCCATTTCTGATGGCGCACATCAGGATGCTGCGGCCATCCGGCGAAATATCAATAGCGGTAACCTTGCTGAAAAATTCAAGAAATTTCCGATCCGTCTGGCGGGTGATATGGTTGTAAAAGTTCAGTCTGATTCTTCCCTTCCATTCATCAGTAAATACCAGCAGCTCATTTGAAGGATGCCAGGCTATCTGCGGAAACGAGTAATCTGTAATGTCGGGCAGTCTGCGGCCGATCCTTGCGATTTTCCGGATTTCATTTCCGGAGGTGCTTCTGATCAAAATGTCTGCACGTCCCTGATTGTTTTCAACCCATGCAATGTGTTTTCCATCCTTGCTGATGCTTGCGGCTGAAATTACTGTTGATCGTTTGCCCTGTTTTATCAGCAAAGATTTTCCGGGATTAAACAATGTGTCAGGTTCAGAAAAATATTTTCCATAGTATTGTTTCCATTCGGCAATTACCGCTGAAAGTTTAAGGCCGAGTACATACCTGAAGCCCCCGTCGATATTTCTGCTCAGGTGAGCCATATCAAGAATGTCGGGGATGATTTTTTCGCCGTAAACAGAAGCGATATAATTCCATATTGATTTTCCAACTACATTAGCATCTTCACCGGCAACCCGTGCGGGGTATTTGTATCTGCCTGTAAGCAGCCCGTCGCGCAGCATTTCGTCGGTTCCGGTATCCCATCCGTCAGCCATCCACGAAACAAGACCTTTTACATACCAGTCTGGTATGTACATAAATGCATTACTCCTGATTCTGTTTCTGAGATCGGTTCCGAAGAGCAACTCATTCACCATGGCGGAGGCGATTCCCTCGCGTAGTTGCCGTTGTAAACCAGTGTTCCCATCCTCCATGAATAGCAAAATTTTATTGCCGTGCTGCCGTGCTGTTCCGCCAAGACTTTGCGCAGATTCAAGCCCGGTTCCCAGGTTCGACTGTTTCAGGTCGGAGAGCCTGTTAAATA
>JBIICM010000011.1:0-26555 GCA_044238875.1 Flavobacteriales bacterium | reverse complement strand
CAGGGTTTCCGCTTCCCCACCATGGCCGAAAAATATATCCGCACACAGGTTGGGCCCATCAGGATCTATCCCAACGACTCCCTTCGCTCTGAATCTTCATGGAACGCAGAAATTGGCATCAAGCAGCTCTTTTTAATCGGAAACTTCCGTGGCTATGTTGATCTGGCCGGTTTTATACAGCAATTCAATAACAACATTGAATTTAACTTCGGGCAGTTTGGTAAATTACAGGATCCCTTTTTCGGTCTCGGTTTCGCATCAATTAACATTGGGAAAACCCGTGTGAGTGGCGGTGAAATTACGCTCGCCGGCAAAGGTAACATCGGAAAATTTGACATTCAAACACTGGCTGGCTACACCTATACCTTACCGGTAAGTCTTGAACCCAATGCCCCCTATCAGGTAACTGCCGACGGACAAAAACCCCTGACCTACAGCAGATCAAGCTCCGATACGGGTAAACATCTATTGAAATACCGGTTCAGGCATTTGTTCAAGGCCGATGTGGAGGTGAACAGAGGCATTTTCAGCGCAGGTTTCAGCCTCCGGTACAACAGTTTTATGGAAAACATTGACAAGGTGTTTCTTGACCTGGATGCCATTCTCCCCTTGCTCGGTTCACCGGCGCCCGGTGTTACCCAATACAGGGCACGCAACAACAAAGGGGTCTGGATTGCTGATTTCAGATTGCATGTGAAACTCAACCGAACCACACGCATCGGCTTAGTTGTAAACAACCTGTTCAACGCAGAATACACCCTGCGACCGATGGTAATAGAGGCTCCCCGCACTACTGCAATACAGCTGATGGTAACATTCTAAGCCATTGAGCAGCATGAAATATTGCCGTACCTTTCGGGCATGATCCTATACAATGTAACCATCAATATTGATCCGGAAGTGCACGATGAGTGGCTCGGCTGGATGAAACAGGTTCATATACCTGATGTGCTTCAAACAGGGCTTTTTACCGAAGGACGGATTATGCGCGTATTGTCAGCTGCATCAGATGAAGGTCATACCTATTCTGTTCAGTATTTGCTCGAATCAATGGATCACTTCAGGGAATATGAGCAAAAATATGCTGCAGCATTACGTCAAGCGCATACTGAGCGATACAGGGATAAGTTTGTCGCCTTCAGAACCCTGCTTGAGAGCGCCTGAGCATGATCAAAAGACAAGGCGTAAGGGCCAAGAAGCATTTAGGTCAGCATTTTCTAAGGGATGAAAGCATCGCCCGGGGCGTTTCTGATACATTTGACGCAACTCCTCAACGCAAAGTTATTGAGGTAGGCCCGGGAACAGGAATGCTGACCAAATATCTGCTTGAAAAGCCTATAATTCTGCATGTTTCAGAGGTTGATCATGAGTCGGTTGCCTATCTGCAGGAACATTATCCTGAATTAAACATCATACGGCAAAATTTTCTTCAGCTTGATCTGCGGCTTTATCTGGATGAAAATGGCGTTGTGATTGGCAATTTCCCCTATAATATTTCTTCGCAAATACTGTTTCATTGTCTTGATTACAAAGATGCAGTAAAATCGCTTAGCGGCATGTTTCAGAAAGAAGTTGCAGAGCGCATTACAGCCCGCCACGGAAATAAAACATACGGAATTTTGAGCGTGCTGATGCAGACTTTTTACGAGACCAGGTATTTATTTACTGTAGAGCCCTCAGCGTTTATGCCGCCTCCCAAGGTTCGCTCTGCGGTAATCAGCATGGAGCGCAAAGAGAACGTTAGTTTACCGGTGAGTGAGCAATGGTTTAAAACGGTAGTTAAAACCGCATTCAATCAAAGGCGAAAAACTTTAAGAAACGCTCTCCGGCCGCTGTTAAAAGGAAAAACACCTGAATATCCTTTGTTGCAGCAAAGAGCCGAACAACTCAGTATTGAGCAATTTGCAGAACTTGCCCGCTGGCTCGAGCAATTATGATTAACAGGAGAAACATCCGGCTGATCATCTTCCTGATGGTAACAGCGCTTGCTGGTTTGACGGGAATTCAGATTTACTGGATTCAAAACGCCCTCAGTCTTGAAAGGCAGCGTTTCGAAAGCACGGTAAACACTGCGATGAGAAACGTGGCCGAGATGGTAGAACGGCAGGAAGTTGCTGTTAATGTGAGAAAAAGATTTGATGTAACACGGCAGGGTAAATTGTTTTATCTGGGCATTGATTCGTTGATCCGGAAATCAATTGACCGTAAAGACACGACCACCTCCGGACTGGTATTCTGGAATGAAGTGAGTCCGGGCGAATTGCAAACCGAATTCAGACAGTTTAATCAGGATGGCTCTGTTGACGTGATTGAAGAGACACGGAAAGATTCGGTGGGCGATATTGTTTACCGCAAGCTACGTAAGGCCCGACAGGCAAGCGGAACACCTGTTTTTAGTGATGTAGCAGGCCCGGTTCAGAAACCGGCACCCGGTAACCCGCAACTTGAAAGAATGATGAAGAAATCGGGCCTTGTTACGGATATCTTCAGGGAGCTATACAACCTCAATGTGAACAGCAGCGTTGAAGACCGCGTAAATCCGGCCTTTGTTGACTCGCTCATCAGTGCTGAATTTAAGTCGGCCGGCTTAAACACCCCCTATGAATTTGGTTTGTATGATTTCATGAACAACAAACTTTTTGTTGATCACCCTACCGCATATACACAGCAATTAATGAAAACGGCATTCAGGGTTAGGCTTTTCCCGAATGATATATTTTACCGTCCTGATTACCTGATGATTTATTTTCCCGATCAGGAAAAATATATTTTCAATAACCTATGGGTGATGTTAGGCGCTTCTGTTTTTTTCACCCTTATAATTATTCTTACTTTCTATTATACCATCAGCACCATCATCCGCCAAAAGAAACTTTCAGAAATCAAGAACGATTTTATCAGCAACATGACCCATGAGCTTAAAACACCAATTTCAACCATTTCGCTTGCCGGTCAGGCGCTGAGCGATCCGGATGTAAACAAAAGCGCTGAAGCTGCGAAAAAATATACCCGGATGATTCAGGATGAGACCAAAAGACTTGGCCAGCTTGTGGAAGATGTGTTACAAAGTGCGCTGTATGATTATGCCGATTTTGAGTTTCAGCCTGAAAAAGTTGATATGCACCAGATCATTCAAAAGGTGGCCAAAAGTCTGCAGATGCAGGCGGATCAGAAAAAGGGCAAAATTGTGCTGTTACTGGAAGCCGGAAACCCGGAAATTGAAGCCGATAAAACACACATTACCAACATGGTTAACAATCTGGTTGACAATGCTATCAAATACACGCCTGATCTTCCTGAGATTACCATCCGCACAAAACGCAGCAATCAGCATTTTACGCTCACAGTTGAAGACAATGGAAGTGGCATCTCAAGAGATCAGCAGAAAAGAATTTTTGAAAAACTTTACAGGGTGCCAACCGGAAACATTCACAATGTAAAAGGCTTTGGCCTTGGACTCAGTTATGTGAAGGCCATTGTTGAAAAGCACCGGGGGAGTATCAAAGTGGAAAGCGAGAAAGGTGTTGGCAGCATTTTCACGGTAAGCTTGCCAGTTGTTCAATCATAAAACTGTTGTTCAAATAAATCGTAATTTTGTTTTACAATGAAGATTTTGCTGGCAGAGGATGACCCCAACCTTGGAATGCTGATTCAGGAATACCTCAGCGCCAAAGGTTTTAGTGTGCATCTGGCCGTTAACGGCGAATTGGCGCTGCAGGCCTTCCTGAAGGAGAAATGGAACATCTGCATCTTTGATGTGATGATGCCGATAATGGATGGATTTATGCTCGCACGCGAAATCAGAAAAAACAACAAAGATGTGCCGATTATTTTTTTAACGGCCAAAACGATGCGGGAAGATGCCATCGAAGGATTTAAAGCGGGCGCTGACGATTATATAACAAAACCTTTCAGCATGGAGGAGCTGCAGATGCGCATACGTGCAATTCTGAAGCGTACCGAAAAGAACGTTCAGGAAAGCGCCCCTGCAGAATACCGGATCGGTAAATATACTTTCAACCCCAATTTACAGCAGCTTGTTATTGGCCAGAGTATTCAGCGGCTCACCACCCGTGAGGCAGAATTGTTGCAGCTGCTCTGCGTTCACAAGAACGATTTGCTGGAACGCAACTTTGCGCTTCGTTCCATCTGGATGAGTGATCAGCTGGAAAGCGGCCGCAGCATGGATGTTTATATCACCAAGCTCAGAAAATACCTTTCTGAAGATTCTGGCATTGAAATTTTGAACGTGCATGGCAAGGGTTTCCGGCTGGTTGATCCTTCGGAGGCCGGCTGAATTTTCAGCGGTTCAGTTCAACCAACACCGGACAATGGTCACTGTGCCGCGCATCAGGCATTATAACCGCCCTTTTTATGTTTTCCTGCAAAGGTTGGCTTACCATGGCATAATCAATGCGCCAGCCAAGATTCTTCGCCCGTGCATTGGCCCTGAAACTCCACCAGGTATAATGGTGAGGTTCTTTGTTCAGATGCCTGAAAGCATCGGTAAATCCGCTGTTGATGAATTGCTCCATCCATTCACGTTCTTCCGGCAAAAAACCGCTGCTGTTGGCATTTGAAACCGGGTTGTGAATATCAACGGGCCTGTGACAAATATTATAGTCTCCGCATATCACAAGATTGGGGCGCGACTTCCTCAGCTCAGCTACATAGTTGTGAAAGTCTTCCAGAAAGCGCATTTTTACGGACTGGCGTTCCTCCCCGCTTGAACCCGAAGGAAAATATACACTCAACAGTGTAAGGTCACCGTAATCATGCCGAATGGAGCGCCCCTCACTGTCATAAAAATCATGACCCATTCCGTAGCTTACCGCATCAGGCTTTTGTCTGGTTAAGATGGCCACACCGCTGTACCCTTTTTTCTGAGCGGGAAAAAGATAAGGCTCATAGCCCGCATCCCTGAAAAGATCGAGATCAAGCTGGTCGGCCTGACTTTTGATTTCCTGCAAACAAAGCATGTCAGGGGCTGTAGCCTCTATCCATTGCATGAGTCCTTTGCTGAGCGCCGAACGAAGCCCGTTCACATTGTATGTTGCGATACGCATTTTATAATCCGTAATTATTTTTTGAAAGATTCAAATACAGGCCAGTTTATACCACCACATTAACCATTCTGCCTTGTACTACAATTACTTTTTTCGGAGCACCGCTGAGCCACCTGGATGCTTCTTCGTGGGCAAGAGCGGCAGCCTGAACTTCAGCCTGCGGCATATTTGCCGGTACTGTAATTTGATAACGCACCTTTCCGTTGAAGGCTACCGGATAGTTGACTGAACTTTCGGCGATGTATTCCGCTTTCCACTGCGGAAATTTTTCATTGACAATAAATTTTTCATCCTGATCAGAACGAACAAACTGCCATAATTCTTCAGTAATATGAGGGGCAAACGGAGAAAGAATAACCAGCAGTTCTTTTAATATCCGCTTATTCGTACATTTAATTTCCTGCAGTTCGTTTATACAAATCATGAAGCTGCTTACAGCTGTATTAAAGGAGAAACGCTCAATATCTTCCTTGGTTTTTCTGATTGTTTTATGCAGAATGCGCAGCTCGGCTTCTGTTGGCTCAGTATCCTGGATTTTAAGATTTCCCTGCTCATCAAAAAACATTCTCCACAGTTTATTCAGAAAACGATACACCCCTTCGATGCCGTTCGTATTCCATGGCTTTGGCTGGTCTATCGGCCCAAGAAACATCTCATACAAACGAAGGGTGTCTGCACCGTATTCGCTGATAATATCATCCGGATTAACAACATTGAATTTCGATTTCGACATTTTTTCAACTTCACTCTCTGCTATGAAAGTTACGGTTTCACTGCCTGTTTCAATCCAGTCATCTGCACCTGGCTTTGCCATTTCATGGGCTCGAAACTTCTCATTTAGCAAACTGTAACTGAGTAATTTTCCGTTCATGAAAAAGCCCTCTTTACAAATAAAAACACAATCCGTAAATCTTTGCTCTTTCGCGGTTAAACCGATTAAATCAACATGATTGTTTTTTACGTATTCGATGGGAATATTCTCGGTTTCAGCGCTGATATAAGTTGCATCCGTTTTGAGTTTTTCTTTTGCAATATCCGCGGATATATAAAACTTATATAACTTATTGCCAAATGTAACACGGCTGTTCAGGAGCGCATCAGGCGTTAAGCCCGATGAATGATCAGAAGGGCCTTTTCGAAAATATACTTTCGAAGAATTACCCAGAATCATTCCCTGATTGATCAGTTTTTTAAACGGCTCTTTTTTGGAAACATAACCCAGGTCGTAAAGAAATTTCTGCCAGAAACGCGCATACAGCAGATGGCCAACGGCATGTTCGGTGCCGCCGATATAAAGGTCAACATCCTGCCAGTATTGTTCAGCTTCTGCCGACACAAATGCATCTTGGTTTGATGCATCCATGTACCTGAGAAAATACCATGAAGATCCGGCATAACCGGGCATGGTATCCGTTTCGCGGTCTCCGGCGGGGGTGTGTACCCATTTTTTTGCTCTTACCAGCGGACCTTCAGGCTGACCTGTTGGTTTAAAATCATCCATCACCGGCAACTCGAGCGGCAGTTCTTTCTCATCCAGCGCAAAGGGGATACCTTCCCGGTAAAGAATCGGAAATGGTTCGCCCCAGTAGCGTTGCCGGCTGAATCCTGCATCGCGCAGGCGGTAATTCACCCGTCCTTGCCCGATTCCAGCCTTCTCAATTTCGTCAATCGCCTTTTGAAGGGCCGCATTGCCCGTAAGGCCGTCAAGAAAACCTGAATTGATCATACGGGCCTCTTTGGTAGGGTCGGCAGCTTTTGAAATATCCACCCCTTCATGAATGGGTGTAACGGGTATGCTAAAATATTTCGCAAAATCCCAGTCGCGCTGATCCCCGGCAGGAACTGCCATCACTGCACCGGTACCATAACCGGCCAATACATAATCGCCCACCCAAACCGGTATTTGCTTTCCGGTGAATGGATGCAGGGCATAAGCACCGGTAAAAACGCCGCTCACTCTTTTCACCTCAGCCATCCGCTCACGTTCACTGCGGTTCTTCGCCACATTTACATAGTCTTCAACTTCTTTTTTACAGGCATCGGTAGTAATCTGTAATACCAGTTCGTGTTCTGGGGCGAGGGTAAGAAAATCAACCCCAAAAATAGTGTCAGGCCGGGTAGTAAATACTTCAATTTGTGCAGCATGGCCGGGGAGGCTGAAACGCACCATAGCTCCTTCAGATCGTCCGATCCAGTTGCGCTGCATCTCCTTCATCGAATCCGTCCAGTCGAGCGTTTCCAGGTCGTTGAGCAAACGGTCGGCATAGGCTGTAATCCTGAGAAACCACTGCCGCATGCGTCGTTTTTCAACCGGATGCCCTCCCCTTTCGCTGAAACCATCCTTCACTTCATCATTGGCCAGAACTGTACCGAGCGCCTCGCACCAGTTTACGGTGGCGTAATCCTGATAAGCGAGCCGGTATTGCATCAGGATGTCACTTTTCTCTTTTTCGCTCATCGCCCTCCATTGCACCGCATTGAATTGATCATGCATGGCACCTGCGCCGCTTAATCCCGCACTGCCTGCTGTTGAGAAATGCTGCACGAGTGTGTCGATTGGCTCTGCTTTCTGACTGATGTTATTGTACCAGGCGTTGAACAATTTGAGAAAAATCCATTGTGTCCAGCGGTAATATTTCGGGTCAGCGGTGACCACCTCACGGTCCCAGTCGTATGAAAAACCGATGTTGTCAAGTTGTTCCCTGTATCGGGCAATGTTGGCTGCGGTGGTCTCGGCGGGATGTTTTCCGGTCTGGATGGCATATTGTTCTGCAGGCAAACCAAAGGCATCAAAGCCCATCGGGTGAAGCACATTGTAACCCTCCAGCCGCTTGAAGCGCGCTACAATATCCGACGCGATATACCCAAGTGGATGCCCCACATGCAGTCCGGCTCCGGAGGGATAGGGAAACATATCAAGCACGTAATACTTCGGTTTCTCCCGGTTGGTTTCTGTTTTGTAAACCTTATTTTTTCTCCACTCCTTTTGCCATTTTTGGGCTATTTCTCTGAAATCCGGCTCCATGGTTGTTTTGCTGCGCTTTATTATCCCGGCGAAAATACGAAAGCCTGCGATTATGAAGTCGCAAGGGGTTTTTATATCTTTACAGATATGAAAACACGCACCTACCGCATTTTGCTTAACGAGGAACCAGAAGGCGGCTTCACTGTCACTGTGCCGGCACTTCCTGGTTGTATCACCTATGGAGAAAATCTAACCCATGCATTGGAAATGGCCCGGGAAGTTATTGAGGGGTATATTGACCTGCTTATTGAGGAAGGTACCGCGGTGACATACCAAAGGGGACAATGTTTGCTATCTTGAAACAGGCTGGTATAGAAAAAACTGAAATATGAAAATTATAAACAACCTTGAATTAGCTCATCAGGTATCAAAGCTTCTGAAATAATTAATCATGAAAGGTTGATGGCAACATTTCAGCGACTATATTTTTAGTTAAGTTTGCAGTAAGTTTAAGCGATTTGAAAGTAACCGAACATTTAGATAAAGCGAAAAGCACGCTTTTCTCATTCGAGGTATTGCCTTCATTAAAAGGCCGGGATATTCAGGATTTATTCGATGGGATTGATCCGCTGCTGGAATTCAACCCCAGTTTCATCAATGTTACCTACCACAGGGAAGAGTTCGTTTTCAAGAAACTCAGCAACGGTTTGCATGAAAAGCGCTCCACGCGTAAGCGCCCCGGCACTGTTAGTATCTGTGCTGCCATAAAAAATAAATACGGGGTCGATACGGTGCCGCATCTGATTTGTGGTGGATTCAGCCGCGATGAAACCGAAAGTGCACTGCTGGATATGCATTATCTGGGAATAGACAATGTGCTGGCTTTACGCGGTGACCCTGTTAAAGGAGAATCTGTTTTTGTACCCGAAAAAGACGGGCATGCCAATGCATCAACCCTGGTAAGGCAGATTGTTGGGATGAATCAGGGTAATTACCTGGATGATGAAATTGTTGAAGGCATTCCCACAGACTTCTGCATTGGTGTGGCAGGTTACCCTGAAAAGCATTTTGAGGCGCAGAACCTTAAGACCGACCTCCGCTATCTGAAAGAAAAAGTAGATGCCGGAGCGCATTATATCGTTACGCAGCTGTTTTTCGACAATCAAAAGTTTTTCAGCTTTGTGGAGGCCTGCCGGAAGGCAGGTATTCAGGTGCCGATTATACCGGGATTAAAGCCCATCACAACGCTGAAGCACATCAGCTTCCTGCCTAAAACATTCCACATTGATATACCGGAAGCATTGGCCGACGAGCTTGAAAAATGCAAAAACAATGAGCAGGTGATGCGTGTAGGTATAGAGTGGGGCATTCAGCAAGCCAAAGAATTGATTCAACAGGGTACACCCTGTATCCATTTCTACACCATGGGTAAGTCGGAAGCCGTAAAGCAGATTGTAAAAGGGGCGTACTGATTGATGTCGCTATCTGGCAAGCTTCGGTTGAAATCTTTAACCTGAAGCCATCGTAGCCAGATAACAGATAATCGGAAGCTTCAATGTGCCTCCAGCCAATTTTCACCGATGCCGGTTTCAACCTCAATAGGAACAGTGGTTTTAATGGCGTTTTTCATCCGTGAAGAAACCAGCTCCCTCAGTTCGTCAACTTCAGAGCGGTGCGCATCAAACACCAGTTCGTCGTGCACCTGGAGTGTCATGGCGGATTTCATGCCGCGATTTTTCATCTCCCGGTGAATGTTGATCATGGCAATCTTGATCATATCGGCTGCCGAACCCTGCACCGGTGAATTGATGGCTTCACGCTCGGCGAAACCGCGAACCGTGAAGTTTCTTGAATTGATGTCATTCAGGTAACGCCTGCGGCCCATCATGGTTTTAACGTAACCATGCTGTCGTGCAAATTCAAGCGTATCGTTCATGTAACGCCGTATGCCGGGATATTGCGCAAAATAGTTCTCGATCAATGCGCCGGCCTCCTTGCGGGGTATGCCAAGCCGTTGCGACAAACCAAAGGCGCTGATTGAATAGATGATACCGAAATTTACCATTTTGGCATTGCTGCGCATCTCCCTTGTAACCTTGTCAAGCGCAACGCCATATACACGGGCCGCTGTTGCCTGGTGAATGTCAATGCCTTTTCTGAACGCCTCAATCATTGATTCTTCCTTAGCAATTTCTGCTACAAGGCGCAGTTCAATCTGACTATAGTCGGCCGAAATGATCAGATGATCGGCATCACGGCCCACAAACGCCTTTCGGATACGTTGCCCGCGCTCTGTGCGGATGGGAATATTCTGAAGGTTGGGATTGATGGAGCTGAGTCGCCCGGTAGCAGCAATGGTCTGGTTGAAAGTGGTATGTATGCGGCCTGTTTGCGGATGGATAAGGGCAGGCAATGCATCAACATAAGTTGACTTGAGTTTTGTAAGTTCCCTGTAGTCCATCAGCTTTGCGGCAACCGGATGCTCCTTTTCCAGTTTCAGCAGCGCTTCCTCATTGGTACTGAACTGTCCGGTTTTTGTTTTTTCTCCGCCGGGCAAGCCGAGTTTTACAAATAATATTTCGCCCAGTTGCTTGGGTGAGTCAATGTTAAATTCCTGTCCGGCCAGCTCCCATATTTCGCTCCTTAACCTCAGCAGATCATGCTGAAGTTCATCTGAATAGTTCTGCAAAAACGCCCGGTCAATTTTTACCCCCTCGTACTCCATATCAGCCAGCACGCTGATCAAAGGTTCTTCAATCTGATGTAATAAAGCGCTTACTTCTCTTTTTTCAACCAAGGGCTCAAGGGTCTGTTTAAGTTGAAAGGTAACATCAGCATCCTCGGCAGCGTATTCGGCTGCCTTATCTAAAGGAACATCCCGCATGTTACCCTGCCCCTTGCCCTTTTTACCGATGAGCTCAGTAATTGAAACCGGCGTGTACCCCAGGTAGGTTTCGCTCAGATAATCCATGCCATGCTTGCGGTCGGGTTCTACCAGGTAATGCGCGAGCATGGTATCAAAATAGGGTTCACTTAAAGTAATGCCGAACCGGCGGAGAACCTGCAAATCAAATTTAATGTTTTGACCGATTTTTACAATGACAGGACTCTCAAGTACGTTTCTGAAGATGGCAGCAATTTCGAGTGCCTGCGCCCGGTCAGACGGAACCGGCACATACCAGCCTTCGCCTGCCTTGGTACTGAAGGAAAGCCCCACCAGTTCGAGGGTAAAAAAATCAAGTGAGGAGGTCTCCGTGTCAAAGCAAACCTCCTTCTGCTGTTCAAGCATTTTTGCCAATGCTGTCATGGCGGCCCTGTCACTTACCAGATGATACGTATGCTCAGTATTGCTGATGTTTCGGCCTTTAACCGGCTCTGGCAGGGCAGGTTCTTCATTTTGCGTATCATCGAACATAGATAGCTGACCAACGGCCGCAGACCTCATGGCCTTGGGTTTAGCACTTGTGTTTTCAAGGTTTACAGAATACTGATCGCCCAAAATCCTTTTTCCGAGCGTACGAAATTCGAGATCAGCGAAAATAGCAGCAAGCTTCTCCCTGTCGGGCTCACTGATCAGCAGATCATCATCGCTTACAGACACGGGTACATCGAGAATAATAGTTGCCAGCATTTTCGACACCATGGCTTGTTCTGAGAACTGTTCCAGATTTTCGCGCAACTTCCCTTTTAACTCAGCGGCTCTGGCAAGCACTTGCTCCATGGAGCCAAAATCTTTGATGAGTTTTTTTGCGGTTTTTTCGCCCACTCCCGGAACGCCGGGAATATTATCAACCGCATCACCCCATAAACCCAAAATGTCAATCACCTGAAGCGGATCATCAACTTCCCATTTTTGCCTGATTTCATCTACTCCCAGAATTTCCACATCGCTGCCCTGGCGGCCCGGTTTATAGATAAATATACCAGAGGTTACCAGCTGACCGTAATCCTTATCCGGAGTAACCATATATACCACATGCCCCTCGTTTGCCTTCTGCTTTGCAATAGTGCCAATGATATCATCCGCTTCATAACCAGGCACCTCCAGAATGGGGATACAAAAAGCCTGAATGATTTCTTTAATCCAGGGTATGCTGTTGGCAATGTCTTCCGGCATTTCCTGCCGGTTTGCTTTGTAAAAGCTGAATTCAGCAGCACGGGCGGTTTCTTCGGCGGCATCAAACACCACTGCCAGATGCGTGGGTTTTTCTTTGGTGATCAGGTCAATCAGCGTATTGGTGAAGCCATAAACCGCACTGGTATTCATGCCTTTTGAGTTAACCACCGGATTACGGCTGAACGCAAAATAAGCCCTGTAAATCAATGCGTAGGCATCCAGCAGAAAAAGTCGCTTGTCGTCGTGCGGATTTGATTTCATGCCACTAAGGTAAGAGAGAAGAAAGACTTAAGCGGCATCATTCTGTGAAGCATTGCGTTGGTGTAACCCGACGCCGTATGGCTATTCGGGTTTGCATCCATCGCTCCCGCAAGACCTCGCCGCCTGCCGGCGGGGTCGTCTTGTGGGTAAAAGCCCTACCTGCCAAATGGCTGGCATGAACGCTTGCGACAGCGAAAGTGGAAAACCCCGGAACCAATAAAGGAAGCCCAAAAAAGCCGATAACAATTGTAAATCAAATGAATTTATTAAGTTTGATGTAAACTTTAAAATTCCGGATGCAATGGAAAGGAGATCTTTTATTTTCCAGGCTGGTTTTCTCCCTTTTCTTGGTTTGGGTTTGGGGCAAGAATCAGGCGCAATAAACCTGACAAGTCGGGCGGAAGACCAAATAAAACCCGTTCATCTGAAAAGCCGTGAACCGCTTGCACATGGTGATGGAATGCAAATCAGGGTTTGGGTCAGGTCAGAAATGACAAATGGTGTTTACTCAAACGTTGAATGCGCTGTTGGCCCAAAAGTAATGGGCCCCCCGCCACACTCGCACAAAGCATTAGACGAACTGATGTATGTTACAGAAGGAACTGCAAGCATTTTAATCGGTGATGATATTATTGAAGTGAAAGCGGGCGAATGGCATCTGAGACCGAGAAACATCAAGCATACATTCTGGAATGCTTCTGATGATCCGCTTCGCTTTATTGACATGTATTTCAATCAGCCTTTTGAAGTTTACCTTGAAAAGATCTTCTTTGAAATCAACGAGAAAAATGGTTATATCGAAGGATCAGAGAAAAAGACAAAGGCTATCATGGCGCTGAATGATGAATTCGGCCTGGAGTTTCCGGCTGATTCATTCAGCCAGCGGGATGAAATTATTAAGCGATTTGGTCTGAGATGATTTAACCATCCCCGAAAGCTTTCCGGTTTCAGCTAAGACAGGCCAACCAGCATTATTGGGAAACCGAATTCATTATTTCACCTGAAAATCAAACATACAACGGTTGCCAATGAAACCCTTCAGCCTGTCGCCGGCATGAACCGGGCCAACCCCGGCAGGGGTGCCTGTAAAGATCAGGTCGCCTTTTTTAAGGGTTACAAACTTTGTCACGTAGGCAATGATCTGATCGAAACCAAACAGCATATCTCGCGTATTACCCTGCTGCCGTATCTCCCCGTTGATCTCCAGGTGAAAGTCAAAGTTATTCAGGTCGTTCAACGCTGATTTTGCCATGAAAACCCCTATGGGAGCAGCCCCGTCGAAGCCCTTGGCCTTTTCCCAGGGGAGGCCTTTCTTTTTTAACTCCTGCTGTATATCGCGGGCCGTAAAATCAATACCCGCCGTTATTTCGTCATAATATTTATGTGCAAATTTTACATCAATGTGTTTGCCCGGACGGTTGATCTTCAGCACAATCTCTATCTCATGGTGAACATCATTGGTGAATTCGGGCAGATAAAAAGAGACATTGTTGCGCAGGATGGCCGAATCGGGTTTAATGAAAAAAACAGGCTCCTCAGGAACAGGGTTGTTCAGCTCCCTGGCATGCTCTGAATAGTTGCGCCCGATACAGATGATTTTCATGACTCATCCGCCGAATTTATGCTGCAATCCACGCATTTTTATTTTTTCAATGGCGCGTTTTGTCGACAAGGCAAAGTCTCCGTTCATGATCCAGTCGTAATAACTGGGTTCTTTCTGAAACACCTCCTCTACCCGTTTCCCTTTGTGTTTTCCGAAATTGAAACACTCTTTTCCGTCCTGATCATACACCATCCGCCCGGCGAAATCAACCCAGTCGCGGTTGGTGGTAAATGCAGCGAGCCCCGTAATATCATTCACTACCGGCACAAATGTTTTTCCTGATTTATCAGTGAAGGGCTGATCCTTGTATTTTTCGAGTTGGGCTTTCAGTACATCATACGTGGCCCTTACATCAGCTTCCGCTCCGTGGGCACCGATATGCTCCCTGTTGCAGTAAAATTTCACCGCAGCAACAAGGGTGCGCTGTTCCATCTGGTGAAAGATGTTCTGAATATCCACCAGATTTCGGCCCTCCATCGGGAATTCAATTCCTGCGCGGAAAAACTCCTCAATCAGCATAGGAACATCGAACTTATTTGAATTATATCCGGCAAGGTCGGCATCTCCGATAAATTCAAGCAAACCCCTCGCGATCATTTTAAAGGTAGGGGCATCCTTCACATCCTCGTCTGAAATACCATGTATGGCCGTGACTTCCGCCGGAATGGGAACGGTAGGGTTAATCCGCCTGGTGCGTATCTCCTCCTGACCGCCTGGCAATACCTTCAAAACGCATATTTCTACAATGCGGTCAGCTGCAACATTGGTGCCTGTGGCTTCCAGGTCGAAGAATATGATGGGCTTTTTAAGGTTCAGTTCCATCACACAGCGCGGTTAGGGTCGAATTTTTCAAGGTAATCGGCCACCCTACGGAGGAAGCTTCCGCCCAGAGAGCCGTCAACTACCCGATGATCGTATGAGAGCGAACAAAACATCATGTGACGGATTGCAATCACATCTCCCTGAGGAGTTTCGAGCACTGCAGGTTTTTTCTTAATCACACCTACTGCCAGAATGGCCACCTGCGGCTGATTGATAATTGGGGTGCCCATCACATTGCCAAATGACCCAACATTAGTTACCGTAAAGGTACCGCCTGAAATATCATCAGGACTGAGTTTGTTGTTCCTGGCCCTTTTGGCAAGGTCGTTAACTGCTTTGGTCAGACCGACCAGATTCATCGCATCAGCATTTTTTATTACCGGAACGATCAGGTTGCCGCTGGGCAGGGCAGTGGCCATGCCGATATTGATATTTTTACGTTTGATGATTTTTGAGCCGTCAACCGAAATGTTGATCATCGGAAAATCGCGGATGGCGCGGGCCACAGCTTCTATGATGATTGGAGTAAATGTGATTTTCTCTCCCTCCTTTTTCTCAAACTCATTTTTCACTTTTTCGCGCCAGCGCACCATATCGGTCACGTCGGCCTCAACAAAAGAGGTTACATGCGGACTAACAGATTTTGACATCACCATGTGGTCTGCAATGAGTTTGCGCATGCGGTCCATCTCAATGATCTCATCACCTCCGCTAATTGATACAGCCGGTGCCTGCGGTTTGGCAGCCGGGCTTGATGCAGGGGCCGTTGCCGCAGTATTGTTTCCATTGGTTCGGGCAGAAAGATAGGTAAGCATGTCATCTTTGGTAACGCGGCCATCCTTGCCTGAACCCGGCACGGCCTCCAGTTCTTCCCGGGTAATATTTTCTTCCTTAGCCATGCTGCGTACCAGCGGTGAATAGAAGCGCCCAGATTGCCCTGCCCTTGCCGGATGGATTTCCTGTTCGGCTGGCAAAAACGGAATCTCAGCGGCCAAAGGCACTGCTGCAACAACAGCCGCTGCAGGAGGCGTCACCGGCGCGGCTTCGCCCGATGTGTTGATAATGGCAATGGTTCCGTTTACCTGTATAACATCGCCTTCATTAAACAGCTGTTTTTCGAGGATACCGGTTACAGGAGAAGGTATCTCCGAATCAACCTTATCGGTGGCTATTTCAAGTACGGCCTCATCCACCTCAATAGTATCGCCGGGCTTTTTCAGCCATTTGATAATGGTGGCTTCGGCTACGCTTTCGCCCATTTTTGGCATGGTAAGCTCAAACTGTGCCATGAATCTGTATGATTTTAGGATGTTGTTTTAGGCCTGCGAAATTAGTGGTTTTTTGGGCATGCTGGAGGTGAAAAGTATTTCTTGAATCAGCTTTTGTCGCATGGCTTAGGTCAAACGCCATGATTGATTTACCTTTGACAGCGCATGAACCTACTCAAAGGGCCTTATCTTTATGTACGACCGTATTCAAAGTATGTAGCGCTCAATATCAGCTTTAACCTGCTGGGTATTCTCTTCGGCTTGTTCACGCTCACGCTGGCCATCCCTTTTTTGGGTTTGCTGTTTGGCACCCAGCAGCTGGTGCATGAGCTACCACCCTTCAGGTTCAGTGCAGGGTGGATGCAACAGTATTTTGCTTTCAGGGTCACCGCAATCATTGAAAGTGCCGGGAGGGAAGCCGCCCTGCTATGGCTCTGCGGCGTTGTGCTGCTGATGTTTCTGCTGAAGAACCTGTTCCGCTACCTCGCCATGTATTTTCTGGCGCCTGTGCGCAATGGCGTAATCATGGACATCAGGAACGCGCTCTATGAAAAGATATTAGTGCTTCCGCTCTCGTACTATTCGAATGAACGGAAAGGCGATATCATGACGCGCATGACCAGCGATGTGCAGGAAATCGAATGGTCGGTAATCGGCGCCATTGAAATGATCTTCAGGGATCCGCCAACGGTGCTGATATACCTGCTTACGCTGTTTTTTATGAGTCCGGGGCTTACCCTTTTCTCTTTGATTCTGATACCGGTGGCCGGTTTGTTCATCGGCCGGATCGGAAAAAGTCTGCGCCGCTCATCAGATGCCGGAATGCAAAAAACCGGCGAGCTGATGTCACTTACCGAAGAAACACTCGGCGGACTTCGTATTATCAAAGCTTTCAATGCAGAACCGGAAAGCCGTAACCGCTTCAGGGGCACCAACTACGGCCTCAAACGCTTGATGAACCGGATTTACCGGAAGAAAGACCTGGCTTCGCCTTTAAGCGAACTACTTGGCGCATCGGTAATCGTTGCCATCATGCTGTTTGGCGGTAGGGCTGTGCTTAGCGGAGGGGATCAGCTGAGCCCGGAGATTTTCATGACTTTCATCCTGGTATTTTCCCAGATACTTCCCCCGGTGAAGGCCATCTCCCAGGCCTATTATAACCTTCAAAAAGGCCGGGCTTCGATGGATCGTGTTGAAAGGATTTTGAAGGCAGAAAATAATATCCGGAATAAGGAACAGGCCTTCAGGCTGGAAACCTTTGAACGAGCAATACGATACCGGGATGTTCAATTCAGCTATGGAACAGAACCGGTTTTGAAAAACATTGATTTTGTGCTTGAAAAGGGTAAAACCATTGCCCTTGTAGGCCAGTCGGGCTCCGGAAAATCAACGTTGGCCGATCTTCTGCCCCGTTTTTACGACGTGAGCAGTGGCAGCGTAACGATCGACGGGCACGATGTGCGCGATGTCCAGCTTGAACATTTGCGGCATCTGATGGGCGTGGTAAGTCAGGAAAGCATCCTTTTCAACGACAGCATCTTCAACAACATAGCGCTGGGCAAGCCGGAAGCCTCCGCCGAAGAAGTCATCCGGGCGGCAAAAATCGCCAATGCCCACGATTTCATCATGGAAATGGAGGAGGCTTACCAGACAAATATTGGCGACAGGGGTCATAAACTATCGGGTGGTCAGCGGCAACGGATTAGCATTGCCCGTGCAGTGCTAAAAAACCCGCCCATCCTGATTCTCGACGAGGCCACCTCGGCTCTTGACACAGAAAGCGAAAAATTAGTTCAGGATGCCCTCGCCCGACTGATGGAGCAACGCACATCACTGATAATTGCCCACCGGCTTTCAACCATTCAGCATGCCGACCTCATTCTGGTAATGCAGAGCGGGGAGATTGTTGAAAGGGGCACCCACCAGGAATTACTGCTAAATCAGGGCCCATACAGGAAACTTTTTGACCTTCAGTCGTTCACTTGATCATAAGACACTGCCATACAGCACGATAATTTTTCGCTAAAATATGTTCGGGTTGCATTTATTTTAAATTATTTGTAACATTGCAGCCTTAAAACTCCTCCTTAGCTCAGCTGGTTAGAGCATTTGACTGTTAATCAAAGGGTCCTTGGTTCGAGCCCAAGAGGGGGAGCTAAACAAGCCGGCAAATGCCGGCTTGTTTGTTTGATGTGTATTGTATTTACATCCTGTATTCCTCTAGCGCCGATTTATTTTATGTCGGGTACTCCGAAGATCCCTGGAGAAGAATAAAACAGCATAATAACAACCAGTCATTCAAATTTACCGGAAGAACAAACGACTGGGTATTGAAAGCTGTTTTCAATGCTGGAAAATCAAGAGCAGAAGCAATCAGATTTGCAGGAACCTGCATCTGGCCAAGGGCGTAAAAAAGCAATATTAGAATTGAATCACCTTAACCAAAATATTAATCATTAAATATCTCGGTTCATTCACGTCGCGGCTGCCTCAGACTAATTTCCCGATTGCTTTAAACCACATCGAAATAACCTCCAATATCAAATCTGGTATTGTTGTTAATTGAGCCTTTTTCGCTAGGTCTGAATTTATTAAAATCGACCACCCTGAAATCAACAGAAACCCGCGTTGTATCGGTATCGTTGATCTTATTTCCATGGTTTAGATTAGCTCCGTCAAACACAAGAATCTCACCCTGCTTTACCGCATAAGGTTCGTAATCACCCTTGTCTTCCTCACTTTCTGTCCAGATTGTATTGTTGCCAAACGTGTCGGTAAACGGCATCCATAAATTAACCTCTGTACTTCCGTGATTGTATGCACGGTCTTTATGCCATTCACCTACTGCAATATTGCCAACAAGATGCACCCTGAATGTTGGTATACGCTGATAAACAAGCTTTTCTACCCCGAATAAAGGTTTAACATGATCAGCTATGAATTTTTTGTAGAGTCGGTCAAACAGCTCAAACCTTTCATAATACTTTTTATGCCAGGCGGTACTTTGATCCTGCGATCTTTCAAAAAGCGTATAATTGATTCTTGTATGCAACTCCTCAAGATTGCTTTCTTCTAGGATTTCTTGAATAATAGACCTGAAGTCGAATTGCTTCCTGTCATAAGAAATCAAATATGGATGTTTCTGGTAAAGTTCAATCATTCTCGTTTTCAGTTTAGGACAGTTTTTCCAAATTTTTCATTGACAATTACAAGTTCCCTTTTAACCTGTTCGGAGTCTCCTGCTCCACCATTATTTGTTACCATACCCTTATGGATTCCAATCGTTGCATTAATCTCCTGAAATAAAACCGGAGGACCGAATTTTTTTTTCAAAAGAAAGTAGTAATCCACATCCATTAGCGCCGGTAATCTCAAATCAAAACGCAACTCGCTCTTTTTTACCATTAAGACGGAAGGGCATCCAAGAGGATTGAGCGCTTCAAACAAATGCTTATCTTCAAATTTACGTGGAAAATGATTCCAGTAAATTTTGCCCGTCTCTACCTCAAGGTGATTACACGCCGTGACCATCCATTGGGCTTTCTTCCAAAAAAAATACTTGCTCGCTCTTTCCAGCGAGTCATCTGCTGCAAGAAAATCATCCTGAAACAATATTCTTATCAAATCATGTTTGGCGTTATCCAAAGCAAAATTGGCATTGGCACAGGAGGAGCCCCTGTTGTTAGTGTTTCGCAGGTATCTTATTTCTAGCTTTCCAGCATATTGCTCGCAGCAGTCCTTGATTAAATCGCTTTGGCTGTGGTCTGAAACAACCACTTCAAAACGCTTAAATGTTTGACTTTTTAATTTTTCTAGCGAACGCCTTAAAAAAATTTCTCCTTGCCCATGCATCTCATAAGCAGGAATTACTACTGAGACTGGCGGGAGCACATCAACTGGAACCTTAAGGTATCTTGGATCAGGAGATCTCGGAATGATTCTTTCTCCCGGCATTGACCTGACAATGCTTCGAATTTTCTTCAACATAATTAGGGTGTACAAATATAGTTCAATTTGCCTCAACCATCCTGATTGTTGAACTATAAATAGTATTGCTTACTTTTGCGTGCTTGTTTAGAAATAGTCTAATTAAAACTTTTCCAAACAACATTTGTTAATTGTAAAAAATAAGAAGCCATGATTACCGTTTCTGAAACTGCAAAAGCCAAGCTGCAAAGCCTGATGCAGGAAGGCAACATTCAAACCGACAGCTTCCTTAGGGTTGGCGTTGAAGGAGGAGGATGTTCTGGCCTGTCTTATAAAATGGACTTTGACTCAACCATGAAAGATGGAGATCAGCTATTTGAAGACAAAGGCGTGAAAATTCTGGTGGACAAAAAAAGTTTCCTTTACCTTATCGGAACCGAACTTGATTACTCAGGTGGGCTAAATGGAAAGGGGTTTAGTTTTAACAATCCCAATGCAACCAGAACTTGCGGTTGCGGAGAGAGTTTTGCTGTTTAATATTTTTGAAAGATGCCTCAACAGGGAAACGAATTACTGGAAGCCCATATAAACGCTGATTATAAATACGGGTTTTCAACCGACATTGAAATGGATGCGGCTCCTAAGGGGCTGAACGAAGATATCATCCGTTTTATTTCTGCAAAAAAACTGGAGCCGCAATGGATGCTTGAATACCGTATGAAAGCCTATCGGTATTGGTTAACGCTGAAAGAACCCAATTGGGCGCATGTAAATTATAAACCGGTAGATTTTAACGATATAATCTACTACGCTGCACCAAAAAGGAGAAAAGTGCTCAACAGTCTTGATGAGGTAGATCCTGAGTTAAGGCGCACCTTCGAAAAGCTTGGCATTTCGCTCGAAGAGCAAAAACGACTTACCGGTGTTGCCGTTGATGCTGTGATAGATTCGGTATCTGTTAAAACTACATTCAAGGAAAAACTGGCAGAACTTGGTATCATCTTCTGTTCTTTCAGCGAAGCTGTTCAGGAGCACCCTGATCTGGTTAAAAAATATATGGGGTCGGTGGTACCCTATACCGATAATTTTTACGCTGCGCTAAATGCCGCAGTATTCTCTGATGGCTCTTTCTGCTACATTCCGAAAGGCGTTCGATGCCCCATGGAGCTTTCAACCTATTTCAGAATCAATGCTTCCGGAACGGGACAGTTTGAACGTACGCTGATTGTTGCTGATGAAGGATCCAACGTGAGTTACCTGGAAGGCTGCACTGCACCCATGCGAGACGAAAACCAGCTCCATGCTGCTGTTGTTGAAATTGTTGCCCTTGAGCGGGCAGAAGTTAAATATAGTACAGTGCAGAACTGGTACCCGGGTGATAAAGACGGTAAAGGTGGCATTTACAACTTCGTTACAAAAAGAGGTATTTGTTCAGGAAACCATTCGAAAATTTCATGGACGCAGGTGGAAACCGGTTCTGCTATTACCTGGAAATATCCATCGGTAATTCTCAAAGGTGATTATACAACCGGTGAATTTTACTCGGTGGCCGTCACCAATAATCACCAACAGGCTGATACCGGAACCAAAATGATTCATTTGGGCAGAAACACTAAAAGCACCATCATTTCCAAAGGGATCTCTGCAGGCTTCAGTAATAACAGTTACCGCGGCCTGGTGAAAGTGGGCAAGAAAGCCGCCAATGCAAGGAACTTCTCGCAATGTGATTCGCTGCTAATGAGCGATACCTGCGGTGCACACACATACCCTTACATTGAAATCGGCAACCAGTCAGCCATTGTTGAACATGAGGCAACCACCTCAAAAATTGGTGAAGACCAGATCTTCTATTGCAAACAAAGGGGAATTGAAACTGAAAAAGCTATAGGCCTTATTGTGAATGGCTATTGCAAGGAGGTACTCAACAAGCTGCCCATGGAATTTGCTGTAGAAGCCCAGAAACTACTTTCGGTCAGCCTCGAAGGCAGCGTTGGCTAAAGTTTTCCGGCCTGCATTTCATCCCTTCATGCTACGCTATTGAAAAAGCATATTACCATCCTTGGCTCTACAGGCTCAATAGGAACACAGGCTTTAGAGGTTGTTCGTTCTAACCCTGAGGTTTTTGAAATTGATTGCCTGATCGCATGGAGCAATGCCGAACTTCTGCTCAGGCAAGCCATCGAATTCTTGCCCGGAACGGTTGTGATCGGCGATGAATCAAAGCTTGGCAGCCTAAAAGAACAATTGGCCCGGTATCCGGTAAAGGTTTTTGGTGGCGCTTCCGCAATCCTCGATATGATGCAGCAGGAAAGCACCGAAATTGTGCTGACTGCATTTGTCGGGTATGCCGGTCTCGCTCCTACCCTTGCTGCTATCAATGCCGGTAAAAACATCGCCCTGGCCAATAAGGAAACACTCGTTGTTGCAGGCGATCTTGTTACCCGCTTGGCAAAAGAGAAGGGTGTAAACATCTATCCTGTTGACTCTGAACACAGTGCCATCTTTCAATGCCTCGCAGGTGAATGGGATCACCCTTTGGAAAAAATCATTCTTACGGCCTCCGGGGGGCCATTCAGAGGCAAATCACGCGCATTCCTTGAAAATGCCATTCCCGAAGATGCGCTTAAACACCCCAATTGGGCGATGGGTGCCAAGATCACCATTGATTCTGCAAGCCTTATGAATAAAGGTCTTGAAGTGATTGAGGCCCGCTGGCTTTTCAACCTCAGGCCCGATCAGATAGAGGTCGTGATTCATCCGCAAAGCATTATACACAGCATGGTTCAGTTCAGAGATGGTTCTATCAAGGCGCAGATGGGACTTCCGGATATGAAGCTGCCCATTCAGTATGCACTGACCTACCCCAAAAGGATATCCAACGATTTTCCCCGCTTTGATTTCCTGGCCCATCCACAGCTGACATTCGAAAGTCCAGATCTTGAAACATTTGGGAACCTTCGACTGGCTTTTGAAGCACTTCAGGCCGGAGGCAACATGCCCTGCATACTCAATGCTGCAAATGAGGTTGCGGTTGCAGCCTATCTGAAAGGGGGCATTTCATTCTTGGGCATGACTGATCTGATTGAACATTGCATGCAAAAGATTTCCTTTGTCAACAATCCTTCCTATCAACAATATGTTGAAACAGATGAGGAAACCCGAAGAATTGCTTCAGATAGGATAAATGCTTAGACTGGAATACTAAGTATTTGCCTGAATACGAGATGATTTTTACTTTCGAAAATCATGCTTCGAAAACTTTTCTAATATCTCAAAAAAGTTCTCCCTGTGAATAACGTCAAACGCCTGCTCTCCGTAAATATGCGTAAAGCCTTTGCTCAAACGTGCCTTTTCAGAGGGGCGTGCTCTTGCCAACCTGCCGCGCACCCATAATGACAATGACTTTTCCCTTGAAAAAATCTTTCTCAATTGCAGGTGTAATTTGCCTTAACAGTGCCAAATGTCCGATTTTTTCGATTATAATCGCAAATTTAGTACTTTATTTTAGATTTAACTCTGATAAACAACACTTTTTATTCCGGTGCGCCGAATCCTAGAGAAACTGGATTGCTTAAAACCCAAATTACGCATTAGAAATGCGTAATCAAGAAAGAACCAGCTCTATTAACAAAAAGTTCTCCTAACGAAAGGTAATCAGTACCTCTCCCTTTTCTACTGCCTGACCGCTTTTAACCAGAATAGCTGACACCTCACCATCACCTGGCGATTTAATGGTGTTCTCCATTTTCATGGCCTCAAGCACCAAAAGTGTATCTCCTTTTTTAACTATATCACCGGCCTGCACCAGGGATCTTAGCACAAGGCCGGGCATAGGTGCTTTTAATTCGTTAAATTTCCTGCCCGAAACAGCACCCAGGCCCATCTGTTCCATCAACAGATCCATATTGTCTTTTACGGTGAGCGCAACAGAACATCCGTTCACCTTTAATCTGATCAACCTACCCCCTTCTTCAACGCCCTCATTAATTATTGTATAAGACTTGTTATCTTTGATAACATGCCACATCCTTCTGCTGATTTGGAGCTTATCAATGACGTAGGGAGCCCCATTAATTTGCCCTTCTTTTCCAATCGAATCAGGCTCAACTGAAAAAATTTTTTCGCCGGTGGCTATCTGATACATCTTGCTTAGCAATACTGTTCAAAGGCCATCATCAGGTTCTCTGCAATCATTTGCGGACTGCGACCTTCAATATGATGACGCTCAATGAAGTGAACCAGCTTGCCGTCTTTGAAGAGCGCCATGGCAGGTGAAGAGGGCGGATATGGTGCAAAATGTTTCCGGGCCTGAGCTGTTGCTTCAGCATCATTTCCGGCAAATACGGTGGTGAGTTTATTCGGTTTTTGCACTGACTTTTCAAGTGCAAGTTTGACACCCGGTCTGGCCGCACCTGCTGCGCATCCGCATACCGAATTCACCACCACCAGCATGGTGCCTTCCTTCTCTGAAAAGCGCTGCTCCACCTGTTCTGCTGTTTTTAATTCTTCAAATCCTGCTGAAGTCAATTCTGCCCTCATAGGGCTTACCAGTTGTTCGGGATACATTTTCTGAAATTTTATAGGGAAACAAAATTACCTAAAAAAGGTTTGTTAATTTCGGCGATCTACCGTAAAGTTCACAAGGCCTGCAAATGATTCTCTATACGCTGAAACAGGCAACACTTCGAGACCAACAAGGGCTTTATCACGGTAATAAAACATCTTATCCCTTGCATAACTGATGCCTCCACCGGCCTTAACCAGCTGAATAACTTCCTGCACGGCATCGGGATTCGTAGGGTGGTTTTTTAGGATGTTCATTATCCTTCGGCGCTTAGTCTTCTCAGCGTTTTCAAGGGTATAGATCAGCGGAAGGGTCATTTTGCGTTCCTTGATATCTATTCCCGTTGGTTTTCCTATCAAGCCTCCGATTTCGTAGTCAAACAAGTCATCCTTGATCTGAAATGCAATACCTACGTCCTCTCCGATCTGTTTCATCAGTGCAACGGTTCTTTGATCGGCACCGGCCGAAGAAGCACCTGACGCACAGCAGGATGCGATCAGTGTTGCCGTTTTTTTACGGATGATTTCAAAATAAACATCCTCTCTGATATCCAGCCGTCTCGCCTTTTCAATTTGCAGCAACTCACCCTCACTCATTTCCCTCACCGAATCACTGACAATCTTTAACAGATCAAATGCGCCATTGTCAACCGATAAAAGCAAACCCTTCGACAGAAGGAAATCGCCAACCAAAACAGCAATTTTATTCTTCCACAGGGCATTGATCGAGAAAAATCCGCGGCGTTCATTTGAGTCATCCACCACATCATCATGAACAAGCGTAGCTGTATGCAACAATTCAATCAATGATGCCGCCAGATAAGTCGATTCTTTTATTCCTCCGCAAATGCCGGCAGATAAAAAAACAAACATGGGTCTGATCTGCTTTCCTTTCCGCTTTACAATGTAGTAAGTAATCTTATTGAGCAAGGGCACCGGACTGCGCATTGATTCCCTGAAACGCTGTTCAAAAGCCTGCATTTCGTTTGTAATGGGCGCTTTTATTTGCTCTATACTGTTCATTGGGGCGCTAAGGTAATCAACAAGCCCGGAGCCCGGAGGTTTTATCATTTAAAAACAAAAGGCTTCCCCCTGGTTTGGGAGAAGCCTTGAAGATTAATTCCGTTAAGCCTGTTAATGGGCCACTACAAACGGACGGGTGTAGCGGGCTTTGCCTGTGATCAGCGAAACCTGGTAAGATCCATTTGCCAACTCTTTCACTGGCATGATGATTCTGCCCCCTTCGTTTACAGAAGCAGCATCCAGACGCAATATCAGACGACCGGTGGCATCATGTAATTCAACAATCTCCGGCAGTTCACCACGACTGGTTGCATTCAGACTGATGGCTATTGACTCATTGGCCGGATTCGGGTAAAGGCTGAAATAGCGGTTTGCAGGTCTTTCGTCAATACTGCTTGCTGTTTCATCAGTGCGTACGGTAATGATTTGCTCGGTGACATCGCGGCACAAGCCATTGCCCATGGTGAGACTAACTTTGTAGATACCAGGCGCTCTGTAGCTGTGTGATACGGTGGCGCTACCATTTAAAAGCGTACCGTCACCGAAATCCCAATTGTAAGTGATGCCATTTCCGGTGGTAAGCGCTCTGAATGTGGTCTCATTTCCGGCAATTAATGTTGACTGCGTCACTTCAAAACCGGCTGCCATATCCGGACCTGCAGTTACTGCAGTTTCCTTCACAGCAGTGAAGCCCCCTGCAGCATTCAGTCGTACCTGATAGATCCCGTCAGTCAGATTACCAAAGTTGTGCGTAGCAGCCTTCAGATCTTCGGCGCGGGCAATTACATGGCCCTGCCCGTTCATCAGTTCCACATCCCAGCTATGGTTTGAAGGGTTCTCAACCGAGATTTGTCCATCGTTCTGCTTACAGCTTTCAGCCTTGCTGTTTACAGCAACTGGCTGGCCGAGATGCAGGAAGAAACGATTCTTGCAGGTTCCT
>JBIICM010000118.1:0-7875 GCA_044238875.1 Flavobacteriales bacterium | reverse complement strand
GAAGCATAAACCGCTCAAAAGGCAGCTTATGTTGGATCGGATTGATATTGGTGATGTTCAGACAATAATTCACAATGGAATTCGGAGCTGTTCCCCTGCCGAAGGAGCGGATCAATGAAAGTTCATTGCAGACCTCTGCAATTCTGGCCAACAGTAAGAAATAACCTGAGAACCCCGACGCCTGGATGATGGACAGTTCATATGCAACCCTTCCAGAAACCACCTCACTACTCTCCAGATTATTTAATAAGACACCTTGTTGCACCCTTCTTTTAAGTTCTACATTTTCGTCTTCCATAGCATTTACCGGCTTTAAAGCGTTGTTTTCGTTTTAATGTCCATAGGTAAGTCTCATTCATCAAACCATTTCACATGCAAATAGCTGCCTGAATTACATTCGATGCATTTTTCTACCTCGGGATTGAAAGGTATTATATTCGAATTACTACAAGATGTGCAGTAAACATTTTTTTTTGGAATATATCTTTCATAGGGTGTTTTAATACCCAATGACTTTTGCCAGCAATGAAACTGCTCAGGTGATTGCCTATTATATTCTTTGGATGGGGCACTAAACACTTTATTTTCCCGTCTGCAGTAGTAGTATTTGTAGTCATAGGGCGAATTCATCTTGCTGAGGTCAAACAGAATCAAACCGTGCCCACACTGATTACATTGATACTCTTTTTTAATGGCAATCTGAGCCAAGTTGGCTACACGGTCATCTTTCACCTTGGCTTGTGAAAAAAGCTTCTGCATCTGGCGTATCTTGTTTTCATCATCGGTTTTTACTTTTTGGAGTGTCTGTATGCAGGATTCAAAATCCCCTTTCTCACGATACAGTTCCGCCCGAAACAACATCCTGTTAACATTTGAAATATCTTCAAAGGCCAGTGCCAGCAGCTTGTCAATATTGGCAAGGTGTTTTCGTTTCTCGTCAGGAGGAAAATCCAGCCGTTTGTCACTCCGTACCCAGTCATTGTATCTTTTGAGCAGCATGGTGCGGATTTGAATCTCCTCACTTTCAGATTGACAAAATCCTTGTTCTAAAGCTTCTTCCAGACCTGCGGCGCTGATTCTATAGCCGGCCAGGTAATGGGCGTCTTTCCATTGGAGGTTGTTGAAATCATTATTTTTAAATTCAGCAATTACAGGTGCTTCTTGTATCCTGAAGAATTTTCCGCAGGCCTTGTTTAAACATTTGATGATGTTCAGTGATTCCGGAACGAAACCGCCTCCAACATGGCCGTCAGAATAAAAATCTGCACCATAAGTGCCAAAGGAGCCAATAAGTCTTTTTTTATATAATTTCTGGCAATGCGGACATTCCAAAATTTCAAAACCGGCAATGGTCATGGTTGTTGATGTTTAGGTTTAATAAAAATGGAGATAAAACGTCCCTTAATAAATACTTTTGGGGATCGTTTTTATGATAGCAAATTTAATCTGAACACAAACGATTTGAAACCGGGCGAGGTTTAATTATTTAATTTTTATGAACCTCTTAATTTATAGATTATAAACGAACAGCTTCCCATTATTTAGGCCATTTTATGTATTTCGCATTTTGATTTATTGATGTTGAATAGAGGGGAGGTTTTGGGGAGAAATTCCTTTTACCTGCAAGGCTTATGCATTATTTATTTATACATATTCAAATCTGATTTAGTTATAATGCTTATTCAGGATACCCTGTTGATCCGATATAATGCCGGTTAATCAGTCTGCTATGTAAAATACAGACGCAATCCATAAAAAAACTTCTTGCATGAGTGCTTTTTATGCAAATTTCGGTTCGTAAATAAAAAAGCAGCTACCGGAAAAACCTGTAACTGCTTGATTACTAAGTGGATGTTGCTGAACTGTTTTCGAACCAATTTCGTCAGGCGTTGGAAGCTTTGATAGAAAAGGGTTTGCTGAAAAATGATGAGGCGGATACTTTTGAAAATTGAGGAAATAGGAACTCATTGAGAATTTTGCTCAAAACATATTTTCTCAATTATTTCAGGGGGTAGAATTGCATGGAACTCAATTTCAATAAAAGGTTTCAGGAAATTTAAATCAGACTATAAGCGGTCTCAATTTTTTATGAGGTTTTAATGGGGATGAGATACTATTTCATTCTTTAAAGAATCTTTGGATTTTAATTTGGAGTTTAGTAACTTATAAGTTACATTTGCATGGTGAGCCAAAAAATCCGCGAAGTTGTTGAGTTTGAGAATCACTTCAGTGAATTCTTGAAAAAGCAACCCGAAAAGGTTCAGAACAAGATATTCAAGATAATTGAAGCCATAGAAATACTCGAAAGAGTGCCAAGCAAATATCTAAAAATGCTTGCCGGAACTGCTGGACTGTATGAAGCTCGAATTCAATTAGGATCTGATATATGGCGGGTATTTTGCTTTTTCGATGATGGGAAACTGGTGATATTGTTAAATGGTTTTACAAAAAAGACGCAAAAGACTCCCAAGGGTGAAATTGAAAAAGCAAAGCAATTGATGCAAAAGTATTACAACACAAAAAAGAAATGACATGAAAACAAGAAGTTGGAAAGAAATCAAAGATGAGGTATATGGTAAAAAAGGTACTACTCGACGCGATGAGTTAGAGCGTGAGTTTGATTCATTTAAGATCGGGATGCTTCTAAAAAAAGCACGGGAGGAAAAGCACTTAACTCAGGAACAACTTGCCGAATTGGTGGATAAGAAACGAACATATATCTCCAGAATTGAAAATGATGGCAGTAATATGACCCTCAAAACATTATTTGAAATCGTCGAAAAAGGTTTGGGAGGGAAAGTAAAGATCTCTATTCAAGTGTAAGGGTGATTAGAAGATGGCCAACCTCCCGATAATCATTTAATCATTGCACATTTGTGCAATGATTAAATCTGATTTGTTGCACATTTGTGCAATTGGTGGGAACTGCTGGGTTCGAACCAGCGACCCCCTGCTTGTAAGGCAGGTGCTCTGAACCAGCTGAGCTAAGCTCCCAATTTTTCAATTCCTCTTTGGGTTTCTTTCATCGGTCGAATTCAATGCTTAAAATGCCGATTCCTGATCAAAGAGGGTGCAAATATATCTAAACATCAATTGGAAAGCAAAAAAAACAAATAAAAATTTTAAGCATCACTTAATCAGTGCGATATAAGTCATGTTTTATAATTTTGAGAAGACTTAATTTTGGCCCAATGAAAAAAATTAATGTTTTTAGTGCGGTTGGGGTATGTTTGGCCATCAACCTGTCGGCACAAAGTTTTGAAGCGCATATACAAAAAGGGTTTCAATTTCATAATCAATGTGATTACCGATCGGCTATTACAGAGTTCAGTACAGCCATGAATTATGACTCAACCTGCACCATTCCATGGATTTTGCGGGGTGATTCAAAAGCCGATCTGCAGGATTATAAAGGGGCCATCTCAGATTATACAAGGGCCACAGTTATTGCACCTAATGAACCCACTGCTTATTTTAAGCGGGGTATGGCTTACAGTAGTTTGGAGAATTATCAGTCAGCTCTGAATGATTTCGACAGGGTGATCAGGCTCAACCCAAAAGATGCAGAAGCCTATTATAATCGGGGGATTACCAAATCAAAACTCGATGATATGATTGGGGCGATTACCGATTGTAACAAGGCCATTGACATGGCTCCCAAAGGCGGCGAAGCCTATTACAACAGAGGCATGAGCAAATACAGCAATGGCGATCGGCTGGGAGCCTGCGAAGATTGGGAAAAAGCAGAAAAGGCAGGCCACGAGGGTGCAACAAAAAAGCGCTCCGTCTTCTGCCGCTGAATAAACAAATCGTTTTAACCTATTTCTGAAATTTCAGCGTCAGGCCGGGCGTAACTCAACCGGGCAAGTTTTTGAGTAGTATGATAACTGTCAAGTCCGCTGCAGGTAACTGACCGGGCCTTTTCAAGCTGAATAAAACCATCTGAACCAATAAACTCATCCGGAACAATTACTTTGATAATCTGACCAATGATCAGGAATGTTCCATTTAGTTCTATGTCGATTTTCTTTACCAGTTCACAGGCAAATTTTATTTGACTTTCTTTAACAAATGGGGCATTAACAGGGGCCACAAATTCAGGCGTGAGGCCAACCGTATTAAACTCACTGGTGCCTTGCGGATACTTGGCGCTGCATTGGTGGGCTCTTTTGTAAAAGGAGGGCAAGACATGATTTAACGTAAATTGCTTTGTCTGAACAATATTTCCTAAAGTGTTCTGCTTTTCTTCATTCGGCCTTACGATGATGCCGCAAAGTGGAGGATCGGCACCGAGATGAAATAAACTGCTGAATGTGGCCAGATTATCATTGCCTTCAGCACTTCTTGTGCCCACAAGTACAAGGCTTTTAAAACCGCCCAGTGAATTGAGCAGGTTGCTTCTGAATCTGGCTTCTAGTTGCGTGATCTCGAGGTGATTGTATTGCATTTATTTCTTTTTTCGCTTGCTTAGACCGATTTTAGTGGGTGATGATAAAGTTCAATAAGCTAAACTGACTTTAATAAGCCTTGTGTTAAACAATGCAAAGCCGAATAAGGTTTTAATTCATTAAATGAAACCAGAATAGCTACTCGTAGAATCAGGAAATTTGTACAATAAAATGTCAACAAATTTGCCGATTAATTCAAGAGGTACCTGTTTCGGTTTACCCGCAAATATTGTTATTTTAGTGGAATGCAGGATATAGAACCGTTTTATAGCTGGAGAGATTTATATGTGGCCGCAGAAGATCCGCGTTCTCCCTTTTTTGAGCGTGAATATAGCGAGTTCGAATATACCAACCGGATTTACAACTACTATTTACACCCGCAATGGGATGATTTTGGTTCGGAGACCATGTACATCAAAATTCTTTTTACCAGCTATGAAGAGGGTTTTGCAGTGATTGAATTGATTGGTGAATGGAACGATGCCATCGGAAATGATATCATGTTTCTTAAGAGAGATATTATTGATATGTTGATGGAAGAGGGTATCAGGTATTTCATTTTAATGGGTGAAAATGTACTCAACTTCCACGCCTCTGATGACTGTTATTACGAGGAGTGGTTTGATGAACTTGAAGATGGTTGGATTGTCGGCCTTAATTTCAGGCAGCATGTGGTCAACGAATTTATTTCAAATGGAATAGACCAGTATATTTTATTTTCAGGCCGTTTTGATCAGCTCAATTGGCGAACCTATCAGCCTGTTCAGCTTTTTCAGCTTATTCAGCTTGCCATGCAGCAACGCCTAAATCCCTGAAATATTGTTCTGGAGCCTGGCAAGTACCAAACGATCGATTGGCCAAGTTAGGTCAATACTGGTTAGTTGATCCGTTTTTTTCCATCTGAAATACTGGGCTCCTTCATACCATGGTTTTGGCGGAGGCTGCATGACTCCGGAAAAATGTGTGTTGAACTTTACACCATAGTAAATACTAAGTAGCTGTCCATCAACATGAAAAGCCGATTCCTGAAATTGCTCATTTATGTAGATAAGATCCCCAACCTCAATCTCCATTCCACATTCTTCTCTAAACTCCCTCCGCAGACAGTCAGTTACCCCTTCTCCGAATTCAAGCCCTCCGCCCACAAATTTGGTCATGTACTGGCCAAATCTCAACTCATCGGATAAAAGCAATTCACCCTGTTGATTAAATACAATGCCGTAAACCCTGACAATAAAACGTTTTGGCTCAGCTATCATCCTACAAACATACAATTTCAAATGCCTTCCACATACCCGGGCACAATGAATCGCTGCAGAATATAACGGCTTGGGAATTACACCGTTTTTTATCTTATCAGATCCTAAAAAATAAAATACTATGCAAAACATAGTACTGTGTTAAAATAAGATCTATATTTGTCTCATGAATTTAGAAAACACCAAGGCGCAAATGCGAAAAGGGGTGCTTGAATTCTGCATTTTATCGGTATTGGCAAATGGTGATGCCTATGCCAACGATATTCTGCAGAAACTCAAGGAATCACGGTTGATCGTAGTAGAGGGTACCCTTTATCCATTGCTGACCCGCCTGAAGAATTTGGGATTTTTACAATATCGCTGGGAAGAAAGTTCTTCCGGTCCGCCCAGAAAATATTACAGCCTTACAGAGCAGGGGAGGGCGCTGCTTGCCGAACTTAAATCTACCTGGGAAGAACTGGCCGGTGCCGTTCACCAGATTCAACAACCTACATAAACAGCGCGATGAATAAAACAATAAGTATTACGCTCAATGGCATGCTTTTCAACCTGGAGGAAGCCGCCTATGAAAAATTGTCTGCTTACCTAAGAGCTATCAGGCATTATTTGCAATCATCAGATGGCAGAGATGAAATAATATCGGATGTTGAGGGGCGCATTGCCGAGCTTTTTACTGAAAAACTGCGGCAGAAGCAGGTGATCCTTGAAGCCGAGGTCACAGAAATAATCAGCATTATGGGGCAGCCGGAAGCCTATGCAGATGGTCTGGAAGCGGATGAGCCGATCAAAACAGATCAGGTGCCTGAAAGTGCTGAACCGCGCCGGTTGTTCAGGGATCCTGATGAGGGTGTGCTGGCCGGTGTGTGCACCGGAATCGGATACTATTTCGGAATTGATCCTGTTTGGCTTCGCGTCGCCTTTCTTGTGGTGTTTTTCTTTGGTGGTTCCGGAATTATTCTATATCTGATACTCTGGATTGCTATGCCAAAGGCCAAAAGCCGTTCAGAAAAATTGCAGATGCGCGGTCAGCCGGTTAACCTGGAGACCCTTGAAAAGGGTTTCAAGGATGAAATGGACCGCCTGAATCAAAAGGCCGGAGAGATCGGGCGAAATGCCAGAAATAAATTTAACGGTTCTGGTTTGGGTCAGCGTATAGGTAATTTCATCAGAGCGTTGATTTTTTCTTTTGCCCGTGTATTCAGAAAAATATTTGCATGGCTGGCCCGGTTTATTGGTTTTATTTTTCTGATGACCGGAATATTTGCATTCTTTATTTGGCTGATGATTGTGCTTGGCTTTGGTGATGCTGTTTCTGTTAGTGGCGATAAACTCGATGGTAATACGGTATCTTCCCTGTTTGATCTTGTTTTTTCTCATCCCTGGCAATCGGTTTTATTCAGCATCGGTCTGGCAGTGCTGTTTTTATCACCCATACTGGCTTTATTCTTCGCGGGCGTAAGACTCATTTTCCCAAAAAGGTTTTTATACCGATGGCCCGGAGCGCTGTCCGCCGGATTGTTCATCATTGGTATAATCACCTGTATTGTCTGCGGAGCATTTGTTATCCGTGATTTTCGCTCTCAGGGAAAAATCATCCAAACTATACCGCTGAGTAAATTCAGTTCTGATACAATTAATGTGATCAGCAACCCTGCAGCGGCAGCTTCACTTAAACGTTCTGTTAATATTGATGGGTGGCAGATTTTCTTTAATGATGATGATGAATTTATAATGGGCAAGGTGCGGCTTGAGGTATCTCCTGCTGAAATTGACAAACCCGATCTTCAGGTGGTATCTGCCGCCAGCGGAACCAGCAAACGAGCCGCAGTAATCACAGCCGAAAATCTGACGTATTATGTGAAACAGAAAGGTGATACCCTTCTGTTTAATCCATGGTTCAGACTAAAGGAAGGCAGCCACTGGAGGGGGCAGGAGGTTGAATTCAGACTGCGGGTGCCTGCTAAGACCTATTTTAGATTTGATAATGAAATAATAAGACAGGTAAACGACTTGTATGTGCCCGCCGATGATAACACAGTTAATACTTCTTCATGGCTTTGGAAGCCGGGGCAGGACCGCATCGAGTGTGTCAACTGCCCTGAAAACGATGCCAATTAAAGGCTTGAAAGCAGCACTTTCCAGGCCAGCGTAACTTTGCCGTCTGATAG
>JBIICM010000117.1:0-7940 GCA_044238875.1 Flavobacteriales bacterium | reverse complement strand
TTCTTTTGACTGGGCGGAGGCGAGCTTTACCAGCTTGTAAATCTTTTTGGCTGCTTTATTTCCTGAACGTTCGAAGAAAAGATTGGGAACAACAGAAGTAATGAATTTCATTTTGTGCGCATCTGCAGCTTTGATGGCGCGTTCACGTTCTGCCTTCCTTTCCTGACTGTCGGCAAAAGAGGAGGAACTGAACATAATGAGCCCGTTTACCTTTTCTGGCCATTTTTCAGCAAAGGCAAGCGACACATAACCCCCCATTGAATGCCCGACAAAAAGGGCTTTCCCGATTTTTTCCTTTTCCAGCACAGCATTAACGGCAGCGGCCATAAATTCCATGGTGTGGGGCTCTTTAAAAACGGAAGAACCGCCGTGTCCGGGAAGGTTAATCCTTACAACCCTAAACCGTGAGGATAGCTTGTAGGCGAATGCGCGCCATATTCGCGCAGTTTCCATAAATCCATGCAGAAACACAACCACCGGACCCTGCCCGGAGGCCCTGTATTGAATAATACCCTTGGAAAACTCAGCTTTCATACCCGGATTTTTTGGACTGGAAATTTACAAAGGGCGAATGAATTAAACGCAATTTTATTGCCCCTTAATACTATTGAATTTAGCGCTGAGGTATTGGCCGGTATAACTATGCGGATGTCGCGCCAGATCTGACGGAACCCCTTCAAATACGAGCGATCCACCGTGCTCTCCGCCATCGGGTCCAAGATCAATTACCCAATCGGCAACCTTAATAACATCAAGGTTGTGTTCAATGACCACCAGACTATGACCCTGCGCAATCAGTGCATTGAATGACTTTAACAGTTTGCTGATATCATGAAAATGCAATCCTGTTGTAGGTTCATCGAAAATAAATAAGGTGCGGGCCTGCTGCTCTCCCTTGGTAAGAAAGGATGCCAGTTTTATCCGCTGCGCCTCTCCCCCTGAAAGCGTGGATGAGGCCTGTCCGAGATGTACATAACCCAAGCCAACTTCTGCCAGCGGTTTAAGCCGCGAAACGATCCTCTTTTCAACAGTTCCGCTGTTTTTTTGTGAAAAGAAATCGATGGCTTCATCAACAGTAAGATCAAGAATATCAGAAATGGATTTACCATTATAGTGAACCTCCAAAACCTCCTCCTTGAAACGTCTTCCGCCGCAGAGATCACATTGTAACTTAACATCCGCCATAAATTGCATGGAGATGGTTACAAAGCCCTCTCCTTCGCACTCTTCACAGCGTCCGCCTTCGATGTTGAATGAGAACACCGAGGGCTTGTAATTTCTGTTTTTTGAGAGTGGCTGGGCAGCGTATAAGGATCTGATCTCGTCGTAAGCTTTAACATAGGTCACCGGATTACTCCGGCTGGATTTGCCAATCGGGTTCTGATCGATATATTCTACAGCCTCCAGGGAGCGATAGTCTCCATCGAGCCTGTCGAATTGCCCGGTTTGTTCGGCATAACCATCAAACAGCTTTTTGAGGGCAGGGTAGAGGATTTTATTTACCAGGGTACTTTTGCCGGAGCCGCTCACTCCGCTCACAACAGTAAGCACATTGAGGGGAAACCGCACATCAATGTGCTTCAGGTTATTATGATTGGCACCTTTGATACCAACGAATTGTTTCCATTTTTTTGGTGCAGCCGGAATTTCAATCTGCTTGCGACCGGTGAGATAGTCGGCAGTAAGACTGTTACCTGCCTTTATAAGATCAGCATAAGGGCCGCTGAAAACAACCTTTCCTCCATGGCTTCCGGCCTCAGGACCCATATCTACAAGCATATCTGCCGCCCGCATGATTTCCTCATCATGTTCAACCACCACTACGGTATTACCCAGATCACGCAACCTTTTGAGCACTGTGATCAGCCGTTCGGTATCGCGCGGATGCAGACCAATACTGGGCTCATCGAGCACATAGAGCGCACTTTCGAGACTTGAACCGATGGAGGTGGCCAGGTTGATCCGCTGACTTTCACCACCGCTGAGGCTTGCGCTGGCGCGATTCAGCGTCAGGTAACCCAGGCCTACATCACACAAGAATCCCAGCCGGCTTTTGATTTCCTGAAGAATACGCCCTGCAACTGCCAGCTCATAGGGTTCAGGAACAAAGTTTTCGAAAAATTCCCTGACCCGAATAACAGGCATCAATACCAGATTAATCAGGTTGATGCCGCCCACCTTTACATAGCCGGCATCCTTTCGCAGGCGAGTGCCGCGGCAATCCTGACAGGTGGTTTTGCCCCGGTATCTTGAGAGCATTACCCTGTATTGAATCTTATAGGTGTTTTCTTCAACCATTCTGAAGAAATCATTGATTCCCTCGGCGAATTGATTTCCTTCCCAGAGCTGGCGTTTCTCTTCTTCGTTCAAATCATAATAGGCGCGATGAACCGGGAAATCGAATTTCATGGCTTTTTTAACAAAGCGATCTTTCCATTCGCTCATTCTTTCTCCTTTCCAAGGAGCAACGCAGCCTTCGAAAACAGAAAGACTTTTGTCGGGAATCACCAGATTTTCGTCAATACCTATTACAGTACCGAACCCTTCGCAGGCTTTACAGGCCCCAAACGGATTGTTAAAACTGAAAAGGTGAACGCTGGGCTCTTCAAAATGAAGTCCATCAGCCTCAAAACGGGCACTAACTTTTTGTGCTGAGGTGTTTCCGTCTTCATAGATAAACTCTACAAGGCATTCATCTCTTCCTTCGTAAAAGGCGGTTTGTACCGAGTCGGCCAGCCGGCTGTTGTTTTCAGTGTTCCCGGGCTCCACTTGCAGGCGGTCAATGAGTAACTCAAGCCGGCTTCCTGATATATCAGTATCATCCTGCTCCCATTCTTCAATTTTTTTTAACGTTCCGTTCACCCGGAGCCTTGAGAAGCCAAGCTGTTTCAGCACATTGAGGTTGCGGCTTTTGCCGCCAAAACGATCAGGATTGAGCGGGGCGAAAAGGTTAATGCGGGTTTTTTCGGGAGAATTGTTTACCAGATTAACCACTCCCTCAGGTGTAAACTTAGTAATCTGCGTTCCTGATATGGGCGAATAGGTTTTTCCGATACGTGCAAACAGGAGCTTCAGATAATCATAAATTTCGGTGGAGGTACCAACCGTTGAGCGCGGATTGGTGGTGTTAACTTTTTGCTCGATGGCAACAGCCGGAGAGATACCCTGTATAAAATCGACATCAGGCTTGTTAATCCGGCCTAAAAACTGACGTGCGTAAGAACTGAGCGATTCAACATATCTGCGCTGGCCTTCAGCGTAAAGTGTATCAAACGCCAGTGATGATTTACCGCTACCCGACAGGCCGGTAAAGACCACCAGTTTAAACCGCGGAATACGAACTTCGACATTTTTCAGGTTGTGAACCCGGGCTCCCCTGATGTGAATCGTGGAAACGTCGGCCCTTGTATCCTGCGCAGAATCAGCCATAGGTAAGAATTCTGCAAAAATATTAATTAAGACTTGTTTTTCTCAAAAATCTTTTATTATCTTTGTATAGCTCACGGGCAGAAAGTCAAAACAAAAACCACGCATATAGAAAACACCTCTACTTTTTAAATCAGTTCTAACGTTTAAAAATTGAGGTTATGCGTAATACTGCTCAAATTCCGGATCAGGAATTAATCCACAGCTACATTCAAGGCAATGAAGATGCACTTTCAGTAATTGTGCAACGTCACAAACAAAAGGTGTATGCATACATTCGCAAACTGGTGAATGATGCCACCCTGGCAGAAGACCTTTTTCAGGACGTATTTGTCAAGGTTATTCACACCCTGAAATCAGGTAACTACAACGAGGAGGGTAAGTTTCTCCCATGGGTGATGCGCATTGCCCACAACCTGAGTATTGATTATTTCAGGAAGGAAAAACGTCTGCCGCAGGTTCAGCATCAGGGTCGTGATGATTTCGATATCTTCAGAACCATCCGCTTGGCTGATGATAATGTTGAAGACAAGATGGTGAAAGAGCAGATATTACGAGATGTAAAAAAGCTGATAAGGGAACTTCCGGAAGAGCAGCGTGAGGTAATTATGTTGCGCCTTTATGAGGATATGAGTTTTCAGGAAATAGCTGAGCAAACCAATGTAAGCATCAATACTGCACTGGGGCGCATGCGTTATGCCCTGATAAATTTGCGCAAAATCATTAAGGACAACAGCATTAATCTGGATGTTTAATTCCTGATGGCAGTTGATGGGCAGGCCGCCCGAAGGGGTGACATTATTGTTGCAGCCACCGCCTAGGAAAAATTTTCCTACTGAACCGTAATCACCTTTTGAACCGTTTCGCCGGGTTCAAGTTTTATAAGGTCTTCGGTTGGTAACGGAAATGACACGTGAGTCACTTCAATATCGAGAATAGCGGGATTTTTAAATGAAAACTGCACCAACCCTGCGCCATCAGTCAGATCGGTTTTGGGCAGATAATCAGCCAACTCACCCGCTCCGGTGGTAAGCGCTTGTTTTGAGGTAACCTTAACCCTCGCTCCGGTAAGCGGGGCTCCGTTAGCTTTCACTACCTTAATCACCAGATCACAGGTCTGGTCTTTTTTGTTGCAGGCGTTGAATCCTGATAGCAAAACAGCCAGCAGAATAATGAGATTGAATTTAAAAAACACTTTCATGACTGCATATTCAATGCTTCAAAGGTATAAAAAAACACGTACAAACCGATTTTCTTTACGATTCAAGCAGCGCATAGGTTTCCATATATTTGCAGGGTATGGAAAAACACCAGCTCCTACTGGAGATTGAAAATATTAGAATTGAAATAGATGGGTTGAGACTTGAAAATGCCGCAGATGCTGAGCAATTCAGGCTTCAATTCCTAAGTAAAAAAGGCCGTATCAGTGTGCTGTTCGAGGCCTTCAGAAACGTTGATCCAGCCTCCAGAAAAGATATCGGAAAAGCGCTTAACGAACTTAAAAATCTGGCTGAGCAACGCTGGCGGCAGGGAGCCGAGAATACTGAGGTAACAAAGTCAGGCCCTGCAATTGACTTTTCCGCTCCGGCATGGCCTTATCCGTCGGGCAGTCGCCATCCCATCTCTATCGTAGCCAATGAAATTCAGGAAATCTTCAACCGTATCGGATTCGCAGTGGCGGAAGGACCCGAGATAGAAGATGACTGGCACAATTTCTCTGCACTTAACTTTCCAAAGGACCATCCGGCCAGAGATATGCAGGACACGTTCTTCATCAGCCGTGACCCTGAACTGGCGCTCAGAACTCACACCTCTTCGGTACAGATCCGCATGATGGAAAAACGGCAGCCTCCGCTACGCATGATCATGCCGGGCAGGGTTTACCGCAACGAGGCCATTTCGGCCCGGGCACATTGCTTTTTTCATCAGGTGGAAGCCCTCTATATTGACGAAGGGGTTTCTTTCGCCGATCTCAAACAGACCCTGTTGTACCTTGCAAGGGAGCTTTTCGGAAAGGAAACCCGGATCAGGCTGAGGCCTTCGTATTTTCCTTTTACCGAACCCTCTGCAGAGATGGATATCTCATGCTCTGTATGCAAAGGCTCCGGCTGTAATATTTGCAAACACTCCGGCTGGGTTGAAATTCTTGGCTGTGGAATGGTTCACCGTAATGTGCTTAAAAATTGCAATATTGATCCGGAGAAATACACCGGCTATGCATTGGGAATGGGTATAGAAAGAATAGCCATTCTCAAATACCAGGTGAAAGACCTCCGGCTTTTCTCACAGAATGATTTGCGGTTCTTAAAGCAGTTCAGCACCGGCTGGTAAATGGAATCAACCGCTTTATCTTATTAGTGCCAGCAATTGACAATTGAACTATCCGGCCAGAATTTACCGGTTGCTGAAATAATTCCGGCATTGAAGCTTGCCCTGAGCAGGCATAATACTGTTGTGCTGACTGCTCCTCCCGGAGCAGGAAAAAGCACACTTGTGCCCCTTGCCATCATGGGAGCGCCCTGGCTGCAGGATAAAAAAATACTCATGCTTGAGCCAAGACGTCTGGCGGCCCGAACGGTAGCATCACGAATGGCGGATATGCTGGGAGAAGAAATTAGCCGTACAGTTGGATATCGGGTAAGATTCGAGAGCAGAACAAGCTCAGAAACAAAGGTTGAAGTGCTTACCGAGGGCATCCTCACACGGATGCTTCAGCAGGACAACACGCTGGAAGGCGCCGGCCTGGTGATATTTGATGAGTTTCATGAAAGGAGCATCCATGCAGATCTAGCGCTTGCCCTTTGCCGTGAGGCGCAGCAGGTGCTAAGGCCTGATCTGCGCATCCTGATCATGTCAGCCACCCTCGACACTGCTGTGCTGGCCGACATTCTTGACGCACCGGTGGTCAGCAGCGAAGGGAAGTCGTACCCGGTAGAGGTTCGTTATGGAAAGGATGCCGACGAACGATTACTCCCTGAACTCACAGCCAGGCAGGTACTTGAATGCATTCAGGCAGAAAAAGGTGACATACTGGCCTTTCTCCCGGGCGAAGCCGAAATCAGGAAGTGCGCGGCCTTGCTTGAAAATGATCTGACCGCGGTGGCCGTTCATCCGCTTTACGGACAGCTTTCACCGGCTCTCCAGAAGAAAGCGCTGCTGCCCGACAAAGACGGACGGCGAAAGGTGGTGCTGGCCACCTCTATCGCAGAAACCAGCCTGACCATAGAGGGGGTAAGGGTGGTCATCGATTCGGGGTTCTCCCGCAGGCAGCAGTTTGACCCCGGAACCGGCCTTTCACGCCTCGTAACGGTAAGGCTTACCGAAGATGCTGCCGACCAAAGGGCCGGCAGGGCGGGCAGGCTTGAACCGGGTATATGTTTCAGGATGTGGAGCCTGGCTACACAGCTCAGGCTCGCCCCCCGGCGAATGCCGGAGATCCTAGAAGCCGACCTGGCACCCCTGGTGCTGGAGCTGGCCGCCTGGGGAAACGAAAGGCCGGAAGAGTTGTCGTGGATCAATGAACCTCCCGGGCCTTCATTTGAACAATCGCGGCAATTGCTTGAAGAGCTTGAGGCCCTGCAAAACGGACGCATCACACCGCACGGGCGCGAAATGGTAAAACTGGGCTGTCACCCGCGGCTGGCCCACATGCTGCTGAAGGCCCCGGGTGCTGAGATGCAGGCGCTCGCCTGTGACATCGCTGCCCTGCTTGAAGAAAGGGACCCCCTCGGGAGAGAGGCCGGTGCCGACATCAACCTCCGGATTGAAAAATTGAGGCGGTTAAGATCGGCAGACAGATCTACTGATGGTAAATGGGCCGGTTTGCTAAAGGTAGCTTCATCCTTCTGCCGCCTGCTCGATATTCAGGAAAGCAGTGCTCCTTTTGACCCGGCCGAAACCGGGCTGTTACTGGCCTATGCCTACCCTGAAAGGATTGCTTCCGCGAGACCGGGCAATAATGCGCAGTTTCAGCTTTCGAACGGACGGATCGCCATGCTGCCCTATCATGATTCGCTTTCACATGAACCCTGGCTTGCTGTTGCTCACCTCGACATGCGTGATGGCATCGGTAAAATATTTCTGGCGGCACCGATTAATCCCAAAGACCTTATGCATAGGGTAAAGGAGCAGGAGGTCATCAACTGGGATAGCCGAAGGGGCGGCCTTGTCGCCAGTCGTGACCTGCGTTTGGGGCAACTTGTGTTGAGGTCTGTTCAACTGAGCACACCAGATTCAGAAAAAACCCGGCAAATATTGCTTAATGCCCTGAGGCGGGAAGGAGAAAACCTGCTGGACTGGAATGACGAAATATGCAGTTTGCAGCAAAGAGTAATGAGTCTGCGCAAATGGAATCCTGATGAGGACTGGCCCGATGTTTCGACCCAAACACTGCTGCAAAACCCTGCTGAATGGTTCACCGCACCTGTCGAAAAACTAAAAAAGAATGAAGATCTAAAACGCATTGCACTGGCTCCCATGATTGAAGCCTGGCTGGGTTGGGAGCGTTTTCAGGA
>JBIICM010000116.1:0-7945 GCA_044238875.1 Flavobacteriales bacterium | reverse complement strand
CAATAGAATTGCACAAATTGCCCCAAGGGCCGAAGGAATCTGCGATTCATCGCGGTTAACCCGGTTGCTGCGCTCATAGCCAATGCGCTATGCATTAGAGCGATGCGCTTCTAATGCATAATCCGGGTTTAATCAATACTTAAAGCTGACAAAGATGTAAGAAAGGTAAAAACAGACAAAATAACTTTGGGGGATACCTTGTTGGGTGTGGAGTAGAAAACAGGAAATCTGTTTGGGTTTGAACCTGCATTGACTTTTCTGCCCTTTAGACTTGCGGGAGCCTTGGTTCAGACAATCAGGGGACTTGAATCATGGTGCAGAAATCTGTTGTTCAGTGAACCATTTCACTGTGCAATGCGATTTTCTCCATGTAATTCACCTCCAGGCTCGGACAATCAAATTCAACGGCCACTTTACCACGGAGCAGGTAACAACCTTTTCCGCGGAAAGGATATTTTGCTGCCACAGGAGGAAAGTGGGTGGTGTCAAAAAAGAACCCTTGCTGGTCAATAAACGTAGCGAAATACATAGTGTCTCCGCGTATGGTGCGGGTAGGTTTGCGACACACATAATACCCCAGAATTTCTGCTTCACGGCCCTGCCACCCGGCCAGATCTGAAGCCAGCAATGGAGGCTTTTTCATGCCATCAGGCAGCAGATCGAAAGGTGAGCAGAGGGGAAACCCAAGAATAGTTAGTTCATCCAGGGCATCTTCAAAGCGTTTGCTTTCCAGCGGAGGCAGCACGAAGTTATCCGTTGCCTGTTCAAAAAGTTCGGGAGCCGGATGTGTTTTCTTCTCATGACCCATCAGGCTGAGTATGTCCCAAAGCAGCTTTTTTTTGGAATGGCCGGTAAAGCGGAACGCACCTATGCGTATCAGCAGGCGCAAGTGTTCCAGGGAAATTTCGACGCGTGCGGTAAAATTGGCCAGGTGCAGAAATGGCCCTCCTCTGTTGCGTTCGTGTACAATACGGCTCGCTGTTTTCTGCTCCATCTCTGCCATCAGACCAAAACCCAGGTAGATGTTTTTTCCCCTGATGGTGGTAAGCGCGTCACTGTTGTTTACACAGGGCGCCTGTATAATGGCTCCGGCCATCCTTGCTTCATGTATGTAGTACTCTGTTTGATAGAAGCCTCCGAAATTATTGATAACCCCTACCATAAATTCAAGCGGATAATGTGCTTTCAGGAAAAGGCTTTGGTAACTCTCTACAGCATAGGAGGCTGAATGCCCCTTTGAAAATGAATAGCCGGCAAAGCTCTCCACCTGTCTCCATACCTCAAAGGTCACCTCTTCGCTGTAGCCCCTTTCGCGACAGCCGTTGATAAAAGCATCGCGGGCTCGCTGAAACTCCTCCCGGGCCCGGAACTTGCCCGACATGCCCCTGCGCAGCGAGTCGGCTTCGGCCAGACTGAGTCCGGCAAAATAGTGCGCCACTTTGATCACGTCTTCCTGGTAAACCATGATGCCGAAGGTTTCGCCCATGAGTTCCTGCATCTTCGGATGAATATATTGCCTGCGTTCAGGCTGACGGAAACGCAGAATGTATTCGCGCATCATACCAGAACGCGCTACGCCCGGCCTTATAATTGAACTGGCCGCCACCAGGTCGAGGTATTGCGTTGCCCGCAGTTTTTTCAGTAACATGCGCATGGCGGGCGACTCTACATAAAAGCAGCCCATGGTGCGGCCGGTGCGCAGTAAGGCTCTGATAGCGGGATCCTGCTTGAACGCCGAAATGTCATGCACATTGATACACTCACCCCTGTTTTGGGCAACAAGCGTGCGGGTGTCGCGGATATGACCCAATCCCCGCTGGCTGAGGATATCAAATTTATACAGCCCCAGATCTTCCGCTTCGAGCATGCTGAACTGGGTGGTGGGAAACCCCTTGGGAGGCATGTTGGTAGCCGTGTATGAATAAATGGGGGCTTCTGAAATCAGGATGCCGCCTGCATGTATACTCAGGTGCGAGGGGAAATCCTGCAAATAACCTCCGTAACGAAAAATTAACCGGGAAATATCATCACCCTTGCCCGGTTCAAGGGTTTCCGAAAGCTGGTCAATTTCTGCCTTGGGCAGTCCAAACACTTTACCCAGTTCACGACAGATGGCATTTTCCTGAAAGGTGCTGTAGGTGGCTAAAAGAGCCGTATGATCTGTTCCGTAGCGCTTGAATATATACCTGATTACATCATCACGATCATTCCAGGAGAAGTCAATATCGAAATCGGGTGGATTTTTCCGGTATTCATTGATGAATCGCTCAAAGTACAAATCCAGGTCAATGGGATCAACATCGGTAATGCGCAGCAGATAGGCCACAATGCTATTCGCCCCGCTCCCACGTCCGATGTAAAAATAGTCTTTGTGGCGGGCATAACTAATAATATCCCAGTTGATCAGAAAATAAGAGGCAAAGCCCTGACTGCGAATAAGATTCAGCTCCCTGTCAATACGCTCTCTGATAACGGGATCAGGCTTTCCGTAGCGCTCCGGAATACCATCTTCGCAAAGGCTTCGCAGGCGTTCAAGATCAGTGTCAGGATCAGCATAAAAGCATTTTTTGTTCTTATTATGGCCAAAAGTGATGCTGATGCTACATTGTTCAAGCAGATGGCCGGCCGCCTGCAGCAGGAACGGAGCTGTTTCATAGCATCGCAGGAGTTCGGCTTCCGTTAAAAACAAATCACTTTCTCTGCCCTGATCTGCCGGAGACAGTTTACTGAGCAGTGTGTTTCCGGCGATAGCCCGCAGCAGGCGGTGAATATTGAAGTCTTTCCGGTTACGGAAACTCACGGTATGCAGGGCAATATCCTGCGGAGATGGCTTTCTGCTGCGGAGATAAGTGAGCGTTTCAGCAGGTGCAACACCCCGGTATTCATGAACGAACATCCGGTCAGGCGCTTTCCTGAAGGGATAAATAAAGGCGGTGTTTTCCAGCTGAGGTGCTCTTGCAGGAAAAGGTTTTCCGGAGGCCAGGTGTGCGGAAAGGAAGCGGTTCAGTTCAAGAAAACCTTCGTTATTAAGGGCCAGGCCGGTATAACAGGCCTCATTGCCCGGGTTGCGGAAATCAATCCCCACCACCGGCTCAATGCCGTATTTAGAGCCGGCCAGCCGGATAAAATCAAGACATCCGGATGTGTTGTTGATATCGGTAAGTGCCAGTTTCCGGATTCCTCTCCGGCGGGCCTCTTCCAGCAATACTTCTACCGGCATGATTCCATATCTGAAACTAAACCAGCTGTGACAACGCAGATACATAAACTAAAGGGTTTGCTTCAGGATAGCTTTTTCCGGGATAAATTGTCATGATGTTTCCGACCCCTGCCGGAGAGACTTACAGCACGGGTTACCGCATGAGGATTTCCGTAGCGCAGGCGCATCTTGTCCATGGCCTGATACAGACTGATCATTTCTTCGGTATCTTCAAAAAGGCTGATCTGATAGTTGCCGCCTACCAGGTGGCTGAAACGCACACCCAGCAGTCTGACAAGCTGTCTGCGCGAATACAGCTTGTCAAACAGTTCACAGGTTTTGGCTATAAGGGTGTGATCACAGGATGTATAAGGCACCCGGGCCTGCATGGTACAGGTATCAAAGCCGGCATAACGTATTTTCACGTTAACACAGGCGGTAAGTTTATGCTGCTTTCTGAGCAGAAAGCACAGTTTTTCGGTCATTGCTATCAGTATATGCCGCATGGCTTTAATGTCAATGGTGTCTTTTTCAAATGTTTCTTCTGTTGAAATTGATTTTTGTTCGGTATAGGGTATTACCTGACTGTGATCTATGCCATTGGCTTTTTTCCAGATCAGTTTGCCGTTTTCTCCCAAAAGACGCTCCATGAGTTCTATGGGCATTTCCTGTACGGTTTTTATTTGCTCAACGCCCATGCTGCGCAACAGATGGTATGTTTTATCTCCTACCATGGGCAGTTTCTGCACTGAAAGCGGTGCCAGAAAAGGTTTTTCGGTACCCTGTATAACCTGCAGCTGTCCGTTGGGCTTGGCTTCTCCGGTGGCTACCTTTGAAACAGTTTTATTGCCTGAAAATCCCATGGAGATGGGGAGACCTGTTTCTCTGATAATGGTCTGCCGCAACTCCAGCGCAAAACGGTAGGATCCAAAAAAGCGATCCATGCCGCTCATGTCAATGTAAAACTCATCAATCGAGGCTTTCTCATAAAGGGGGACTTTCTCACGGATAATGTCTGTAACCAGATGCGAATAGCGGCTGTACTGTTCATGGTCGCCCCTGAGCACAATGGCATCCGGACAAAGACGCAGGGCATGTTTCATGGGCATGGCTGAATGCACGCCAAAGCAGCGGGCTTCGTAGCTGCAGGAGGCCACTACGGCCCGGTCGCCCATACCCCCGATGAGCAATGGCTTGCCGTTCAATGCGCTGTTGTGGAGCCGCTCCACTGAAACAAAAAAGGAATCGAGGTCCATGTGAACGACCTGCTGACCCGAAAAGCGGGGTACATTATTATAAACAAGCATGTTGAAAAGAAATCTGACAGGGAAGTACAAAGCAACAACAAAATGCAACATATTTGTGTTGCTATTAGTAACATAAAAATTCATGAGCCACAAATCTTCTATCCTTCCCGAAAGAAATGTAGCGGGTGCTTCGGTGAGGCCATCCGGATGGAACTATAATCCGGCCATCCACCACAGAAGATCTATCCGCCTGAAGGGATATGATTATTCCCAACCCGGACTTTATTTTGTAACGATGAACTGTCAACACCGGAAAAGGCTTTTCGGAGAGATCCGGAACGGAGAAATGATAATGAACGGATATGGCAAGATCGTGCATGAAGCATGGAGGCAGACGCCCCTTATCAGGCCAGGGGTTTCAATAGAAGCCTTTGTTGTTATGCCGGATCACTTTCATGCCATCATCAGGATCAACGAAACCTCCGAGCCAAGACACGAGTGCCCTGCTCACTTTACCAGCCCTTCACGAACCGTCGGAGCGATCATCCGGGGCTTCAAAGGGGCGACAACGAAAAAAATCAAGGAAAGATGGCTGGCGCATATGCGGGAGAGAGAGGCCTCCCAGGAGCCCGGCAGAGCAGAGAGCCCACAGGCGGATAGCTATCCGCCCAGGCAGGAAGAGCCCGGACCTGCAATCAGCATCGATCAAAAGATATGGCAGCGCGACTACTACGAAATCATCATCAGAGATGAGCGGGCTCTCCGGAATATCAGCCGATATATCATCGAAAATCCCAGGAGGGCGGATAGCGCAAGGGCGGATAGCGATCCGCCCAGACGGGAGAGGCTGAGCGATGAGCCCGGCAGAGCAGAGAGCGAGAGGGCGGATAGCGATCCGCCCAGACGGGAGGAGGAGCTGAGCGATGAGCCCGGCAGAGCAGAGAGCGCAAGGGCGGATAGCGATCCGCCCAGATGGGAGAGGCTGAGCGATGAGCCCGGCAGAGCAGAGAGCGAGAGGGCGGATAGCGATCCGCCCAGATGGGAGGGCTCCCTATGATCGCATCCAACATACGCTGCCTGAGAGGGCTGAAGGGGCTCTCGCAGGAATCCCTGGCCAACGAACTGGGCATCACCAGGGCACGGCTCGTAACCTATGAGAGCGGTCGCAATGAGCCATCTATCGGAGTGCTGCTGAAGCTATCCGAATACTTCCAGATCTCGCTTGACGCATTGCTGAAAGGTGACCTGAGAAAGACCCATCCGGAGGCACTGATGAAGGTCGGCAAAAACAGGCTGCTTTTTCCCGTAGTGATTGACAACGAAGGGCGTGATCTTGTGGAAGTAATACCGGAGAAGGCTACAGCCGGTTATCTTCAGGGCTACGCTGATCCGGAATACATAGAGGGGCTGCAGCGGCTCAACCTGCCTTTTCTGCCATCCGGTAAACACCGGGCCTTCCCGATCAAAGGAGACTCTATGCCTCCCCTGAGAGAGGGGGCTTATGTAATCGGTAAATATGTGGAGCATGCGGATGACATCCGGAACGGCAGCACCTATATCCTGCTGACCCGTGATGAAGGTATCGTTTACAAGCGGGTGTACCGTGATGCAAACGATCCGGCAGTTTGGGTGCTACACTCCGACAACCGTCAATACCAACCCTATCCGGTAAACATTTCAGATATTCTGGAGGCCTGGGAATTTACCTGTGCCATTGATACCCAGCCTTACAAACCCGAGGAACTTAATCTGGAGAGTATTATGCTGATGATGCGGGAAATGAAAATAGAACTGCAGCGGATATCTCAGAAAGTTTGAAGCGTGGTGTTAAGCGCTTACCATTCTTCCTTTTTTTTAAGGGGCTCGGTTTCTATGGCGCGCTCAAGGCTTTGAATCAGATCTTTCATATAATCATCAACCTGTTTGAGGTAAACAGCAAATACAGGATCGTATCCGGGGGCCTTTGCATCCATCCACTTTTCAATCGGGTAAACTGAAGCCTGCTGCCAGTTGATGTTTTTTATTTCATACTTGAACCGGCCATCTTTGCACATAACGCTAATCTTGTAATTAACCAGTCCGGCGTTGACCATCTGAGCCGGTTGTTTTTTTGCAGCCGGATCAGGTTTTTGAATCTGGAACCGGTAGCCGCCTTCGATGGTTCGTGCTTCCGGATCAGCCTTTTTAATGGCATCAACAGGGTTCTTGTAAAATGTTTTAAACCAACGAAGCGCACGGTTGTATAAAGAATCCTTGTTCAATCCCTTTTCCTCTACCACATCGGTATAGGTGATGAGCTGGGTTATTTCATCCACAGGCATTTTGGGGCTCACAGTCTGTGAGTAGAGGGAACCTGCCATAGCAGGCAGCAGTGCAACAATCAGCAGTATCTTCTTCATAGCGTTTGTGTGAACTACAAAATTATAACCTGCAACACATTCTGCACCTCTTATCTGCCATAATTATCCATGCATTTTTGAACAAATCAGATGCGGCTGACGCCGCCTGAAACGATAAACTTCATCACCTCATCAGAAGGTGCATCCAGCGGGCTGATCAGCTCATTTTCGACGACGAAAAGGTTGCCGGAAAAATTATATGAATGAGGGAAATATACAGCCGAGCGCCCTTCTGCAATGCCCAGTTCACGCAAATCGTTGCGCGTGATAAAACCAAGTTTGTACACACCTGCATCTTTATTCATCCTTACCATCACCGGTTTGTTGAAACGTTTCTCCTTGCCCACAAAGGCTGAGAGCATATCCCTTACCGAAGTATAAATGAATTTTATCAGCGGTACCTTATCAAGTGAACGGCTGAAAAACTGAAGTATCGGCGTCTGGATCAGCACCGTACCAATGAAACCAAGCAAGGTAGTGCCTGCAAGAATGATCAGGATGCTGATTCCGGGCCATTCAAAAGGTAGCAGACCATCCAGAAATAGGAATGAGGCCACGATCATATAAACGGTAATTCCTATTGGAACGGTAAGCAGCAAGCCTTTGAAAAAGTAGCCGGTAATGCGTCGTGTAATTGATTTAAAGGGGTTTGATTTCATGACGTTATTTTCTTGTATTACCCATTATTTCAAGCAGATTAGCTTCAACTGAAATGGTGGGAGATTCAACGATACGGCCTGCTTTACTATCGTTGATCCAAATTTCAAAAGTGGGTACGTATTCAATATCCCATCCTGAGCAATCATTCAGCGGACATTCTTTTTTGCGTGATACGCCCCAGAATTCACATGCAATGCCAGTTAACTCCGAAATTTTTATCAGGGCCGGTACATGCTGCCGGCTATCGCTGCACCAGGTTCCAAGTATCACCCGGCATTCTATTTTGGTTGCCGGCAGAAGCGTGTTAATTTTTCTGATGACTGCTGAATCTGGCTGATATGCTGCGGCCGCCATCCGCCATTCAACCGCCCATGATTCCTGGAAAAAACGATTGTCTAATTTACCTGTAATCACTGTGTCAGACTGGGCACTTACCTGCG
>JBIICM010000115.1:0-7946 GCA_044238875.1 Flavobacteriales bacterium | reverse complement strand
AAAAGTTCCTGCCCTACAAAAGAGACGAAAAGCTTTCAAGAAAATGGGCCATACCAGGTACGCCCGGATTAGAACACCGCATTGGTGGTCTGGAAAAGGAGCATGAGACGGGTAATATATCCTATGACCCTGATAACCATGAGTTTATGGTGAAGTTAAGGGCGGAGAAAGTGGCCAGAATAGCTGATTATATCCAACCCCAAACAATTGACAATGGCCCTGAAAAGGGTAAACTGCTGGTGCTCGGATGGGGTTCAACTTACGGTTCGATTAAAACGGCAGTAAGGACTGCTCTGGCAGAGGGATACAGTGTTGCCCATGCCCAGGTTCGTTACCTGAACCCTTTTCCAAAAAATCTGGGTGAGATACTTCATAATTATGACCATGTGCTGATTCCGGAAATGAACAATGGGCAATTGGTGAAAATGATCCGCGATCAGTATTTAATTCCGGCCGAAGGATTTAATAAAATTAAAGGGGTACCCTTTACGGCCGGTGAGCTTTACCAAAAAATAACAAGTCTGGCAAAACCATGAGTAATAGTGTAGAAAATTCAGCTCCATTCACAGCAAAAGATCTGGTTACCGATCAGGAAGTACGCTGGTGCCCGGGATGCGGAGATTATTCCATATTAAAGCAGGTTCAGACGGTTGTGCCGGAACTGGGTATCAAACGCGAGGACATTGTTTTTATCAGCGGCATTGGATGCTCTTCACGTTTTCCGTATTACATGGAAACGTATGGTATGCATAGCATTCATGGCAGGGCAACGGCAGTTGCTTCCGGACTTAAAGCCACCAGACCAGAATTAAGTGTGTGGATTATCACCGGTGACGGAGATGCTATGTCAATCGGCGGCAATCACTTTATACACTTGCTGCGCCGAAATTTTGATGTGAATATTCTCTTGTTCAACAACGAAATCTATGGTTTGACCAAAGGGCAGTATTCACCAACATCCGAGCTGGGAAAGGTAACCAAATCAACTCCTTTCGGGTCGCTCGATCACCCTTTTAATCCTTTGGCTTTGGTAATGGGGGCAGATGGCACTTTTGTGGCGCGTTCGATGGACCGTGACCCAATACATTTGCGCAACATCCTCAAACGGGCCAATGCGCACAAAGGCGCTTCAATGGTTGAGATTTACCAAAACTGCAATGTATTTAATGACGGTGCTTTTGAGGTATTTACTGAAAAAGCCAGCAAACCTGAGGCAACATTGTTTATAGAGCATGACCGGCCATTGGTTTTCGGAGCTGCAAAAGACAAGGGTATCATGCTTGATGGCTTCACCCCTCGGATTGTTTCCCTGACGGATCTTTCTGCCAATGATCTCTGGATTCATAATGAGCGCGATAGGGTGAAAGCCAATATTCTTACACGGTTCTTTGATGATCCTTCTAAGGAAGAACATTTTCCCCGTCCATTCGGGGTGTTTTATGTTGAAGACCGGTTTACGTATGAAGAGGCCTTCAATGCCCAGATTGAAACGGCAAAGGCCAAAGGAGAACCTGATCTCGACAAACTGCTCAGCGGCAGCAATGTATGGGTGGTTGAGTAAGCTGAAGGTTTATTTTACCCGGCCCGGATTTTGGGCTACAAAGCCTTTCCAGCCCGACATTTTCCCTGCTTTTTCAACAACTGGCATACCCGGCTTATGCTGATAGAAATGGCACATGGCAGCTGCAAGTCCGTCGGTGGCATCGAGTTGCGCAGGCATTTCTGATGTGTCGATCTTTAAGAGCCGCTGAAGCATCGATGCCACCTGCTCCTTTGAGGCAGCTCCTTTTCCGGTGATACTTTGCTTAATCTTTCGGGGAGAGTATTCAAATACAGGCAGGTTGCGATACAGGGCGGCAGCGAGTGCTACACCCTGAGCCCGCCCCAGTTTCAACATTGATTGAACGTTCTTGCCGAAAAAGGGGGCCTCTGCGGCCATTTCATCCGGCGTGTAAGTATCAATCAAATGAAGGGTGCGCTCAAATATCAGTTTGAGCTTTGTGCCATGATCATCATATTTATGCAGCAGCAGCGTACCAAAATGCAGCAGCCTGGGTTGATTGTTGGTAATATGAATCAGGCCGTACCCCATGATGGTGGTGCCGGGATCGATACCGAGAATAATTTTATCGCTGATCATCAAGCCCTGCAAGGTACTAAGTAAAAACAACGAATTTTACCCGGTGGCTGAATCATTTTCAAATAGCATATTGGTTGATCTGCTGATACCGTTCAGGGATGAAGCCCGGCAGCTGAAAAAACTGCTGCCATGCCTGAAAACACTTGAACACCGGCGAAGCGACCGATGTATACTGATTGATGATGGTTCAAAAGACAAGGGAGGAGATCTGATTGAACCGGATGACTTTATTACATACATCCGGCTAGATGAAGATAGGGGAGGAGGTAAAAAAATGGCGCTTCAGGCCGGAATAAATGCAAGTGATCATCCATTTATCCTCACAACGGATGCCGATTGTGTTTTCGGGCCCGGCTGGATGCAAACCATGCGCAACAGGCTAAGACCCGAATCGCGCATGCTGATTGGCCCGGTGCTGGTACTTCCTGAACGCGGATTGATTTCGTGGCTGCAGCAATACGAGGCATTGGTTTTACTCTGGATTACAAGATTTACTGTGTTAAGGCGTATCCCGATGTTGTGCAGTGGTGCCAACCTGATGTTTTCGCGTGGTGCTTTTGTTACTGCGGGAGGCTATCAGTCGCATCTGCACAGAGCATCCGGTGATGATGTTTACCTTTTAAAAAGTTTTCTTGAAAACGGTCATACAGGCATACACTGGGCTGACGATCCCGAGGCATGTGTGTACACCGCTCCGGTAAAAACATGGCACGAATGGTATCGGCAGCGGCTGCGCTGGGCGGGTAAAAGCGGCCATATCATGGAGCGGCGCCGACTGTTGCTAAGCACCGCACTGCTTTTACAGCTTTTCATGCCCTGGCTGCTTCTTGCTTTATACTGGCCGCTGGCTGTGCTGTTGCCGTTTGCAGAATATGCCATGATGCTGAAAATCGCCATCCGTTTCAGAAGAAATTTCTATATCGGCGACTGGTTTTTCTTCCGGTGGGTTTATCCCCTTGCTGTTTTGACATTGCCACTCATGGCGTTGTTCATCAAAAATAAATGGAAGGGTCGGCCGGTGGCTTAATTTACCCTGATAAAATTTGGGCAGAAAAAAAATCCCTGCCATTTTGGACAGGGATTTTTAGTGCTAGAAATTAAATCTTATTAATTTTTTATCAGACGGAAGGTCTTAAGTACACCAGCAGTCTGAACATTCAGCAGATAAATGCCTTGTGGCTGATCTTCCAATGAAATCATTTCAGTGCCTGTTGCTTGAACAGTGCGGCTGCTGATTAACTGGCCTGTAGCATTCCATACCTGCAGGGTCATGGTTTTCTGACCATATTCAACTGGTACGCTAATGAAGTAACTTCCTGAAGAAGGATTCGGGAACACCACGAACTCCTGAGCAGAAGCAATATTCTGGTCAAATTCCAGACGAGGAGCTGCCACTGAACATCCAGGCTCAGTAGTTTCCCACATGCAGGTTTGAGCGTTGAATGTATAAAAATCCCAACAGCCTGCAGGTAACAAATTTACAGGTTTGCCCAGTCTGATATAGAATCGGGGTCTTTCTGATGCTGTGCCTGCTCCTCCGGTAATGGTAATTGTACCAGTGATGGTAATGTCTCCGAAATAACCTGCTCCATTACGGAAGTTTACAGTAGTGGCTGTGCTGTTCGAAGATGAATAGGTGCCGAAATCTGTTCCGTTGATATTGAAGTCATCAACGCTTATGCTTGCTCCTGTGGCAGGATCTGTAAGCGTGCTACCCTGAACAAAAATACTCAGGTAATCAAAACCTTTATTGGCCAAACCAGGAGATGTTGAGCTTACCGACTCACCACTACCGAAAGAAAGGTCTTTGTCCCAGTCAATTGACCATACAGATGTACCGGTTGATGAATTGTATGTTAAACTAAAGTTTCTGGCTGAACCATCACTCCAGACGGGTGCTCCTGCAGGATTCATGTTGAGGCCAGGGCCGGCAGGAGGGGGGCCTGGGTTTGCAGGGGTAAACAAAACAGCTTCAAACCCGGTACCGCCCCATCTTGATCTCGCCTGAACGGTTGTAGTGCTTGCCAGAGGGTCGGTTGTAACAACAGGAATGGCATTGGGCTGAACTCCCGGATAAAAAGGCAGAATGCCTCCGGTGGCGGTAAGATCCCACGTACAGGTTTCGTTATTAAATGAGTAAGTAGTGCCGCAAGTCGTGGTAGGCAATTCAAAAGGATTACCCAGTTTAATGTAGAATCGTGGTCTTTCTGATGCTGTACCTGCGCCTCCGGTAATGGTAATTTTACCGGTAATGGTAATGTCTCCGAAATAACCTGCTCCATTGCGAAAGTTTACAATAGTAGCTGTGCTGTTGGAAGATGAATAGGTGCCGAAACCTGATCCATTGATGGTGAAATTTTGAATGGTAACGCTTGCTCCGCTTGCAGGGTCGGTAAGCGTGCTACCCTGTACAAAAATACTCAGGTAATCAAAACCTTTATTAGCCAAACCGGGTGATGTGGAGCTTACCGACTCACCGCTGCCGAAAGAAAGGTTCTTGTTCCAGTCAACAGACCATACAGAAGTTCCTGTTAATGAATTGTAAGTAAAACTAAAATTTCTGGCTGAACCATCATTCCAGATAGGTGCTCCTGCAGGATTCATATTGAGGCCAGGGCCGGCAGGAGGGGGACCCGGATTTGCAGGGGTAAACAAAGCAGCTTCAAACCCTGAACCGCCCCATCTTGCTCTTGATTCAACCGTTGTAGAACTTGCAAGAGGGTCAGATGTAACAACAGGGATGGCACCTGGTTGAATTCCCGGATAAAAAGGCTGTATCCCATTGCCCCAGCAGTTTCCTGATGCACCATTGATTACCGTGAGAACATTCGCAAATGAAGGCTCGCTTGATTCAAAATAAGCGTTGTTTTTAAAAGTAGCGCTTGATGCTGTATTACCATGCGTTCCTGCAGACTGAAGCACACCGCCGAGTGTTAAGGTATTGCAGGATGAGTTGGCTGTAAGTGCTAGAAAACTTCCTGCAGCTACACTCAAATCACCGTTTAATGATGTTCCAAGACCAAGGGTTGCGGTACCGGTAACAGAGGTGTTACCGGTAAATGTGATGCCGGTTCCTGATAACCAGTACCAGTTATTTGATATATCAGAGCCATTCACTACCAGGTTGATTTGGCCGGATAGGATACCTTCATAGGTATAACCGCCATCTCCTGAAGGCATATTTATGGTAAAGGTAACAGGAGTGGGCGCGCTATTGGTTGCGACAGGGGTTGCAGTGCTGGAGGATGAAGAGACACTTACCAAAGCAGAAAGTGTTTGGTTAAAGCCGTTGAGATCGAATGTTCCACCGTTGGTTACTGTAAAAACAGACCCTGCCGGAAGAGCATTTGTTACGCCCAATCTCAGTGTGCCACCAATTACAGTTGCTGCAAGAGCATTGGTGGACACATAATCGCTTTGTCCGGTAAGTGTAAGCGTTCCGGTACCCGTTTTCCTTATTGGGGATCCGGTTAAAAAGGTTCCGCTAAGTTTGCCCGCATAGGAGGTACTCGCATTGTTGCTTCCCACCTGAAGAATACCGCCGGTGCCGGTAATAACGCCCGAAGCGGCTCCGATGAGAGAACCGGCAGTAAAACCACGGGTACCCCTGTTCAGCGTGCCATTCACGGTGAGCGAACCTGCACCAATACTGGTATTGGCACTCAGCGTTACTGCATGTCCGGCAGCGATAATTACGTTTTGCCCCGTAGTCGGTACACCTGAAGGAGACCAGATAGCAGGATTACTCCAGCTTCCGGAAGCAATAGTAGTTTTTTGGGCAATCAATAATCCGTTTGCTCCAAAAAGAGAAAGCGAGAAAAGAAGTGCCATAAGGCATCTTTTCATTGAAAAAGGAGTCTGAATAGGAGAAAACCCAGCGTTGGATTCCAAATCACTTTTTTGCCATTGCCAATTGCTTGAAAAGTCAGCATTAGCCTGCGAGGCTGTTTTTGTTAGGTTGAATCTCATTGAATGATTTTTTTTGGTTAGTAAGGCAAAAGTATAAAAAAAGTTAAATCTAAAATGCGTCAAGACCAAAATATCAAAAGAGGAGTAACCGTTTGGGTTGCTCCTCAATTTTCAAACCTCTTTAAATGCTAAAACTTACTTGGTCAGTAGTGGTATTAAATTACGGTTGGCCAGCCTGTAACAACACCCAGATGCATTTTGACGTTATTTGAGCAAGTAGTAAGCTTGGCAAGGAAACATCGAAAGCAGGCTCATTTATTCTTCAAATTACAACAGACACTTAAAGATTGTATATTTGCCCGTTTTCTGTCAAAAGAAAACAGATTGGTAAAGACTGGAGAATTGTCCGAGTCCCGATAGCTATCGGGAGAATGAGCACGCTTCATTTTCCTGATCAAAAGGAAACGGATGATAAGTATTGGAGAGTTGTCCGAGTGGTTGAAGGAGCACGCCTGGAAAGTGTGTATACCTCAAAAGGGTATCGAGGGTTCGAATCCCTCACTCTCCGCAGCATAAAGCAAACCCCGCATTTGCGGGGTTTTTTATTTGAAAACGCACGCATCAAGCTTGCTTGAAATGCGTGCGTTTAAATAAAAACAACCCGAAGGGTTTGCTTTATGCTGAACACCCCCCTTTCCGGGATCACATGGTAATCCCTCACTCTCCGCTAGTACTAAGCCTAAAGCCTATGATAATCAAGGTTTTAGGCTTTTTATTTTTGTTATTTAGTCAGCATTTAGTCGACAATTCTGGAATCCTATTGCCAGATGGCAATTCCGGAGCAAATTGGGCCAGTGATTCTGGAGCAAACCGGGCCAAAATTTCTTTGCGCCTGATCAGCTGATCAGGTTGAATTAAACATTTAAACAGCCTTTTATGGCGCAGCAGGGTGGGGTCAGCTTGCCGGAATGGGGGGCAATGGTTTCCGGAATTTTCAATAGAGTTTAGAACGAAAAAATATGCGCTTATAAGCAAGTTATGCCACATGCCTTTTTTTCGATAATCAAAAGTCGTTGATCAAATCGCGAAGTTTTTATACATTTGAGTAAATCTTGAGTCAATGCCTAAAATCTTTGAATACCTTGGTATTCTTATCTTTTTCTATTCAAATGAACATGAACCAATTCATGTCCACGCAAAATATAATGGCTGTGAAAGTAAGGCTGAGTTCTACATTGTTGAAGGAAAAATCGTTGAGATCAAAATCAAACCTGTTAAAGGTTTAAATCCTTTGGCAGGAAGTAAGTTAAAGGACTTTGAAGAGTTCCTTGAAAAGTTTTCAGAGAAAATAGTCGAAAAATGGATTGATTATTTTGTCTATCATAAAAATATTGAGTTTGAAAAAATCACAAAACGCATCAAATGAAAATAGTAGAAGAATATAATAGAGAATATTCTGATTTGATAGAGATCAAATCTGCTGTCTATATTGGTGATTATGCAATTCGAATCATTTTCAATGACGGTGTTAATAGGCTAGTTGATTTTAAATCATTTCTTGAAACTTCATATCATCCTTCGATTCGAAAATACTTGGACGAGAATAAGTTCAAAGAATTTGAAATAATTGATGGCAATTTGAATTGGAACGATTATGATTTGATATTCCCAATTTATGATCTATACCAAGGAAAAGTTTAGAAAAAAGATTGAACTTACGAATTTAAGCCATTAAACAGAAAATGGCACGAGGCATAACAGCGTGTAAGCAATATTGCCTTGCCGCAGGCGCAACACAAGGCAACATCGCCTACACGCAAAACGTTATGTGAGATTGCTTTTGGATCTCTGCATGAACCGAGATCAAGTGCGTTGGCCAGTCCAGGCGGCGAGGGTG
>JBIICM010000010.1:0-26991 GCA_044238875.1 Flavobacteriales bacterium | reverse complement strand
CGGGAAACCAATTTCCCAACATCAGGCTATTCAGTTTAAACTGGCTGATATGGCAACAGAAATTGAAGCTGCGCGAATGCTGGTTTACAAATCGGCATGGGATAAAGACAACCACCTCGATTATTCTCTTTCAGGTGCAATGGCCAAACTTTATGCTTCAAAAGTAGCCATGGAGTCAACGGTTGAAGCGGTTCAGATTCACGGAGGCTATGGTTTTGTTAAGGAGTATCATGTTGAACGCATGATGCGTGACGCTAAAATCACCCAAATCTACGAAGGTACCAGTGAGGTACAAAAAATAGTAATCTCAAGGGCCGTTCTCAGTCAATAAATCATTTAAAAGCTTCCTTTTATCTGCTCAAGTTGGTTAGCTCTTGACCCCTTGATAAGGATGGTGTAATCTTTAAATTGGCGGTCTTTTAACCATTCCAATAGTTCGGAGGTGGTTTGAAAATGTTGAATACCCGATGGGATAACTTTGTATAAGTCACCCACAAGGATGGTTTCAACGCCTTCACTTTCAGCTGCCATACGTGCAATTCGCTGGTGTTCTTCAGCACTTGTTTCGCCCAGTTCCATCATTTTACCCAAAATAATCATTTTCTTGCCTGCGTTCATTGCCCTGAAATTGCTGATGGCAGCTTCCATGCTTGTGGGATTGGCATTGTAGGCATCCAGAATCAATATATTATTTCCAGTATTGATTACCTGTGAGCGATTATTATCAGGAATATAAGTTGAAACAGCTTCATTAATGTCATTGGCTGAAACGCCAAAAAAATGACCTATGGCAGCAGCTGCCAATATATTTTCAAAGTTATAGTAACCAATCAACCGGGTTTCCACAACGCTGGTCATTTGAACATCCTCGCCCTTTGCGGCCCAGCTAAAACGAACATAGGGTGATGCATCTATAAATAGACCGTAAACATCATTGTCAGGTGCTGCCCCAAATTTATAAGCAGTAATACCCATTGAGCGGGTTAAAAACACCTGATGATTGGTATTCACAAACAATCGCCCTCCATGACTGCCGATAAACCTGTATAGTTCTGTTTTGGTTTGCACAATACCCTCGTAGCCACCCATTCCTTCGAGATGAGCCTTCCCTATATTTGTAATTAGTCCGTAGTCAGGTTCAGCAATTTCACAGAGTTCTTTTATGTCACCCGGTTTATTGGCACCCATTTCAATAACGGCCATTTGAATATCTGTTCCGATATTGAGTAGGGTAAGCGGAACGCCGATATGATTGTTCAAGTTTCCCTGTGTAAAGCTGGTTTTAAATCTCCGGCTTAACACGGCCGCGACAAGTTCCTTTGTGGTGGTTTTACCGTTGCTGCCAGTTATTGCAATCACTTTGCAGGTAAGCTGTCGCCTGTGATAAAGCGCTAAATCCTGTAATGCTTTCAAGGTATCATTCACCTGCAAAACCCTCGAATCAGGATTCTCCGGTACTTCATCAGAAACAGCAAAAGCCGCACCGGCATCAAGGGCCGACCTAATAAACCGGTTGCCATTAAAATTGGGACCGCTTAATGCAAAAAAAATTCCGCCTCTGACGGGCATACGGGTATCCGTAAACACAGATGGGTGCTTAAGGTAAATACTGTAGAGTGCCTCTGTTGTGGTGTTCATATCAATAAAAAAAGCTCCGCAATTTATGGTTACGGAGCTTTCAATTAAAGTGATGCTGATTTATTTTTTACCAAGTCCAACAGGACTACCTACCCTGGCCATGGCACATCTGAATCCGATATAATCAGTTGAGAGCCTTTCATCGAGGAAACGTCTGGCTCCAGGCGACATGTAATAAGCCCTGTCTTTCCATGAACCACCTTTGTAGACCCTAGATTTATTATTGATCATTGATTGTGCTCCAAACTCATACATAATCTTATCTTCCTCAACATCCTGATCGGCATAGGACGAACTTGATATCCTGTCACCATCCTTGAAATTAATGTTATCAGCTTTTTGATAATTCCGGCGATCAACACTCTCTGATTCAGTAACATCTCTGAATTTAATCTTTCCCAGAGAATCTCTTTCGGCAATAGCACCCTCCTCATCACGAACGACCGTTTTGTAAACATTACCTCTGAAAGAACGGAAATCAGAAACATCTTCAGGTGTGAGCGGTCTGTAAACATCCATCACCCATTCGGCTACATTACCGGCCATGTTATATAAACCGTAGTCGTTTGGCCAGTAAGCATTCACTTCTGCAGTAATATCTGCGTTATCGTTCAGTTTACCGGCTACACCCATCTGGTCACCCCTACCCCTTTTGTAGTTCGCCATCATTTCACCTTTGAATTGATCATCGGCATTTCTAACAATATGTCCATTCCAGGGATATTGTCTGCGCTCAGTTACCAATTCATCAGTTGAGTTGCCAATCAGGCCCAAAGCGGCAAATTCCCATTCAGCTTCGGTAGGTAAACGATAACGTGGTAACAGGATACCATCTTCCATCTTGACCTTCCGTGTAGCACCCTGACCCTTACTGGGATCGAGGTCTTCAATATTTCCTTTTACAAGTCCTTCGTACTGACCGGCAAGGTAAACATCCGTATTAAAGTTATCATCAGCAGTTTGATTTGGGTTCACTTTCAGGATACCTTCCCTGATCAGAATAACTTCATTGACCCTATCTGTTCTCCAGGCACAGTAGTCGTTAGCCTGAAGCCAATTAACACCAACTACCGGATAGTTCTTGTAAGCCGGATGCCGGAGGTATGTTTCCACATAAGGCTCATTAAATGCGAGACGATCGCGCCAAACAAGCGTATCAGGGGTAGCTTTCAGCGCAACATCAGGATAATCAACATCATAAACACGCTTCAACCAATACAGATAATCACGGTAAAACTGATTGGTGATTTCAGTCTGATCCATATAAAAGGATGAAACCGTAACCCTACGGGGCATATTATCCCATTCATATTGAATCTCCTGTTCAGCGCGTCCCATGGAAAATGTACCACCTTCAACGAGTACGAGACCGGGTCCGGTTTCCTGCTCGGCGTAGGGAACATTCAGATATCCCCCGTTTTTGGGGTTATTGTACTCTTCACCGGTAGCACCGGAAACATCCTTGGAACAGGATTGAAAAGTAAGCGAAACGCCGGCCACAAGGCCAAGCGAAACAATGGGAATCAACTTAAGGGTTGAGGAAACCATATTGACACTGTTTGGATGTAAGGATTGCATTTAGAATTCTGATGCAACAATAACTAAAATGATGGACAGTTTATTGTACGGTATCTTTTTTTCACCGGCTTACAGGCCAGCTGGAAAGCGAATGAAATCTCATGTGCCCCGGCTGTTGCATTGGTGAGTCTTGAAATGGTCACATCATAACTGTATCCAACTTTGAACAGACCTTGTTGTAAACCAACCAAAATGATAAATGCATCTTTATTTCTGTACCATAAACCGGCAATGAACGGACTTTTCTGGAAATACATTCCAATATTGACCTGGCGAAAATCTTGCTGCTGCTGAAAAAGAATGTTGGGTGAAATTTTGGCAGGATCATTAAATCTTGTTTTCCGGCCAAGATTAATAACTGCTCCCATGTGCCCTGTTATTTTCATAGGCAACCGGCTGGTTGGAACCAGAAATGACTGATCCGGTTGGGTAAGGTGATGTGCCGCAAAGCCGATAAAAAATTTATCGCTGTAACCAATTACTCCGGCACTGAAATCAACAAATGAAACGCTGTTTGGACCGAATGTTTCTTTGGTATTATATATGAATCCATAGCGGGAATCAATTTGATCTCCGAATGTTAGCCTGGTCCAGTCAAGGGTACGCTGACTATAAGTAGCCTGAAAGCCTGCTTTAATCGAAAATTTCCTGCTTACCGGCAAATGGTAGGAATAGATACCACTTACATTGGTCGTGATCAATGTGCCTTCTCCGGCCTGATCGTTATTTACAAGAACACCCACTCCACCGCCCAAGGCATCAAAATGCTGATCATAAGAAGCACTGTATGTAACAAAATTTCCTGGAATGGCAGGCCACTGATTACGGTAGTTCATAACAAAACGCGGACACCTCACAGAACCGGCAAATGCCGGATTTAAATACAAGGGATTAGCGTAGAACTGTGTGAATTGAGGATCCTGAGCCAACAAGTTATGAATCGAACCTAGTAAACTCAAAAACAGAATAAACCTTTTCAACATAATGCGAATTTAGAACATTTAACGCTCTCAATCAACGGGTGTTTCATACATTTTAAAAAAAACACAAACAATATTGTAAGAAACATCTCGTTTTCTGCCTCGTGAGCAAATGTAAATGTTTTTGCAAGAATAAAATCCACTAAACTGTTTCCAGTCTAAACAATTGACTTTTTTTTCACAACCTTAAGTTAAGAATTATGCGCGCATATGCACCATTGTGTAATTCTTACTTTAACTTCGTAAGGTTTTTAAGAATCGAACCATCCGCTATCTTAATTGTTGGCTTAACAAATGAATAAACGCTTCAGTTCCCATCCAATTCATATTTTAATACTTTCATGCGTCATATCGCTTAATGCTGTTGCTCAGGAAATTAGTGCCTTTAAAGATACAATTCACTGGAACGAACCGGCAGATTATCAGATATCACCTTACGATACCAGGAAAATTTTGCATTTCGATGGCGCCCAGTATGATCAATCACCAGCTTTTCTGCCATGGTATGTAAGTGTTCAAAAAATGGCAGGAGCAAATACTATAAGTGCAAGTTTAATTAATGATATTTATGTTCCTTTAAGTCAAAATGATAAAGAGTGTTATTTCAATATAAATGAAGTGCCTGAGCAAGCTGTAGTAGAAGTGCATACCGTATGGGACAAAAAGATACCCCACAAGCTTATACGCATCCTGCCCTTTAGGAAAATCAATGGAAAAATTGAAAAACTCTCATCTTTTGCCCTACGTTTCAATGAAACAGCTGTCTTTAGTCAAACTGCCTCCTATGCCAAAAAAGGTGTCGAAAATTCGGTGCTCCGCAGTGGCAGCTGGTTTAAGATAGGTATCGTTCAATCGGGCATTTATAAAATTTCACGATCAATGCTCGCTGCAATGGGCATGAATATGGGTTTTGATCCACGAAATATCCGCCTGTATGGCAATGGAGGGCAACAATTACCTGAAAGAAACAGTGATTATTATCCCGATGATCTTGCCGAAAATGCCATTTTCGTTTCTGGCGAAAACGATGGAGTGATGAATGAAAATGACTTTGTTCTTTTTTACGGGCAGGGCAATATCACCTGGAAGTATGATGCCATTAAAGGAATTTTCAGGCACTCCAAAAATCTTTATGCTGATACCGCCTGGTATTTCATTACCGCCGATCTCGGACCCGGTAAGCGCATCAGCTTACAAACCCAGGTTGATGGCAATCCTGACACAGATATCAGTGTTTTTGACGATTTTCAGGTAGTTGAAAATGATGAAGAAAATTTGCTGAAGTCAGGCAGAAAATGGATTGGCAACCGGATGGAAATCATAAACGGTCATGCATTCTCCTTTAATTTTCCTGATATCCAAAATGGCACACATAAATTGGCAGCCAACCTTGTTGCCAGAAATTCCATACCCAACTCCAGTCAGGGAGGGTTCAGCAGCACTGAGATGGGCATTTCAATCAACGGACAAACTTTTAATCAAACCGTACCGGGTCTTTCAGGCATAGGTTATCTTGATACCTATTGCCGTGAAAACGAAACGGTGCATAGTTTCACTGCATCCTCATCTATACTAAATATAAATATTAATCGCAAAACTTCAGCAAGTACGGCCTGGATTGAACACCTTATTTTAAATGTTAAAAGAAACCTGAGATTCAGCGGTAGTCAGCTCGCTTTCAGACATCAGGAATCTGTTGGTCCGGGAAAAATCACCCGGTTCAACCTTTCAGGTGCTAATTCAGCTGTAAAAATTTGGGAGATTACCAACAGGTATGATATTCGTGAACAAACCTATGACCTTCAGGGTGATAAGCTCAGCTTTTCAATTGCAACTGATTCTCTTCGGGAGTTTCTGGCGCTGAACCCTTCTGCCTCCTACCAGGCACCTATTGCCGGTGGATTAGTTTTAAACCAAAACCTGCACGGAACGCCACCGGTTGATTTGGTGATCGTTTGTCCGCCTATATTCAGGGATGCCGGTAACCGAATTGCTGAACATCACAGAACAACCGATGGTATGCAGGTCGTAATGGTCAACCCTCAGGAAATCTACAATGAATTTTCAAGCGGTAAACAAGATATTGCCGGCATCCGAAATTTTATGCGACATCTATACAAACGCGATGCTGATAAGCTAAAATATCTTTTACTCATCGGCGATGGATCTTATGATCCCAAGAACCGGCTCAGTAATAATACCAATTTTATACCCACCTATCAAAGTCCGGAGTCTTATTCACCAATCGGTTCTTACGCCTCTGACGATTTTTACGGACTGCTTGATCCGGCCGAAGGCAGCAATATTGGCAACGCCAGTGCCGGTTTACTCGATATTGGTATAGGTCGTTTACCGGTGGCTACTGTAGCCGAGGCCAATGCTGTTGCTGAAAAAATTATACACTATTCAACATCAAGGGCCTGCCTGAACGATTGGCGCAATACCATTTGCTTTATTTCGGATGATGAAGATTATGCTGATCACCTTGATCAGGCTGAAGCGGTTTCAGCCCTCATTGAAAAAACGCATCCGGTTTATAACATTGAAAAAATCTATCTCGATGCTTACCAGCAGGTTTCTGGTTCGGGTGGGCAACGGTATCCGCAGGTAAACACCGATATCACCAACAGGGTTACCCGTGGAGCCCTGATGATGAATTATGCCGGCCACGGCGGGGAGCAAAGTCTGGCACTTGAGCGGGTTATTACCATACCTGAGATAAATGGCTGGAACAACATGAATAACCTTACTTTTTTCATGACAGCCACCTGTGAGTTCGCCAGGTTTGACAACCCCGACTTTACATCAGCCGGTGAATATGTGATTCTAAATCCTTCAGGCGCCGGTGTTGGCCTTTATACAACTACCCGTCTTACCTTCAGTACCTCTAACAAAGCGCTGAATCTGAACATCATGGACACGATTTTCGGGCTGCGCAATGGCAAACACCTGACATTAGGCGAAACCATGCGCATCGGGAAAAACAAAACCGGATCATCATTCAACAACAGAAGTTTCGCCTTGCTTGGAGACCCTGCAATGAGCCTTGCCTTTCCGGATTATAATGTGGTAACCACCCAGGTCAACCAGAAGCCGATAGCTGAATTGCCTGATACCATGAAGGCCCTTCAGCTGGTCACCATCAGCGGATACATTGAAAACAACGGACAGGTTGCCGGCGGATTTAACGGTGTGCTGATACCTACCGTTTATGACAAGAGTACCGTCATGAATACCCTGAGCAATGACGGGCTCCCCGGCTCTCCCCTCCGGCAGTTCAGGGTGCAGCGCAACATTATTTACCGCGGACCGGTTTCGGTGAAGAACGGCTTGTTTACCTTTAGTTTTGTTGTCCCGCAGGATATCCAGTACAATTATGGATTTGGGAAGATCAGTTATTATGCCCGGCATGAGAATCAGCTGCTTGATGCTGCCGGAACTTATGAGAATATCATCATCGGCGGATTCAGCAGTGCCCCCCTTACCGATAACAAAGGTCCGGAGATAAGCCTGTTTATGAACAATGAAAGATTTGTCAGTGGGGGAATGACGGATGAAAATCCTACTATGCTTGCCTTTGTTGAGGACGATATCGGAATAAACACGGTAGGAACAGGAATCGGGCATGATATTATTGCTATTTTGGATGCCAATACAAGTAATCCTATTATTTTAAATGATTACTACGAGGCAGAGCAAGACAATTATAAAAAGGGAACAATACGTTACCCGTTCAGAAATTTATCAGAGGGCAGACATACCCTGTCGCTAAAAGTTTGGGATGTGGCCAATAACTCAGCTGAAACTGCCATTGAATTTGTTGTTGTAAAATCTGAAGATCTTAAGATTGACAGACTGCTGAACTATCCCAATCCGTTTACTACACAAACGAGCTTCTTTTTTGAATACAATCAACCAGGTGTAGCTGTTGATATTGACTTACAGATTTTTACTGTTTCGGGCAAACTGGTTAAATCAATCAATTCAACTTTTCTTTCGAATGGTTACAGGTCAGAACCTATCCACTGGGATGGAAGAGATGATTTTGGCGACCGCATTGCAAGAGGTGTTTATGTTTATCGACTGAAGGTAAAAACTCCGGATGGAAGAATTGCCGAAAAATTTGAGAAACTTGTGATCCTCTGAAATCGTTAAACCCTCATTCTATTGAAATACTATATTTGCCAACGAAAAAAATCATCAATGACCAAACGGATTTTTTATTTTCTGCCGCTTTTCGCCTTATGTATATCAGCACCAGGCGAAATAGCAGCTCAGATAACAACGAACGATCTTACAGCCGGCTCCATCAATACCATCACAACTGCCGTCCCCTTATTAATGATTTCACCTGACTCAAGAGCAGGTGCCATGGGCGATGCCGGAGGAGCGCTATCTCCTGATGCCAATTCTATTCACTGGGCTGCTGCAAAACTGGCAGATATAGAAGGTAATGCCGGTATTTCTCTCTCCTACATTCCCTGGCTGCGCAACCTGGTACCAGATATCAATCTTGGCTACCTTTCGTGGTATAAAAAGTTAAAGAAAGGTCAAACCATAGGTGGATCTTTACGCTATTTTTCACTGGGGAATATTATTTTTACAGATATTGTTGGCAATACGGTAGGTCAATTTAACCCCAACGAATTTGCCGTTGATATGGCTTATGCCAGAAAGTTCAGTAAGCGTTGGAGTGGAGGTTTGGCGCTCAGGTATGTTTTCTCCAACCTTACCGGCGGTATTGATGTTCAGGGAACGCCAAGCTTTCCGGGTCAATCAGTAGCAGCAGATATTTCGACGTATTATACCAGCAATACCCTTAAGGTGGGAGGTAAAAAATCAAATTACGCTTTCGCGCTGGCCATCACCAATATCGGTAACAAAATCTCCTATACCAAAACGGCCGATAGAAATTTCATCCCCATCAATCTTCGCATAGGTAATGCCCTTAAAATGAAAATTGATGATTACAATTCCTTATCCTTCACTTTTGATCTGAATAAACTGCTCGTGCCAACTCCTCCAGTGCGCGACGAAAAGGACCAGACAAAAATCCTGGCCGGAAAAGAAAACAATGTGCCGGTGGTAACCGGGATGTTGCAATCATTTTATGATGCGCCGGGCGTGCTGAATGCAGATGCTACACGCAGTATTTTCAAGGAAGAATTAAGGGAAATCAATCCATGCGGAGGTGTAGAATACAACTATAATAATGTATTCATGGTGAGGGGCGGATATTTTCACGAACACGCCACCAAGGGTAACAGAAGGTATTTCACGCTCGGTGCAGGACTGAAGTTCAATGTTTTTACGCTCGACCTTGCATTCCTGATACCAACACAGCAAAGAAATCCGCTTGAACGCACCCTGCGTTTTACATTACAGTTTGACTTCGGTGCTTTTCAGGCACAGAATAAAGAATAATCGCTTGAATAATATTAGGATCGGTCAGGGGGTTGATATTCACCGTCTCGTACCCGGACGTGAATTTTGGCTTGGTGGTATTTTAATACCGCATGAAAAAGGTGCCCTGGGTCACTCGGATGCAGATGTGCTGCTGCACGCAATATGTGATGCCCTGCTCGGTGCCGCCGGGCTTAATGATATCGGTCATCACTTTCCGGATACTGATATGCAGTGGAAAGGTGCCGACAGCAAAATATTGCTGAAACATGTGTTCCAAATGATCAATAAAGAGGGTTGGCAAATTGGTAATATAGACGTGAGCCTCCTGCTCGAAAAACCCAAAATAGCACCCTATTTAAAACCAATGCGTGAAATAATAGCAAGCATTCTGGATATAGATACAAACGCAATATCCATCAAAGCCACAACCAACGAAAAAATGGGCTACGTAGGCCGTGAGGAAGGTGTTACCTCATTCGCAGTCGCGCTTATTTATCAATAATTTATCATTTAACTAATTCATAAAATTTTGCAGGGCTCCTGACTTCCGCAGTTGGGAAACCCTATGCGGCCTTTTGCGGCGAAGCAAGGGACTAAAAATCATTGAAAACGCATAAAAGCGCTACTAAATACGCTCGATTTCCTCTCGCGTTAATCCGGTATACTTCACAATTTTTTCAATTGCCTCTCCTTCTGCTTTCATAAACCTCGCCATTTCGATTTTACTTTCATGCTTACCCTCAAGTTTTCCTTCGATCTTTCCTTCGATCTTTCCTTCGATCTTTCCTTCATCGAATGCAGTATCAATCACACTTTTCAAATCGCGATATATCTTTAAACTGTTCTCATAACTGTTCAGATCTGCCTGACCGAACTTTGCCAGTTCTGCTTTTTCAAACGCTTTGGTGAATATCTCGTCAGAGAAGATGGACGGAATTGATTGGAAATCTTCAAGATTTTTAATGAAGAACAACCATTTGTCTAACCTTGTGTTTAAATGGCTCTCAGCTTTATTAAAATTTGGCATTTCCAAATAAATATAGGTCAGTTTTTCGTAAAAGGTCTTGCCATTTTGGTTCTTTAGTTTAATCGTATGCACCACTTCGCTCTTCTCAGGCTCCTGCTCGTAGTCATCAAATGTAAAATCCAATATGCCAATACAATAAACAGACTTTAAATTATAATTCCATTCGCCCCGTTCAGCTTGCTCTCTGATCGGAAAGGTGGAGTAATAAATCGTCCTTTCTTTGAAAAAATTTTGTTTGGCCTTTTGAAGCTCAACTATAAATTTTTCCCCCTTCTCATTTTCACAATAAATATCATAAATCGCTTTACGGTCTAAATCCGTTTGTCCAAGTTGCTCATTATTCTTAAAACTTAAGTCAATAATTTTATCATTTTGCGGCAATAAAGCATTCAGGAAATCCATCAGCAAAGGTTTGCTTGCTTCCTCTCCAAAAATCTTCTTAAAACCGAAGTCAGTAAAGGGATTTACATATTTAGCTTTCATGTGCTGATTTGCCCGTTTTTAATAAAAATCAAATTTAGGAATATTTACCTTCGCCTACAATAATGTCAGGGCTTCGCCCTTTACTAAGCCCTAACCACTTACCGTTGGTTGTGGCATTGTTCTGTGCGGCGTTGCGTTGGTGTTAACCGTCGCCGAAAGCTATTCGGCGCTACGGCATTGCGTTGACTGCGGCATCGTTTTTATGCCTCAAAACCACCTGCGGCGCATGAAGGTAATGAGAATACCGATACTGATGAGTAAAGAAACGCCAATAATTACAAGATAACTGTACGAAGAATTCCCCCCGGGCAGTGGCACATTCATGCCGAAAATACTTGCAATAAGCGTGGGAACATAGAGAACAATTGTAATCAGCGTAAGTGTTTTTATCACCTTGTTCATGTTATTGTTGATGATACTGGCATAAGCCGAAGTCATCTGCAATAAGATGTTATTGGCGATGTTAGTCATTTCGATAGCCTGCTGAAATTCCGTTACAACATCCTGAAAAAGCTCTTCATCTTCTTCATAGGTATTTAACAATTGCAGGCGATTAAGACGGGCCATCATCAATTCATCTGACTTCAGGGCGGTGGTGTAATAGATCAGTACCTTCTGGTATTTAAGCAGCTCAAATATATCCTGATTGCGCATGCTTAACTGCAAATCATCCTCAATCTGATCAACAGTTTTGTTGATTTCCCTCAGGTGCATGAGGAATTTAGTGGCAGTTTTCAGCAGTATCAGCAATAAAAAACGATAATGCTTTGAGGTATTCAGGTTTTTCACCCTGTTGTTTTCAAACTCCTGAATGATGATATTGTCTTCCTTGGTAATGGTTACAATGTAATCATTGTTCATTATAACACCCAGCGGAATGGTTCTAAACGGTGCCTCATCTTTTTTTCCCTGAAAATGCGGAATTCGAATCAGGGTGAACAAAACATCTTCATCTTTTTCAGCCCGGGCTTTTTCATCAATATCAAGGGGATCGTAAAGGTACTCTTCGGTAAAGGGAAATTCTTTTACCAGCCAGGCAAGCTCTTCCTCTGTCGGATCAACTACATTGATCCAGCACCCGGGTTCCGGTTTGGAAATTTCCTCCAGTCTTCTGTTTACGGTTCTGAAGTTGGTAATCATCGTCCATGGCTTGATCCGGGTGACTCATTTTAACGCCGCAAAATTAGCAATAATCAGCTCCGAAAAGCAGTTATTCGTTAATGTTTTAACGGCCGGCCGGAATCCGGTCTTTTCCATCAAAAAAAGGTGCCTGCACTGAAATAACTTTCACCGGCTTTCCGGGGCTGGCCACCAAACCATGAACCGATTTGCGCGGAATAAAAACATAATCACCCGCTGAAATATTGAACGTATCGTTATTCAGATACATTGTACCTTCTCCTTCAAGTACATAAACATGCTCTGAGTGCCCCGCATGATAATGACCCTCCACCTTATCAGGTATGATAATCAAAAAGCCAGAGCTGAGGGAATCGGAACCAAGGGGTTTTAAATAATTGGCTTTACCTGCCTGGTCATGAACCAGATCTTTCGCCTTAAAATGCTGAGCGTTGGCATCATTACTACAATAAACGCCTGCTAAAAGCAGTAATAGCTCAAACAATCTGATCTTCGTCATGATGAAACCTGAAACCCAGTCGTTTACCCGTAGCAGCATTGATATTTTCAGCCGACTCAGCGATCTGACTGAAAGTAGCTTCCTGCACGGCATCGTAGGGAGGGGTGAGCAAATCAAAATTCAGACAATATAAAATTGCAGACTCAATAACGGCCCTCATCCGCTCACGGTTAAAAACATCAGTCGCAAACTGATTATAGAGAAACCCCATCTGCCTTTTACCTTCGATAAAGAAATGACTTTCGCGATTTAAAAAGATACGACCCACCAGGTAACCAACATCATTCACCCGTTTGAACTTTAATGAGTCATTCAGGAAATTATAAATATTGATCAAACCACAGTAGGCTCTGGAATGGTCCTCCGATACATAGGAGTGGTTCCAAATCTTGTGACTATTCTCAAAGAGAAACACATTGGTGTGCATTTCAAAAATAAGAATATCGCCGGCAATTTTCAGATGCGCTGAATAGGTTGATTTTTCAACATATTCAATCTGTACCCTTCTGTCAATTTCCTGAACCTTCCGATGCAGCTCATCGGCCAATTGCTTTAAGGTTGATTTAAACGCATCAAAAGTTTCGGTAGTCAGCTTGAAAATATCCTGCTTTAAAACCGATTTTTCTCTGATGGTTTGAAGTATAAGTTCCTGAGCGCTTGCCATGTTAAACTATTTTAATATGCCCGTGCAAAAACAACCCGCTGATGCGAGGCCTTTCCAGTTAAGATACATTTACCTTCCTCAGGCTGATTATTAAGGGGGATACAACGAATGGTAGCTTTTGTAAGTTCCTTGATTTTCAGCTCTGTTTCAACGGTACCATCCCAGTGTGCATAAATAAAGCCCCCCTGTTCATCCAGTACCTTGTTGAAAGTTTCCCAGTCATCAACACTGCAGGTATTTGATTCTCTGAATTGTAATGCTTTCGTGTAGAGATTATTTTGAATTTGCTCCAGAAGATGCGCAATCTTATTGACCAGGTCAGTTTGCTGTACCACCATTTTCTCAAGCGTATCGCGCCGTGCAAGTTCTACTGTGCCTTGATCAATATCGCGGGGTCCGATGGCAATCCGCAGCGGCACACCCCTGAATTCATGTTCAGCGAATTTAAATCCTGGCTTATGCGTATCGCGATCGTCAAGCTTTACGGTAATACCCACCTTCTGGAGCTCAGCTTTAATTTTGTTGCCGGCATCACAAACTGATTGATACTCCTGATCATTTTTATAGATCGGTACAATAACCACCTGAAAAGGCGCCAGACGGGGCGGCAATACCAGACCCTTATCATCTGAATGGGTCATAATGAGGGCACCCATCAATCTTGTTGAAACACCCCACGAAGTAGCCCAAACGAAGTCCTGTTTTCCCTCCCTGCTGGTGAATTTCACATCAAAAGCTTTAGCAAAGTTCTGCCCCAGAAAATGAGAAGTTCCGGCCTGCAATGCCTTGCCATCCTGCATGAGGGCCTCAATACAATAGGTATCGAGGGCTCCGGCAAAACGCTCATTGGCTGTTTTTACGCCTCTTAAAACCGGCATGGCAAGATAATTTTCGGCAAAATCAGTGTAAACATCAAGCATTTTGCGGGCCTCTTCCTCTGCCTCCTGTTGGGTTGCATGGGCCGTATGCCCTTCCTGCCAGAGAAACTCAGCGGTGCGAAGAAACAATCGGGTACGCATCTCCCATCTTACAACATTTGCCCATTGGTTTACCAGTATCGGCAGGTCACGGTACGATTGTATCCACCCCTTGTAAGTATTCCAGATGATGGTTTCTGATGTTGGCCGAACAATCAGTTCTTCCTCCAGCCTTGCCTCAGGGTCAACAATCACCCCTTTGCCGTCGGGATCGTTTTTCAGCCGATAGTGGGTAATTACGGCGCATTCCTTGGCAAATCCTTCAACGTGGGCGGCCTCCCTGCTCAAAAATGACTTGGGGATAAACAAAGGGAAATAGGCATTTACATGACCGGTGTCTTTGAACATTTTATCAAGTGCGGCCTGCATTCTTTCCCATATTGCAAAGCCGTAGGGTTTGATCACCATGCAACCGCGCACCGCAGAATTTTCGGCCAGATCAGCCTTGGTTACAATGTCAGTGTACCATTGGGAATAATTTTCTTCGCGGGTAGCGTGATCTTTGCTCATTGCTTTTCTTTGTGGTATGGTATTTGGTATTTTCTGAATGCGACAAAAATATAACAAAACCTTGAAAGCGATTCTAATATGGCCGCAATCTCCACCTCAAAAACCAATGCCATGAAAACAATATTCTTACTTTCCGCATCATGCCTGCTTGTTTTGAGTGCCTGCTCTACCTATAAACCAGGCGCTATTGAACCCGATGACCGCTATTTTAGTCTGGCTGATGCACGCAAAGAACAAAGACAACTCAAGAAGCTTAAGGAAGAACCTGCAGAGGAAGTGCAGCGCAGTCCTGAACTTTCAAATTATAAACAATACAGGGATGATAGTCCGGCCGATGAGCAGCCGGCACAAAATGGGAACAACAATGTAATCAATAATAATTACGATATGGATGATTATTATGATTACATGTATGCTTCGCGTATTCGGAGGTTTCACAGGTCATTCCCTTTCAATTCATATTATGACCCGTTTTACACAAACCTTTTCTGGTATAACAACGATCCCTTCTTCTTTGGAACGAGCATATACACTACCTATTCATTTTTCAATCCTTATGTGCCCTGGGGCTTTAATTACTGGAGACCGGGATGGAGTTTTGGCTGGAGCAGCTGGTCAGGTTTTAATATGAATTACGGGTGGGGTTTTTACAACCCATGGGGTTGGAATAATTTTGGATTTTTCCCCAATTACTCACCGTTCTTTTACAATCCATGGGCTTGTCACCCATTTGGATTTGGAGGTTGGAACAACGGCTTTATGCATGGCTACCAGATGGCCTTGTTTCAACAGAATTTCAATTATAATCAAATGTATTACAACAGCTTTGACCAAAACAGCTTTGTAAATCCGGCAGTTGTTAAACCCAGTACAGGTGGTTTCGGGGCAGGTGCCAACATGATGAAGGCCGCTCCCAGTCTTGGACAGGTGTTGTCGAAAGAAATCGGAACTTCACAGGTTTCTCAGGTTAAAACACCCGTTAATGCCAAACCGGGCAATACTGCCAAAAGCATTCAGGGACAGGGATTTGATAAAGTTAATGCAGAAAAGAAGCCTGCAGGTCGTTTTGATCCCTCTGCACAACAGGGTATTTCAGCGGGTGAAGTTAAGTCTTCCGGAGGCATCACCCCTGGTGCTGGTCTGCAAAATGGTAAACAGGGTGATGTTTCGGGTACAACGCTTCAGAAAGGTCGTGATGGCCTTATTAAAAGCGGCTTACCACCTGCTCAATCAGCTGCCGGTCAATACAATAGCGTACCTTCTATGGGCAAAGCTGTAAATCGTCAAAATCTTAATTACAGCAGGCCAGTCAATGCTGATTACCAGGATGTACGTTCGGTGAGTCCAAACCAGGGAGGTGTGAATCAACTGAATAAACCCGGCGGAAATAATGTACCTGCCATGCCCGGAAACAACCTTCCGCAACAACAAATCAGACAACAGCCAGGTATTTCAGCCGGTCAGCAGGGAGGCGTAAATCCTGATAATACCGGCAGAAGAACCGGACAGCCTTACAAGCCTTCGTATGACTATAACCGCACTTTACCTGGCGATTATTCAAAACAGCCCCAAATTCGACAACAAACTCCTGAAAATAATTCGCAGCCCGGAATAAGAACGAATCCGCGCACGAATGATTTCCCAAACCAAAATTATCAGCAAGGTCAGCCTTCAAGACCAGCTGACCGTCTCAGGTCAGAACCGCGTCAAATCAATACTCCTGTGAACAGAATGCCCAACAGGGATTACAATCGAATACAACAACAACCCTCCCCTGATCAGCAACGTCAGCCTGAACAGCACCGCGGCACAAGGCATCGGTTTAATTCAGGTGATCAAATGAACCAACCCCGGCAGCAGAGGGCTCAGCCTTCTTCACCATCAAGGTCTTTTGATCGTGCGCCCGCTAATGGTAACATTGGCGGCGGATCAAGAGGGAGTTCTGGAAATGGCGGACATAATAATAAGATAGCGCCTGCGCGCAGATAAATTATGAAACAGATCATCGTGACTATTTTCCTGATTGCGTGTGCAGACAAAGCGCTTTTTGCACAAAATCGCCAGGATGCAATCAGGTACAGTCAACCCGGAGCCAGCGGAACAGCGCTCTCTCAGGGCATGGGAGGCGCTACGGGTGCAGTGGGTGGTGATTTCAGCAATGCATCAAATAATCCGGCCGGTTTAGGTTTATTTCGTTCTTCAGAGTTGGCAATCAGTCCGAACCTCTTTAACTATAATGCTGAAAGTCAGTTTTATGGCACCAGAGAAGATGATTCCCGCTTTAATTTCAATATCAGTAATCTGCACATGGTATTGCATTTTCCATCTGCCATTAAAACAAAATCAAAAGGGTGGATCAGCACAACCTTTGCAGCAGGATTCAACCGCACGGCCAATCTGCACCAGCGTATTTCGGTCAGGGGTGTAAATGCTGATGGGTCTGTTGTAAATGCTGCCGCAATGGCTGCAAACGGCCGGCAGCCAAATGACCTGGATCCCTACAGTACTTTATTGTTCTGGAATGCATTCCTTATTGATAATGAGGCATCTAAACCGACTGCCTATTTCAGTGAGCTGGGTATGACGAATGGTGGAGCCACGCAAAGAATCAACCTTGAATCATCTGGCAGGACGGGAGAAACTGACTTTAGTTTTGCAGGCAATTACAGCAATCGGTTATATGTTGGCGGAAGTTTGGCCATCAGGCGGGTGGTATATGAGCAGCGAATCAGCCATGCGGAAAGAAATGAAACAGATTCCGTTCCGACTTTTACCTCATTGAATTATACCACAAAATTTGAAGACCGCGGAAATTCAGTCGCATTGAGGGTTGGTACGATCTACCGTTTCAATGATTGGTTCAGGGCCGGTATTTCGGCCATGGTTCCGGTTGATTACACGATCACAAGAAATTATTCAGCAAGTATATCAAGTTTGACTTCTGCAGGTTTAAGAGATTTAACTTCACCCGAAGGCACTTACACCTACCGGATCAGTCAGGCTCCGCGCATCACTGCCAGCGGAGCCTTCATAATTAAGAAAAGAGGGATCATTTCAGTTGATTACGAAACGATCAACTATGCCGGGGTGCGACTAAGGGACGATAATGGAAGTTTTGACAACGAAAATGAACTGATTAGAAAAGAATATCGCTCAACAGGCAATCTTCGGATTGGAGCGGAACTCAGGTTTACCGAGAATTATATACGTGCCGGTTACCAGCAACTTGGGAATCCCAAAATTTCGAATATCTCTGCGGGCAACACCCAAGTTGTGTCACTGGGTGCCGGTTTCAGAAACGAGCAATTTTATTTTGATGCTGCATATCTATACAGCTTCCGGAAAGGCAGCTTTACACCCTATAATCCCGCAATCAGTTACACACGAATTGCTGATCTGAACATTAGTCAACATAGTATTCTTCTTACCGTTGGAACCAGGTTTTAGGTTTTTATAATTAAATTTGTTCCGATTTCAAGGGTGATTAAAAATTCATTTAACACAACTTGTAAATGAATCAAACACATAAAATGAAAAATCTTAAAAATGTTTTTCCCTTTCTGCTTTGTTTTATTTCGATCACTGCAGATGCTCAGTTTAAACGCTACTACGCGCGTAAAAACAACTATGCAATTGGCACAAAAATTCAGAAAATTTCAGATACAGAAAAGTTACTGTTCAATAATTTTAATAACGGCTCAGGAGGTGATACCCTTCAAATTATCAAGATAAACCAAGCTGGCGAGCCCTTGTGGGCTAAGAATGTAGATTTTAAATCTACAATAGTCAATGGCATCGCAAAATCGAAAGGAGGTGATTTTATTCTTGTGGGTAGCTCAAATAACAAGCTGGGTCAGATTACAAGCCAACCCAAGGCTATGTTCATGCGTGTTACACCCAACGGTGAGATCGTTGATTCGATCAGAGGCTTTGGAACATCATCGCTCACCTCTTTTCATAGTGTATTGTCAGACAATGATAATTTCTATATAGCCGGAGAATACGCAGATTTCAATAATTTCTCGGCCCGATTCAGCTATTTCCCAATCGTCTTAAAAACTGACGTAAAGGGAAAAATTGTCTGGGTTAAGCGGCTTTCATTGCCTATTGCTGGGCTTTCAAGATTATATCCAAAAATTGTAACCACTACCAATGGTGACTTTATTGTAGCCTTATCGCATAGCTATCTGCCTTCTTTAGGGCAGCCGGTTGTCCGAACCCTATATTTGATGAGAATCAATCAGGATGGCAATAAAGTCTGGATAAAATCTATTGATATTTCTGCACTTGGGCAAGGTCGTTTAACTGATCTTACAAAAATGAACGAGTCAGAAAATGCCCTCCTATTAAGAATTGAGGCTTCAGACCTTAGTCCCTTGGTTGATTTCGCCATCATCAAATTCAATGATGCAGGAGAATTATTAGCCGCTAAAAAGTTTGGAGATTATACCAATACAGAAGAGCCGTTTGCATTAGAAAAAATGCCCAACGGAAACCTTATAATTGCGGGGCAGCGCGTCGATCGTTCAACATCAGTACCCCTTGAGGCAGACTTTTTTGCAGAAATCAGTCCGGAACTTAATTATTTGCGCGGCAGAACATATACTTTAAGTTCTTATAATCTCTACGGGGCAGATTTAGAAATTGATAAGGATAGTTCTATAAATTATGCGACTTCCTATTATTGTCAAGCTCAGAAAAAATATTTTCAAGCGCTCGTAAAAGCAAATCATTCGGATTTAATAGCCGGCTGTGAAAATAAGGAAGGAACCCTGTTGCTGCCAGATTCTGCACTGAACCTTAATTTTAAGAATGAATCCCTGTCGCTGATAAGTTGGTCGCTCACAATAGCCGCTGCCGCTGCTCAAACTTTTGAAGTAACATTATTTCCGCTTGATATTTGTACTGATGAATGTCCCGTTGAATTCACAGCCAATAGTATTAGTAACAATACAGATGATGTTTATCAACTGTATCCAAACCCCTTTGAAAGTTTCATTGAATTAGAGGCAGCCTTTGAGGCAGCGCTCGAAGTACGTGACATCCAGGGTAAAGTGTTGATGCAGAAAAATATAGGTAAGGGTCGAAGCAGTATAGATTTATCAAACCTGAGGCCCGGGATCTATATCATCTATCTGCAAAATTCCGCAGGTATCAGGGCACAAAAACTGATTAAGAACAATTAAAAATTGCTTGATTCAGGGTATTGATCCAGAAGATCTTCGTTTATCTCATATTAAGCAATGCAGCTCTTGCTTTGGCGTCGAGGCTTCTTTTATAAGGATGATCACCGCTACTGAGCACCCGATTGAATAACTCAATGGCTTCTGCTTTTTTGCCGCTGTTTAAATAGATATGGGCCAGATGAAATGCAGCTGCTGCATAAAAATAATCCGGAATTTTTTCTGAACAGACCATGGCCGCTACATAAAATACAGTTGCCAGATGGGTGCTTTTCAATTTGTCGTAAGCCCTCCCTAGGCGGTATTGCACCTCTGCCTTTGTTCGATGATTTAGAGATTTCAGGTCATAAATTCTCAGCAGTTCGTTGGCAGATTTCTGATACAATCCTCCGTCGAACAGCACCCTCGCTCTGATGAGGGCTGAGGGAGGGATACTGCCTGAGACTGCTTCAGCCATAGCTTGCCGGTCATCTTCATGTTCATCAGTGCCTTTTGTGCAGACCAATTTCATGATTCTTTGATATTCAATATTATTACCTGCAAGCAATGCCGACCATGCCCATTTTCTATAGGCTGATTTTACGTACTGATTACCTTTGGTGCAGCTGATAAATGACTCAAACTTTTTAGCACTGCCTCCATTGAGCCTGTTTAAAAGTGCTTCTCCATATAAATAGTCAAGGTAGCAAAATTTCAATTCATAGGGTGCTGCTTCAGGATCGGCCAGCAATGAAAGAACAACTGATGGATTGCTTGTTTTTTGAGCAAAACCGGCCAGGGCAAATCTCACCAATGGTTCTTTGGCTGCCATTAACAAAGCGCTTTTCTCCAAATCAGCCGGTAAGGTTTCAAATGGTAAATTTCTACGGATAAAAATCTGGTAAAATAAGATTTCAGGGAGCAAAAAGTGCATTGCAGGGGTTTGATTGAGCCATTGCTCGAGATGATGCAGCGAGTTGAGGCCATCCTCTGCCCTGCCGCGAATACCTGCTTTTTCAGCCAGCCACTGAAAGTTGGGTGGTACAGCGCCTGCCATTGTCTGAATGATACCTAAGGTTTTTAGGTTCAATTTGAATGACGGAAATCTTTGCTGGTTCTTTTCAATACATTGAACCGATTTTCTCAATTCAAGAGCACCCTGCAGTTGATCATTGAATTTCATCCTCAAAATGGCCCAGTGCAGGTGATACTCAGCCAGTGCATACAAATAATAGGGTGAATTCAGGTCACCGGCTTCCAATGCATCAAGCCTGACTCGGCGCGAGGCGAGTTCCCTTCTGTATTGTACCTGATCATCTGATACAAGTATCTCAATCATGGCCGCCTGATCTGCAATCAGAAACTGAAAGGGATTTCCCGGATAACGGGCAGCATCCTGCTTGAGTAATTTCCTTGCTGTGCTGGTGTTCAACCTGTTTGTTTGCAGCCAGGCTTGCTCAATTTCAGGCGATAGAAAGTATCTCGTGGCAGCAGCCAAATGCTGATCTGCTGCGAAATGAAAAATTACGGCAAAAACACCAAATAATCTGCACCAGACAAATACGCCACGCATGCAGCACTCGTTGGCTTAACGATTCATTAGATTTGGGTTTCTCCGGCAATCTCCGGGTCAACCAATACCCTGCCGCAGTATTCGCAAACAATTATTTTTTTGCGAAGTCGGATATCCATCTGCCGCTGTGGCGGAATTTTATTGAAACAACCACCGCAGGCATCTCGCTGAATGGTAACTACTGCAAGTCCGTTGGAGGCATTTTCTCTGATTCTGCGATAGGCAATAAGCAGACGATCTTCAATTTTAGTGCCTGCCTTGCGGGAGTCTTCCACCAGCTTTTGCTCGTCTTTCTCTGTTTCAGCTACAATATCAGCCAATTCAGCTTTTTTTGCTTCAAGGTCTTTGGTACGTTCTTCAAGATTCACCCGGGCAGCTTCTATCAGTTCATTTTTCGCATCAATTGCTGCTTTGAACTCCTTGATCCGCTTTTCAGAAAGCTGTATATCAAGTGACTGGTATTCAATTTCTTTGGTGATTGAATCAAACTCCCTGTTGTTCCTTACATTTCCCTGTTGTGCCTCGTATTTCTTAATCAGCGCGAGGGAGTCCTTGATAGCGTTTTTCTTGTCGTTGATTGACTGATCCAACTGCAGGACCTCTGTTTTCAGATTATCTATGCGGGTCTGAAGGCCTGCCAGTTCATCTTCAAGATCCTGCACTTCGAGGGGGAGTTCACCCCTTACAATTCTGATCTTGTCAATTTCAGTGTCAACTAACTGAAGCTTGTAGAGCGACCTGAGTTTTTCTTCAACTGATATGTCTGATTTTGTTTCCTGAGAGAGTGTTGCGCTCATAAGTACTGAACTGGATTGGTAGACTGATTTGTTAAAAGGACGGCAAATTTAGAAAAATTTTCATTCAGGTAACGCTGAATCAGATTTGATGTAAACTGCTCCGCTTCATAATGTCCAATATCAATTATCATGATTCGGTGATCTGCATCAAAGAACTGATGGTATTTAAAATCGGAGGATATGAAAACATCTGCGCCGCAAGCTATGGCATCCGGCAATAAAAAACTACCTGAACCACCGCAGAGGGCAACCTTATTGATTTTACCGGGAGCTGGCCGGGAGAACCTGATCATACCTCCGAAAACAGTTTTAATATGTTTTAAAAAATCAGCCGGGGCCAGGGGTTCAGGAAGGATCCCTGACATGCCTGCGCCCACCGTCTGAAGAGCGTTTTCGAGTGCATGAAACTCATAGGCTACCTCTTCATAAGGATGAGCCTGTTTCAGCGCTTTAAGGATTTCAGCTTTTTTGTAAGCCGGAAACACCATTTCCAGCCTTCTTTCAATATCTTCCTGTAAATGACCAATTTTACCTGAGTAGGGATTGGCGCCTTCCTGGGGTCGGAAAGTTCCGGTGCCTTCAACACTAAAACTGCATTGATCATAATTTCCAATATGCCCTGCTCCGGCAGCAAACAGCGCTTCCCGCACCTTAATCAGGTGGTCGGTCGGGACATAGGAAACCAGTTTCATGAGTTTACCGGTTGATTGCCTGAGAATATTTAACTGGGTAAGGCCTATTCGCTCGGCAATTTCCTGGTTAACCCCAGAAAAAATATTATCAAGATTGGTATGCAGGGCATACAGGGCAATTTTCTTTTCAATTGCAGATAGCAGAATCCTTTCTGTGTAGGTTTGTCCGGTAAGGGTTTTAAGCGGAGTGAATAAAACAGGGTGGTGAGAAATCACCAGATTGCACCCTCTCTCAAAAGCTTCATTTACTATTTCTTCTGTACAGTCGAGGCTGATAAGCGCTCCTGTACATTCACGTTCCCGATTGCCGACTATGAGCCGGCTGTTGTCATAATCCTCCTGCAAAGAAGGATGCGCCCATTTTTCAAGGGATTCAATAATTTCGGAAATACGCATTTTTTACCTTAAAACATTTACTGTTCCATCAAAAGAATAATCCTTCCCGTAAATATCCTTTAACCTGATCAGGTAAAGGTAAAGGCCGCCGGGCACAACATCACCGTCCAGCAGCGATATGCCGTCCCAGCCATTTTCAATATCCCATGACTGGTAGATCTGCTGCCCCCAGCGATTATAAATCCTGATGTAGAAATCAGTAATCTCCTCGCCATAAACCCTGAAGTAGTCATTATTATCATCATTATTGGGCGTAAATGCAGTGGGGATGTAAATCTTAAAACCAAGGTCAACTCTTACTGTTCTTGAGAAACTATCTGAACATCCATATCGATTGGTGAGTACCTGCGTAACCTGATAACTGCCGGAATCACGAAACATATATACGGCATCAAATGCCTTTACTGAGTCAGCAAAGCCATCTGACCGGCTTATGATGTAAAGGCATGTATCGGCATCACTTGAAAGATCATCAAAATAAACATCAGGTTCAGTAATGATTGTTTTAAACGGGCTGACTGAAAAACCTGCCTTTGGCGTGGGGTAAACCGTAATCATTCCCGGAATTGTATAAACATCGGTGCAGCCAGCAGCTGAAGTAACCTGAAGGCTAACATCAAACCTTCCCTCCTTGCTGTAAATAATTCGTGGATTCAGCGCAGCACTGGCAAAGCCATTTCCGAAATCCCAAAGGTACTTTAAACCCTGAGCAGGATTTTCAGCGTTGTTTTGAAACTGAACTACCAATGGCTCACAACCCTTAAAAATATTGGAGGTAAAGTTGGCCACGGGCATTTCCAACACATTGATGGTGTTGATAAAAACATTACTTGAGCATCCTTCCAGCTCAATCTGGAGACTAACTGGCTGAGGCCCGGTTGATGAAAAATTTACACCGCTAACACTTCTGGTTTCGGCTGTTGAAGGCGTAGCCCAGGGACCAAAATCCCATTTGTATTTAGCTTGTGGCGGATAGTTACCCTGGGCATTGAAACTAAATGCATTGTCTTTAAAGCATTGGTCATTGGGAGTTGGATAACCCGCCACAGGAACCGGTTTAATACGAACCTGTATGGTATCGGATGCTTTACAACCATTTAAATCAGCTGTGAGTATGTAACTGGTGGTTTGTGCAACCGGCGTGGCATTGACCGGTGTTAACTGCGGATTGGATATAGCCGGGTCATTAATCCCTGTGACAGGCATCCAGGCGTAAACTACTGCTGCCTGAGGACCAATTCCGATTTGCACGGTTTGCTGGGCGCAAATATCAATATCGGGACCTGCTACAGCATCGGGTGTCGGTTTAACGGTAAGCGGCACGGTGGAGATTGCCGAAGTGCAGGTTCCGGCAATAAAATAAACTGTGTAATCACCCTCATCGGCTAATGCTGCCGAGGGTATTGCGGGATTTTCATCGTTTGATGCAAACCCTCCTGGCCCTGACCAGACATATTTAGTCGCACCCGAAACTCCGGTTGTTAACTTGATTTCATTTTTTGCACAAACGGGACTGTTGCTATTTGCAGGCGGTTTGTAATTTGAATCAAAAACAACTACTTCGAAGTTACGCGGACTGCTCGGACAACCGTCCTTGATGATTTGGAGCGAGTAGGTTCCGGCCTGAAGCGGGGTCATGCCGGTGCGGGTAACACTTGCACCTGTGCGAATCCAACCGCCGGGGCCTGACCATGTGTAAGATTCCGCGGCATCAGGACAGCTGAGGCTCAAATCCTGACCATCACAAACCGGCGAATTGCTGTTAACGGCAGGTGGCTGAATAATGTTAACGATACTTACCGTAACGGTGGCGGTCCCCTTTCCCCCGCAAAAATCAGTGGCAGTAACAGTGTAGGTGGTGGTAGCAGAAGGGTTAACCGCTGTTGAACTGCCTGTGGCTCCATTCGACCAGGCATAGGTAAAGGGCGCTACACCACCGGTTGCGGTGGCAGAGATGGTTACCGGACCAGCGCCGGTACAAATGGAAGGAGGATCACTCGTTGTAACATTAACAGGCGGTTTTTCACGGATAAAAATCACAATTGTATCAAACAGTCCGCAGCTGGAAGGATACGAGATGATAATATCCTCTTCAGGTTCACTAAGATTATCTTCTGACGCGCTAATTTCAATAGTTACTGAAGATTGCCCGGGTGGTATGACAATTTTTTCAGGAAGACCGGTATAGTCGGTAAGATTGGTAGCAGTTCCCTTAATGGTTAATGGAATTGTAACTTCCTGATTCAATAAGGCAGGGTCATTTTTTGAGGCCACAATTTTAGCCGGAGCGCAACCTTCAAAGGTACTGGAATCGCTATTGGATGTAATTGGCGTGAGCGAAACCGGGATGGAACCAAAGCTATTTGCCTGAAGAAATACGGCTGAATCATACGATTCATCAGAAACATCGCATATTTTTAATTTGATGACATAATCAGTGCAGGGCACAACATTCAGCGAACAAGAGAATGCAGTAGACACAGCGTTGAACTGATGAGTTCCGTTTTCCTGTGTATCAATAAAGTAGGAAGGATTACTAAAAATATTATAAACCCCGGCTACCTGTGAGTTGGGAAGTAGTGCCACATTCTTGTCTGTGTAAGTACCTCCGGCAGGATTTTGTCCCGAAATAAAAAAACCGAAAACATCATTGAAGGCCTCATCATTAACAAATTCAGGGTATTCTTCAGTACCTATTCCATACCAAAAAACAAGAGGAGAAGATTGAGGCCTGAAAGTAAATTGCAAGGTGATGGCATCCCTTACATTGTTTGGGGTAAATTGCTTCAGCAGGGGATCACCCGGATCAGCGGCTCCGGTTGGTGCTAACTGGTCGCTGAGCACTAAGGAAGGATCGTCAGCTCCGGCGATGTTGGCTGCTTCTGCGGTTGTAAGAATGATACCCTTTCGGAAGGGTATATCACCTGAAGGACCGGTAATGTTATAAATTCCGATCTGTTTGGGGTTTCCACTTATGCTGATACTCCCCGGAGTGACATATACCCCATTGCCAACGAGCGTTTGTATCAGCTGATTCAGGAAGGCCTGTGTCATAGGATCCTGAACTGATATATTCATCTGGGCATTTAACTGCCCATGTATCGCAAACAGAAAAAAGACAATTCCGATGATTAGTTTGCGCATTTTTATTATACCGTCTATTAAGAATTCACAAATTTAATGAAACATTTGCATACTAAATCATAATGCATCAATTTGAGTCAACCCTGCAAATAGAATCCTCAGCAGCTATTACTGTGGCGTTATTTCCATGGGGAGAACTGCCGGACAGAAATGGTTACAGACTGAATTGTGTACGACACCTTTGTGGTAATTCTCAATTGGAGCTGGGAAAAACGGAGAGCGGGCAACCTTTTTTGGTAAACAGCACAATAGGAATTTCTTTCAGCCATACCGAAAACCTATTGGCCATTGCCATTTCAGGCAATCATCCGCCCGGCGTAGATAT
>JBIICM010000114.1:0-7992 GCA_044238875.1 Flavobacteriales bacterium | reverse complement strand
TAAGTTCACTTTACATGAACGATGGTTATCTGTTTTTCAGGGTTACACCGGTCGAGTCAATTATCGGTAAAGATTCAGTCGATATAGAAATGCGGATTTATGAAGGAAAACAGGCAACCATCAACCGGGTTACAGTTGTTGGAAATGAAAAAACCAATGACCATGTAATCCTGCGCGAATTGCGCACCAGGCCTGGTCAGCTTTTCAGGCGTTCAGATATCATAAGAACCCAGCGGGAGCTGATGGCTTTGGGCTACTTTAATCCTGAAAAACTGGGCGTTTCACCCATTCCTGACCCAGTAAATGGTACAGTTGACATAGAATACAGGGTGGAGGAGAAGCCCTCCGATCAGCTTCAACTTTCAGGCGGATGGGGAGCTGGCCGGCTCATCGGTAATCTTGGTCTTTCATTTAATAATTTCAGCGCAAAAAAGATGTTCAGAAAGGGTGCCTGGCAACCGCTTCCCGCAGGCGACGGACAAAGGCTCTCCATCAATGCATCTTCTACAGGCCCCACCTTTCAAAGTTACAACCTCTCTTTTACTGAACCCTGGCTGGGCGGCAAACGACCAAACTCCCTTACAGTAACCCTCTACCACTCAATTTTTGGAAATGGTCTCCCGAGAGCAGATCCCAACAGGAGTATTACTAAAAATACCGGATTGATTCTGGGCTTCGGACGCCGGCTTCGCTGGCCCGATGACCTTTTCAGCCTGCAGCACTCGCTCAGCTATCAGTACTATGAACTGCAAAATTCTTCTGCTTTTGAGCTGAGTACCGGTTTCGCCAATAACCTGAGCTTAACTAATTCATTGTCGCGCAATTCTGTGGATGATCCTATCTATCCCAGAACCGGTTCTTCTTTGTCCTTATCGCTGCAATTCACCTTTCCTTATTCATTGTTGAAAGGCCGAACGGCTGATGACTACCAGACCATTGCTCAACGTTACAAATGGGTTGAATTCTATAAATGGAAATTCGATGCGCAGTGGTTTACACGACTCACCAACAGCAAATCACACCCGCTTGTGCTGATGACACGCGCCAATTTTGGGCTGGTCGGCTCCTACAATTCAATCAAGGGGCTTTCTCCATTTGAACGATTCAGGTTTGGTGGCACGGGTTTAAACGGTCTCACTTTCGGGGCGCAATTACTTGGGGCGGATATAGTAGGTTTGAGAGGTTACCCCGATGCCAGTGTTTCCGGGTCGGTTGCCAATGGTCTTGACGCTCCGCTATACAACAGGCTTACCATGGAGCTCAGGTTTCCTGTTTCACTGAACCCGTCGGCTACGGTCTTCGGAATCGGTTTTCTTGAAGGGGGTAATTCCTGGATGAAAGTGCGGGATTTTGATCCCTTCAACCTGAAAAGATCTGCCGGTTTGGGAGTAAGGGTTTTTCTGCCCATGTTCGGTCTGCTTGGTCTCGACTGGGCCGTTCCATTTGATAAAGTCTCACCTTCCTATCAGGTGCAGAAAAGCTATTTCCACTTTATTATCGGACAAAATTTCAACTGATTCTCTGCTATCTGTGATAACTTTTGCTTCTTTAGCATGATCTTTGGATTAATTGCTGAAAACCCTATTGAAATGATTACTTTTGTACCTTCCAGCCAAAAGCTTATGAAACGCTTCGTATTGGTTCTACTTCTTCTGTTTCCGGCTCATTTCATGGTAAATGCCCAGAAATTTGCCTACGTAGATACAGAGTATATGCTCGATAACATGCCCGAGTATAAATCAGCCCAACAACAGCTTGACCGCATTTCGGTTCAATGGCAAAAAGAAATTGAGGCCAAGTTTGCTGAGATTGACAAGATGTATAAAGATTTTCAGGCCGAGTCGGTGTTATTAACCGATGAAATGAAAAAAAAGCGTGAGGAAGAAATCATCGAAAAGGAAAAAGCCGCCAAGGAATTACAAAAGCAGCGTTTCGGTAAAGATGGTGATTTGCTGAAAAAGCGTCAGGAACTCATAAAGCCGCTTCAGGATAAAATATACAATGCGATTAAAGAAATTGCCGCTACCAAGAATTATGCAGTGGTATTCGATAAATCAAGCGATCTAACAATGCTTTTTACCAACCCGAAATATGACATCAGTGATGAGGTACTTGAAAACATGGGGTTCACACCCGGTAAGAACAATACTGACGACGATGATAGCGGAAAGCCCGTTGTGCCACCTAAAAAGTAAATATCAATACATGAAAATCAAAGCTCTTTTTCTCTCTCTTTTCATTGCAATGACCTGTTCATCTGTTCAGGCCCAGAAAACCGCCAAATTCGGACATGTTAACGCGGCTGAACTCCTTAATCTCATGCCTGAACGAAAAGCAGCCATGGCCAGAATGGATACCGTAACCAAGGAAATGGAAAAACAATTGCAGGAGATGGCAGCTGAGTTCCGCGCAAAACAGGAAAAATATGCAGCAGATGCTTCCAAATTAACAGATCTGTTAAAAGCTGACCGTGAAACTGAACTTCAAAACCTGAGTACAAGGATTCAGAACTTCCAGCAGCAGGCCGAAGAGAGCCTTCAGACCAAACAGCAGCAGCTGATGGAGCCCATTATCACTAAGGCTAAAAAAGCTATTGAACAGGTGGCAAAAGAGAACGGTTATACTTATATTTTTGATACATCTACCGGTGCCCTTTTATTTTGGGAAGAAAGTGACAATGTGATCAATCTGGTTAAAAAGAAACTCAACTTACCCTGATCATTTGAACATCTGAATTTTTAAAGCGCCTGCAATGGGCGCTTTTTTTTATTCTTGTACTATGAAATCAGGCCGCAATCAGCCCATCGGTATTTTTGACTCCGGTATCGGAGGACTTACCGTTGCCCATGCAATTCATCACCTGCTGCCGCATGAATCATTGATCTATTTTGGCGATACAGCTCATTTTCCCTACGGTGACAAATCTCCGGAACTAATTGAGCGTTATTCGGTTAAGATTGCAGAATACCTGCTCAGACGGGGTTGTAAAATGATTGTGATTGCCTGTAACACCGCATCAGCCCATGCCTTCAAAGCAGTAGAACGATTGGCCGGTAATGCTGCCATCGTAATCAATGTAATTGACCCGGCTGCCATCGCCATCGCCAATACATTTGAGCAAGGCAGAGTGGGCGTTATCGGAACACGCGGAACAGTGCAGTCGGGAATATACCCGCGGAAAATCCGTAAGCTGAATCCGGATCTGCAGGTGAGTTCACTGGCAACCCCATTGCTTGCCCCTATGATTGAGGAGGGCTTTTTTAACAATAAGATTTCCAGAACCATCATCCATTCCTATCTGGATAAAAAGACTTTGTCCGGCATCCGCGGAATCATCCTTGCATGCACCCATTATCCGCTGATCCGCAAAGAGATTGAAGATTATTATAAGGGTAAAGTCATCGTTTTTGATTCAGCTGAAGCGGTTGCCCGGCAAATTCGTGAAAAACTGGAAGCGAAAGACTTGGTGGCGATATCAGCCATTCCGGCACTCGAGTTTTATATCTCTGATCTTACAGAATCATTTCAGCAAAGTGCCGAATTGTTTTTCAGAGAGAAAATAAAACTTCAGAAACTTCAGTTATCCGACACCACAGAACCATAAGTCAGGGGAATATAGTTAGTGAACCCCGCCAACCCTTTTGTGCCGCATACCTTTTAAGCGCCCATGCGTGTTCTTTTCATCAGGTAGGGCAATAATACCTGCTGGTATCCTGCGTTGATATCTGCCTCGATGAAATCAATGCTGCACTGGGCGCAGCGCAGTTGAAGATCACGCAAATAAGCTGACATTTTTTCAAGATAATGGGCTTTAACTTCGGATGCCTGAAGTTTCACCTCTTCGCCATTTTCGAGGTCAATAAAGCGGTAGGGCCGGTTTTCGAAGTTAAATTCAAGCTCCTGTGAACGGTCATTTACATGAAATAGAATGACCTCATGCTTATTGTGTTTGAGGTGTTGAAGTGCTGAAAAGAACTGTTCGCTATCATTTGCTTCTTCAAACATATCGCTGAAAATAACAACAAGACTTCTTTTATGCACTGCTTCTGCAACGTGATGAAGTGACTGCGCAGCGTTTGTAACGCCTTTCTGCTTGTTCCAGTCAGTGTCAACCAGCTTCTCAAGCTCGGCGTAAAGCATGGCCATGTGCGAGGCCGAGGAGCGGGCAGGGGTATGAAAATCAAGATCTTCGGCGAATAAACTCAGACCTGTGGCATCTCGCTGTTGATGAAGCATATAGAACAATGCTGCTGCGGCTTTCACCGAAAAGCCCAGCTTTGAATCGAGGCCTTTTTTCTCATGGTCAACAGGAAAATACATCGAGGGTGAGTGATCAATCACCACCTGACAACGCAAATTGGTTTCCTCTTCGTAGCGTCTTGCATATAACTTATCGGTTTTACCATAAAGCCGCCAGTCAATATAACGCGTAGATTCACCCTGGTTGTAAGGCCTGTATTCGGCAAATTCAACCGAGAAGCCATGAAAAGGACTTTTATGCAGTCCTGTTATAAAACCTTCAACCACCTGACGCGCGAGCAGTTCCAGTTTTGAAAACTGCTGCAATTCATGGCGATTGATCGGCATAATGATTCAGGTTAAAGAAAACAGCCGCAAAAAATATTTCTGCGGCTGTTTAAAATTTACATTCAGGATAACTGTGCGTTCAGTTTCTGGGCAAGAACATTTTTGGGTACTGCGCCCACCTGCTTATCTACAATCTCCCCGTTTTTAAATACCAGCAGGGTCGGTATATTGCGTATTCCATAACGCATAGAAATGTTCGGGTTGCTGTCAACGTCAACCTTGCCTACAACGGCGCGTCCCTCATAGTCTTTTGAAAGTTCTTCCACAACAGGGCCAACTACCCTGCAGGGGCCGCACCATTCAGCCCAAAAGTCAACCAATACAGGTTTGTCAGATTTGAGAACGATCTCATCGAAGTTAGAATCAGTGATTTGAAGTGCCATCTTAAAAGTGATTAAAAATTTGTTCCGTTAAACAAAGATAAGGCCATGATGTTTGTCTGCCACCTTGTCGTTTTTTATTTTCCCCTGCCCTGTATAACGATCAAGAAAGTATAAATCAGGATCTTGAAATCGAGGGCGAGGGTCATATTTTCAACGTACAGGATATCGTATTTTAAGCGTTCTATCATTTGCTCAACGTTTTCGGCATAGCCAAATTTTACCTGACCCCATCCGGTTATTCCGGGTCTGATCTTTTGCAAAATGCGGTAATGTGGTGCTACCTGAACGATCTGGTCAATAAAGAATTGTCTCTCAGGCCGGGGGCCAACAATTGACATCTGCCCAATCAACACATTATAAAACTGGGGTATTTCATCCAGCCTTGTTTTTCGCATAAACCGGCCGAAGGGCGTTATGCGGTTATCATTCCGGCTCGAAAGCTGAGGCCCTTTGTGTTCTGCATCTGCATACATTGATCGGAACTTGTACATCCTGAAAGGCTTACCGCCTTTGCCTATGCGTTGATGGCTGTAAAAAGCACCTCCTCTGCTGGTGCATAAAATGATTAAGGCCACCAGCAAATAAACCGGAAAAAAGAAGATTAGCATGAAAAGACTCACGCTGATATCAATCAGGCGTTTGATTGACCGCTGCCAGTCAGGCATCAGCGAACGACGGATTTCAATGACAGGAGCGCCGAAAATGGCTGACATTTTAACCGAACCTAAAAGTATATCCCTGATATCCGGGATAATTTTTATCTGCACATCGTTGAGTTCAAGTTCAGTTAGCAGCGATTCAAGGCTTGTATGCTCTGAGTTTTCAGGCGCAACAATTACTTCTTCAATTGAATGGGAGCGAATGATACTGCCAAGTTCTGCCAGATTGCCCAGCTTAGGCAATTTATCAGTTGCGCGGATAGTTGCATCTCCATTGTGGTTCATGGGCACGTAACCAACAAACCGGTTTCCGCTTCGGATTCGCTGATCAGAAATTTTTTGCACGGTATCAAATGCTTTGGGCCCCGAGCCGATGAGCAGGGTATTGAACCAGATTTTACCCCGCTGAATATTAGCTGCATTGATGCTCGCAATAATCATCCGTTGAATGGAAGTAATGGATGTGTGCAGAAAAAGTAAGGCCAAAAATGAAATGTAGTAATACCGGTAGGAAGATATAATATCGTCTAATGAAACAGCAAAGAACAGCGCCACTGAGCCGAGAAGACTTACCAGCATTGTATTACCCAGTATGCCAAGCCTTGATTTTCTGAAAACATCGCTGTACGTGCCTGTTGTCTGATAAATAGTTAACCAGAACAAGGGAACGATAAGTAATCCCCCAAAAAAGCGATTGTTGTAATCAAGATCAACCGCATAGCCGAAAACAATGCGTTCGAGGTAAATTTTCCGGAATGAGTAATAAAGAAACCAGGCCAGTGCTGCTGATAAAAAGTCAGCAATCACCTGAATCAGGGCCTGTTTTCTGTCTCTGTTGGCCGGGCTCATGATTTAAAGTGAACAATTCTGATATTATCCAACCTCAGGTCAAGCATGCCGCTGCCAGCCGGTTTTCGTATACTGAATACCGCCCGCTGGTTCTGAGCATTGGCTTCTGTGCTCACGGCACTTGTAAGGTTTATGTAAACCTTTTGCCAGCCGTTTGTTAGAGGCAGACGGGTAACCCGGGAATAAACATTTCCGGCGGCAGGATAAAAACTTCTTAGTCCGATATCGAGCGGATGGCTGGACAGATAATTAAGTTCAAGAAAAACAAAGGCGCCCGCCTTGGGCAATTTGAGCGGTTCAGCCAGCTGAAATTCAACAAAACCTTCCTCTCTTAACAGGTTCACCTTGAAAGCACCCTGACCTTCAAAAAATTCACCTGCCTTGGTGGTTATTGCAGCCGTAGTATCGCTTTGCGGGGTGGCTTCAAGGGTGTTGCCTGTAGGGCTGTCAAAACCTGCCTGATAAGCAATCTGTATATTTTCATTATAGGTGGCTATCGGTTTCAAATAAAGGGTTTTACCTGCTTCCAGCACTGCATCCTGAGCGTAAAAACGGTAAAAAACATAAGGGCTGCGCAAGGTTGGCAGCGCATTAACCCATACACCCGAACCGATGCTTATTTTATGTTTTCCGGTTTTATTCAGAGGTATCCGGCAGGGAAGCTCAAAAGCGCCCTCCAGATTATCATCAATATACACCCAGGCATCAGCAATGGCCGATGAGGTGCTGTTTTCACCCTGCCCGCTGTTTTGCATGACTATATTTTCAATGCTGATATAAGAAGGCTCAGGTATGCTGGTGCAGGAAATACTTAAAAATAATGCAATAAAGCCCGGCCATTTCATCAGGTAAGCAGGTGAGGTGTAAGGGTTAATTTTTCAATGATTTTGTAGGCAATATCCAGCGCATGGAGGCCATCTGAGGCAGATACAACCGGTTTTCTGTTAAAAGCAATTGCCTGCGCAAAACTTTCAAGTTCGGCCTTTATGGCATTTGTTGCATGAATTTCGGGTCTTTCAAAAAGAATCTGGCGAACCCCTTTACCGGGCCCAAGCTCAATTGTCATGGCGAGTGGATTATTTTCATCCGCATCTTTCATTCTGATTACTTCGGTTTCCTTCTCCAGAAAATCTACGCTGATGTATGCATCTTTCTGGAAGAAACGTGTTTTTCGCATATTTTTCATTGAAAGTCTGCTGGCCGTTAAATTGGCCACACAGCCATTGTCGAATTCAATACGGGCATTGGTGATATCGGGTGAGTCACTTACTACCGCCACGCCCGAAGCGCTTATTTTTTTTACGCCGGAGCGGATGGTATGGAGCACAATATCAATATCGTGAATCATCAGATCGAGTACCACTGAAACGTCAGTTCCCCGCGGATTAAACTGGGCAAGCCGGTGAGTTTCAATGAACATGGGATTTTCAAGATATGGGATGGCAGCGGTGTAGGCGGGATTGAAACGTTCAACATGGCCGATCTGAACTTTCATTCCTGCCTCCTCAGCCAGC
>JBIICM010000113.1:0-8003 GCA_044238875.1 Flavobacteriales bacterium | reverse complement strand
CGTCGCTATAACCCAGTTCACCGGCCCCATAGGTTGCCGCCGAAGAAGCATAAACCAGCGGAAGACCATAGGCCACACATTTATGCCATACCATTTTTGAATATTCGAGATTCAAGCGGTTAAAAACTGCTTCGCTGAACTCGGTGGTATCGGTTCTTGCGCCCAGGTGAAATACAAACTGAACAAAACGGTGATTGGCATCCAGCCAGTTTTCGAGCAGATCACGGTGAACCAGCTGGGTGTAACGTTTGTTTTCCCAGTTGGGCCGTTTGGATTCAATGCTGAAATCATCTGCAAGTACCAGGTCATAAAAACCCTTCTCATTCAGATAGGCCGTCAGGCAGGATCCGATAAAGCCGGCTGCTCCTGTAATTACGATCATGCGTTTCTTAATGTTTTCAGGTAATCAGTAACCGATTGGTATATCTGCGCTTCAATATCCTCATATGACCGTGGTGCAAAGGCTTCACCCGTAACTGTTTCATAGAGTTCGATATACCTTGAGGAGGCCTCCTCAATCAGTTCAGGGGTCATCAGCGGCACCTGCTGGCCTTCAAGCCCCTGAAATCCATTGGCAATCAGCCATTGTCTGACAAATTCTTTTGACAATTGCTTTTGGGCTGCACCGCTGCGCTGGCGCTCTTCATAGCCCTCAGCGTAAAAATAGCGTGACGAATCAGGAGTATGAATTTCATCAATCAGCACAATGCGGCCGTCATGCGTTTTTCCGAACTCATATTTGGTATCCACCAGCAGAAGTCCGCGCGCTCTGGCCATCTGACTTCCCTTTTCAAACAGTGCGCGGGTATAGCGCTCCAGTATTTCATAATCAGCTTCAGCAACAATACCCCTGCTGAGTATTTCATCACGTGAGATATCCTGATCATGGCCTGCCTCTGCCTTTGTGGTAGGTGTTATAACAGGTTCGTGAAGGCGATCATTGTCGTGAAGGCCATCCGGCAAGCGCACACCGCAGATCGTTTTTCTGCCGGCAGCGTATTCGCGTGCAGCATGCCCCGCAAGGTATCCCCTGATCACCATCTCAACCCTGAAAGGATTGCATACCAAGCCTACTGTCACGTTCGGATCAGGTGAACCCAGCAACCAGTTAGGTACCGCGGCAGCCGTCTGGCGCAGAAAATAAGCAGCCGTCTGATTCAGTACCTGTCCCTTGTAAGGTATTCCTTCCGGAAGCACCACATCAAATGCGGAGATGCGATCAGATGCCACCATTACCATATATTGATCTTCAATGGTATAAACATCCCTTACTTTTCCTCTGTAGAAGGCTGTCTGGCCCTGAAATGTAAAATTAGTTGCGCTAAGCGCCTTCCTGTTGCTTACCCTGATATGCATGTAAAATTGAGGTTACTAAATGATGGCGGATCACATCGCTGGTATCAAGGTAAATGATTTCTATACCCTTGATATTGGATAAAAGTTTAACTGCCTGAACAAGCCCCGATGGCTGATTTTTAGGCAGATCAATCTGGGTGAGGTCGCCGGTGATAAGAAATTTTGCCGAACGCCCCATCCGGGTCAGAAACATTTTCAACTGACTTTCTGTGGCATTCTGCGCCTCATCAAGAATAACAAATGCATTATCGAGTGTACGCCCCCGCATAAATGCCAGTGGAGCAATCTGGATCACACCTGTTTCGAGATAGTTGCTGAGCTTATCGTGCGGCAGCATATCAAGAAGGGCATCGTAGAGCGGTTGCAGATAAGGATCGAGCTTTTCTTTCAGGTCACCGGGCAGGAATCCCAGATTTTCACCTGCCTCAACAGCCGGACGCGTCAAAATGATACGCCTGACCTCCTTGTTACGCAGCGCTTTAACAGCCAGTGCCACCGCGGTATATGTTTTTCCGGTTCCTGCCGGGCCAACAGCAAATACCATGTCGTTGGTCACCGAAGCCTGCACGATGCGCTGCTGGTTGGGCGTTCGGGCCTTTACCACCAGCCCGTTGTTCCCATAAACAATCACGCCTCCGGGATCTTCGCCTTGTGCAGGCAACTGTTGCTGATTTTCTCTGCTCATAATTTTTTTAACCAGTTCGTCGCTGAGGCGGCCATATTGCCGGGTATGTCTGATCAGTTCATTGATTTTTTTTTCAAATAAGGCTATCTCATCAGCCTCACCCTTTAGTTTCAGTGCTTCACCCCTTGCAACAATGGTGAGAGCAGGAAAAAATGTGCGGATCTGCTCCAGCCGCTGATCGTTCACTCCATATAATTCTACCGGGTCAAGATCAGTAATGTGAAGTACTTTATCAGTCAAGCCTTTTATTCATTTGCAATTGATATGCAAATAAATGAATTTTGAGCCGTTCTATCAATCTGATTTTTCTTGACCAAGAAGCCCATCATTACATTAACCACTGACCTGGGTTTAACAGATTATTATGTGGCTGCGGCAAAAGGCGCTATACTTAAAATGTTGCCTGATGTGAATATTGTTGACATAAGTCATGAAATCCCCAAGTATGATATCATGAAGGCCGCCTTTAACCTGCGCAATGTTTACAGCCATTTCCCCGATGGAACAGTGCACGTGGTAAGCGTGAGCGCCATTGAGGATGAACAAACCCGACATGTTGCCATCCGTATGCACAACCAGTATTTCATTGGTGCAGATACCGGCATGTTTTCTCTTGTATTTGATGACCCGGCTGAAGAAATAGTTCAGCTGCAGGGTTCCTCCAAAGCGGCTATATTTCCGCTGCTTCAGTCTTTTGCAGCGCCGGCCTGCGAGCTGGCATCCGGCAAAAAGCTCAGTGCTGTAGGCGGGAAAACCGAAGGCTTCAGGAAATTACTGATGCCTTCAGCCACCATCAGCGACAAACTGCTCAGGGGCAGCATAATTTATCAGGACTCATATGGTAACCTGATGACCAATATCAGAAAGCGGCACTTTGATGACATCGGAAAGGGTTTGCCATTTATCATTGAACTGCGGAATTCAAAATACAACCTGAACAAAATTCACCAATCCTATAATGAGGTAGGAGAAGGTGATCCCGTAGCCATTTTCAATTACAGCGGTCACCTTGAAATAGCTCTTAACAGGGCTTCGGCAGCCAAACTGCTTGGTTTAAAGGTGAACGATTCAATTCGTATCGAGTTTTATGATCATCAGAATCGTTAGCATGCATTTCGGCCGGGAAAACATCGAAAGTTTTCTCCATATTTTTAAATCAAGCTGTGATCTGATCAGGGCTTTCCCCGGCTGTACCCGTCTTGAACTGCTTGCAGATAAAGCAGACCCCTGCCATTTAACCACATACAGTCACTGGCAATCGGAAGAAGCACTTGAGCATTACCGCAAGTCAGACCTTTTCAAATCAACCTGGGAAAAGACCAAAATTTTATTCGACAGGCGGCCGGAAGCTACCAGTTACGAGGTGGCATATGCGCAAGTCTGAGATCATTGCATAAAAAATTAAGGTCAGGTTTGAATTGATTTCCTTCTTCTATATTTGCTCTAAACAAAAACAAAAACATGGGACTAATTTCAGAGTTTAAGACATTTGCCATGCGCGGAAACGTAATTGATCTCGCCGTAGGGGTCATTATCGGCGGCGCCTTCGGCAAAATCATTTCTTCGCTGGTTGACGATGTAATTACACCGCTTTTACTAAAACCATTGTTGGATGCAGCCTCTTTAAGCAATATTGGGGAACTCAAGTGGGGTACGGTGAAATATGGTAGTTTTCTTTCATCGGTTATCGGGTTTCTGATGATTGCATTTGTAATTTTTCTGCTCATTAAATTTATCAATGCGGTTCAGAAGAGATCGGTGGCCGGAGCCCCTCCCCCACCTACCAATGAGGAAGTTTTACTGACCCAGATCCGCGATTTGTTGAAAGAGAAAAAATAATCATTCCGATGATCAAACAATTTTTAACTGCTGCATTTTGCTGCGGCCTTGCATTTATTTATCCCCTAACTGCCCAGATCAAAATTGAGGAAGACACCAGTGTCAGGGGCTGGAAAAAGGGAGGATTCTTTACACTGAATCTCAATCAGGTTTCGCTGAGCAACTGGGCTGCCGGCGGTGAATCAGCCCTTTCAGCCACGGCGTTAACCAATCTGTTCCTGAAATACCGTTCTGACGGCACCTACTTCGAATCGGTGGTAGATGCGGGTTATGGTCTGATTACCACCTCTACCCAGTCTATCCGTAAAAACGAAGATAAAATCGAACTCAATTCTAAATTCGGAAAAAAAGCCAAGGGAAACTTTTACTATGCCGGCATGATGAATTTCAGGACACAGTTTGCACCGGGATTTAATTTCCCTAACGATTCGGTAGTGATTTCTGATTTTATGGCCCCTGGTTTCCTTTCACTGGCCATCGGTATGGACTATAAACCCAACGACTGGTTCTCGGTTTTTCTCTCCCCTGCCACCGGAAGGGCAACTTTTGTTACTAACCAGCTATTGGCTGATGCCGGTCAGTTTGGCGTAACTCCTGCAGTATTTGATACCAACGGTGTAATGATTGAACAGGGAAAAAAGATGCGGCTGGAATTTGGTGCTTATCTAAGGGCCCGCATACAGAAAGACATCGCCAAAAACATTCAGGTTGTTTCGAACCTACAGCTGTTCAACAATTATACTGATCCCATTCCAGAGCAAAGGGCAAACATCGATGTAAACTGGGAAAGTCTGATCCTTATAAAGGCGAATAAATGGCTTACTACCAGCTTATTTATGAACCTGATTTATGACCATGATGTTAAAATACCTGTTAAAAGGGTAGTTAACGGACAGGAAGTTATGGGTACAGGCCCGCGAACGCAATTCAAAGAAGTACTTGGTGTAGGCCTCTCGTTCAAGTTCTGAGTCTGCGCTATTTTTCTCCCCCGATTTGTTTACGCGCCAGTTCGGCGATTGCATCATCGTAAATTTTTTCGAGTAAGGCCGGATTCTTCCTGTAAAATTCAAGGCTGGTGATGAACCGTTCACGGTCGATTCCCTTCTGCTTCAAAGCCGCTTCAAAAAAAAGTTCAGGCCTGAAGGGAGGCAATTTGCCCGCTGCGCTGTTTATGTTGGAGGCTGCCTCAGCGAGGCTGAAATCAATCAGCAAGTCGCGCATTACTGTATCCCCGGCAATACCCTCCGGAATTTCCGGCTCTGATGGTTTGCATGCCAATAGGAACAGTAGTAAAGTTATTAGCCGGTAATTCATGGTTTATTTTATGTTTCCCATAGTTTTTCTTGCCGCTCTGCATTCTTTGCAGCCATGCTCTTTGGCTTTTTTGAGTTAACACGCATAGTGGATGTTTGATACAGCTTAAAACCTTTGGTAAAATTAAGATGATTTTCGTTGCGATGCTGCACCTTCATTTTTACACCGTAAATAGCGTCTCAATGGGTTCCGGAATATTCATGTATCGAATCTGATGGCTCAACCACTTCGTTATGCAGAAATCTTTCAACTCACTTATTCTTATATGATTATCTTTGCCAAGGACTTGCATATCACTCAAACTTTCCTAAAATCATTGAAAACAAATCCATTTCGCCTTTTTTATTGCATTTTTTCATTCGTGCTATTTGCTCATGCGATCAATGCACAGGTATTCAATTTTTATGGAACAGAATTTTTTACATCGGCAGATAGTTCTTTCAATCCGGGAACGCAACTGACCGCTTCAGGAACCAATCTTTCTGATTTTAATTTTACTAATGCTGATCCCGAACATCCGCTTTTTAAACGCGGAGTTTATTTTCCGGTGCGCGATTGCGGAAACCGTAATTTGTGGGTCAGGCTTCAGCACATTGGCAGTGATCCTAACGGGGCCGAAAATGGTTTCAACATTGAAAAAACATTGAATTCTCCTTTTTTACCTTTGGGATCAACAGACAGAATCGGAGGATGGGCCGGTTTTCTCTATGACATAAGAATCTTCGCTGATCAAAACATTGAAGGCTCAAGATCGAATAAAATCAGCGGCGCTTTCCCCACAAATATTACAGTTGAGAGCCTCGAAACACTTTACAATGATGGGAACGTTCAGTTTGAATGGCTTTCATTCGAGATTCTGAATGAAGAATCTGAAGGCTGGAGTCTGAACTCAACGAATTTTACAGGAATTAACATAAAATCAAACCCCGGGTTCAGCGCAGAAAAGCGCTATTCATCGCCGGTGCAGCCCGGTGCCGCTCCGGAAGGTTTTTCAACTGAATTCCCTGCTGGCAGCAGAAATATCTATGCAATAGATCTCAATCTTTCAAACGCCGAACATTCCGAATTCAGAATGAGTGCTTCAAAGGTCTCTCATTTCAGATATGGTTATGAATTTAACTCAGGCGGTTATCAGGGCATGAGTATGGCCTTTGGCGCGGGACCGGAGGTGAATGCCTTATTAAAAAACCCGCAATGTGCAGGTGATACGAACGGGGTTATTGAGCTTACAGTAACCGGTTATGAACCAATTTCATACGTATGGAGCAATGGTGATACTGCTGCTGCTGCCAAGCAACTTTCTGCCGGTAATTACGAAGTTAAAATAACCGACCAGGCAGGTTGCAGTGTTATAAAAAATTTCAAGTTAAACGAGCCCGATTCACTTCAGGTTTACATAACACTTGTTGAAGAAAGCAATGCGTACCTCAGAGCCGTTATCAGCGGTGGCACCGGCAGCTATGTTATCAGTTGGAATACAGGGGAAGAATCCGCTATTCTTTACCCTACTGCAATCGGTTCATATACAGTAAAGGTAACCGATGAAAAAGGGTGTATAGCCAATGCACAGTTTGAATACCTTTCTGCCGATGAGGTTGAAGGTGGTAATCAGCAGCTCAGAATTTATCCCAATCCGGTAAATAATGGAATTATAAACCTTAGCCGTTTTTCGGGAACCGGAACACTCAATATTTTTGATGTAAACGGCAAGTGCCTGTTCACGCAGCAAATTGTTAAAAATGAGCAAACATCAGTTGCACTGCCGAACCTTTCTCCGGGTATTTATTATTACAAAATCGGAACCCGGTTTTCAGGCCGTCTTTTAATTCAATGAGCATTACAGAAAAGGGAGTAAACATTTAACAGCTTCTATGCAGAATAGGCGTTTACTAAATGTAGAGATCCGCCTAAAACAGAAAATCAGGCCAAGTGTGCAGTAAATCGCTATAACCCGCCACAGTAAAAGGGTATAGCGTTTAGGAATTTTTTTTCGCTAAAAGACCCATTCGGCTCTGGTGCCCGGATAATCCTTGCCCTCAAATTGGCGCTGATGGATTGGAGCGGAATTAGGCCGTCAGTTTAAGCGGAATTTCCACTTTTCACACTATGCAGGAACTTTATTCACTACTACAATGAAAAACGCCCAAATATCTCCATCGGCAATTACCCGCCAATACTCATCTATAGCGCAGCGGCATAAGTTATCAACAAAAACGCAAAGTTTTAAGTCTCCCTAGACCCCTCTTTCTGAACCATCAATTATATTTGTTCAATAAACAGTCCAGTGCAAGTCGACCAGCGCAAAATACAACAGAAGGACTCATCAGGGAATTGATCGAAAAAGACCGGATCATATGTACCTTAATGCGGCATGAAAATGTTTTCAACAAAATAACGAGTTATGAGTCTCCCCCAGACCCCTTCTTTTTAACATCATAAACAAACTAAGAAATACTTAAAATTGGTCTAAGGAATGGGGAGTAGTACACATCTCAATTGAGCCAAGGTTAAGCAACCACCAAAACACATCAAGCTATAAACCTAAAATCAGGTGGGTCAGTTTGCAGTGAAATGGTGGGTCAGTTCATCTGAAATAATCACTGATGAGGGGCACCAAACTTTGATTAACCACAAATGTGTCTGCGGAGAACTGAACCGCCAATTTCTTGTAGGTGCTGTTAGCGTTTCGTTGGTTCTTTTTACTTACTTATTCCCTTGCACTAAATACCAATCTATCCAAGCATCCATCTGCTTCACAGAGTTTGGACGCAGTAAAATCTCTCTTTTTTCGTCTAGTAAAAACATCGTT
>JBIICM010000112.1:0-8005 GCA_044238875.1 Flavobacteriales bacterium | reverse complement strand
CATCATAGTTAACAGAAAAAACCGGATCAAATCCTCCCCTTGCCAACCGTAGAGCCTGCCTACCTTTTTCAGGAGCAAAACCGGCCTGAATGGCAAACGGATGGTTCTGTTTGACCATACTGGTGCAGGTTGCCAAACTGAACAAACTATCGGTCTGCCCGAATAAAGGCCACGAAACCAGCCAAATGGTTAAGGCAAGCAGAATTCTCAGCGAAAAGAAAACAATGGAACTTTTTCTCATTTTTTCTTCTGAACAAGATCTCCCTTTTTATAAAAATCAGGTGGGAAGCCATTTAGTTTCCGCCATATTTCATATCCCAGCAAAACGTCATTTAAAAGTAAAATACCTTTGGCACCTGAACCGGGTCTTACCTGTGTTGGCCACTTTTTTTCATCCTGATCAGGTGATACGAGTATTCTAAAGCGGCCTTCTGTGTCAGAAAAATTATCAACGGCCACAACTTTTCCACCAAAAGTACCCATTGAAACCCCCGGCCATCCTGAAAAAACAAATGCTGGCCATCCGTCAAAAATAAGCCTTACCGTTTCTCCCTTCCTGATCAGGGGCAGATCAGTGGCGGTAATGAACAATTCAACAGCCGGATTGGAGTTGCCGGGAACGATGCTGAATAATTGGTCGCCTGCCTTCACCGTTTCACCGATACCATTGCGCAGCGCTCTGGCGATGAATCCTGTTTGTGGTGCTGTAATAGCATGAAAGCCTTTTCGTACTTTATATCCAGCATAACGGTTCTTGAGTTTCGATACCTCCCCCTCGGTTTCGTTGGAAGTGGCAAAAGAGGAGGCTAGATCAGACCTCGCCTTGCTTATTTTTTCCTGGTAATCGGCACGAATGCTGTTTAATTCTGCCCGGGAATTGATCAGTTCGTTTTTTGAGATACCGAGCTGGTTAATAGCCGACTGCCATGAGGCGTATGTTTCCCTGAACTTGAGTTCTCTTTGTTCAAGTTCGGTTTTTGATTTCAAACCTTGTCTGTATAATTCCCGCCAGCGTTCAACCTGAATCAGGGCAATGTCGTACCTTGTTTTTTCGGCCTGCAGTTCAAGGCTGTCGGAGGTATATTTCATTCTTACCTGACTGATTTTATTTTTTGCCTGAAGGGTTTTGACCTCCAGCAAGCTTTCAAGGTTGACAATTTGCGCCTGAAGGGCTGCAACCTTTTCATTGTATGAAATAAGGCTGCGTTCCTTGGCATCAAGCTGCTCCCCTGCCCTTCTGACGAAAGCGGTATCGAAATATTCGTCTTTTATTTCACTGATGGTTACAAGCGTATCTCCGGCTTTTACGTATTGACCTTCCATCACTTTCCAGCTGTCAATGCGCCCTTCGATAAGGCTCACAACAGCCTGCGGCCTTTGCTGTGGCAGCAGCGCGGTTACATTACCTTCGGTTTGAATGTTCTGTGTCCATGGTAAAAACAAGCATAACAAGACAATCAAAGCCAGCCATTTAAGTATGCGCGCCGGCCTGATTCCATCGAGGTTAGGATTTGAGCGTTTCAGTGAGCTCAGATCAGCATTTGGATCAGGTTTAACCTGGTTTTGTTCTGAAAGGTTAAGCATGGTGTTGCTTTGTATGAAAATACCTTTTAAAAGGTGAACCGGATGAAAGACCTTCTCTCACTGGGCCGAAGTAGGCCACCTTACCTGCTTCAAAAATCAGGAGATGGCTGCAGCGTTGAGCAAACTCAGCATCATGCGAAACAGCCATCAGGGTCCAGTCATGAGCAGCATCGGTCAGGAAATCATAAAAACGCTCTTTGGATTCCTCAACGGTATGCAACTCAACCTCATCTAATAAAAAAAGTGAAGGGTCACTGAACAAGGCTCTGGCAAAAAGAATTTGCTGAATCACAGTTCCCGGAAGCCCCTCTCCCATGTGGTTCAGCGGGGTTTGAAATCCTTCCGGAAGGCTATCGGCAAATGTGCGAAGCCTGGCAATTTCTGATACACTGAGCAGTTTTTCACCACCCGGATCATGCCGGTCTAACTGAATGTTTTGCGCCAGCGAGCCTTTGAAAATATATTCATGTCTGTTCAGGAGCGCTATCTTTTTTCGGTAAGCACTCCGGATAAGGTCTGGAAGCGGACGTTCATTAATCTGAACATGCCCATTTAACTGTTCAGGTAATCTTGAAAGCAGATGCAGAAACCATGATTTTTCAGTATTGCTGCCACCACTGATGCACACCCTTGCGCCTGCCGGAATCTCGATATTGATACCGCGCGTACCGCTATCCTTATAATAAGGAGAAACCACATCCAGATTGATGAAGCGAAGCGACATTGGTTTCTCAAGATTATTTTCATTAAGGATACCAGAATTTTCGGCAGCTAGCGGCATATCTGAAAGGTAACCAATTTTATCTGCCGCAGTGAGCAGATCGTAAACCTTATCTGTTGAAAGAATTAGTTTTTCAGCAGAACCGATCACCAGCAGGATCACAATTTCGGAGGCCACGAACTGCCCAAGGTTGAGCGCTCCGTTCAGCACCAAATACCCACCCAGGCCTAATAGCGCACCGGTAATCAATACCTTAAAAATTACGATGAAGGTGTATTGGGTAATCAACACCCTGAAATGAGCCTGCCGTTGATCGAGGTAATGATTCACCAGCCCGTCGGTCTTACTGACCGCAATTTCAGGATGTGCGGTAATACTCTGGCTGAAAATGTTACGGGCAACCTCTTGCAGCCAGAAGGCAACCCTGTATTTGTAAATTGACTCTTTCAAACTGGTGGCAAGTCCTTTGGGACCGGTTAACCTGAAAATCAGATACAGCAGCAGGGTAAGCCCTCCACCAAAAAACAGAAAAGCAGGATGATAAAATGAAAGCAAGGCGATACCTGCAATAATCTGTATGATGGCAGCCGGCAGGTCTGTAAGCAGCTTTGAGAGGCTTTTTTGAAGATTGATGGTATCGAAAAATCTGTTTGAGAGGTCAGGTGCATCAACCTGATTGGGATGGTTTTTCAGCCGCGGAAACCTGAAAGAGAACTCAAAGGCCGATCGTGAGAATAACCTTTGTTGAATATTTTCTGAAATGGACAGTTGCAAAATCTGAATAAGGCCCCCCAGCAAGGTGCCGAGCATGACAAAAATTGTGATTAGTACCCAGGATGTTGAAATCCTCCCGGCCATCAGTAAATTGATGATGGATTGAACGCCCAGCGGAATGGTCAACTGAATAATACCGTTGAAAACAGCGTAAAAGTAGATACGGTAAATATCCCTTTTTTCGGTTGATAATAGGCCATATAGCCTTTTTATGGGGGATATGCCAGTCATTTAGAGTTTGCTTTTGACAATGCGAAGTAAAACATCCAAATATAAATAGTTTTACTATCAACAAAAAGAATGCTACTTTTGTTTACCAATAGTTTTATGGACAGTCCTGTTGACTTCAAGGCTTCTGACAAGCTTTTTTCAAAGGATCCGCGTTCAAGCGATCTTGGGAAAAAAATTATTGAGCAATCGGTAGTGCTAATTGATGAACTTGGTTTTGAATCATTCACGTTTGCAAAATTGGCAAGAAAGATAGGAACAACGGAAGCATCTGTTTACCGATATTTTGAAAATAAGCAACGGTTGCTTCAATACCTGATGCAACTTTACTGGCACTGGATGGAATATCAGTTGGTGTTTCGCACTTATACCATCAAATCAACCAAGGATAAGATTACGGAGGCGCTAAGAATACTGGTTACTGAATCGGATGACGAAAGTATTTCCGGAATTTCATCAAAGCGGTTGAGATCAATTGTGATCGCCGAGAGTTCAAAATCATACCTGAATAAAGAGGTAGAAGAGGATAACCGTAACCAGTTGTTTAAACCATATAAAGATCTTTGCGCCAGACTTGCAGAATTATTTCACGAACGAAACCCGGTTTACCGCTATGCCAGATCGCTGGCAAGCACCATCATTGAAATGTCGCATTTACAAATTTATTTTGGCCAGCACCTGCCTTCGCTCACTGATTTTTCTTCAGACCAGGGCGATGAGGCCGTAATAGATTTTTTGCAACATATGACGGATTCATGTCTGCGTAAAAACTGAAAAGGCAGCATTAAGCTACCTTTTCAGAAACATAAAAACCACCCTAAACAAATATAAAATGCTATTTTTAACGAAGAATCATAAGAAGGGTTACATTTTTATCAGAATCGAATGAAAAGCTTGTTTGTAATTTAAAATATATTACTTTTGCAGTCCCTGAACAATATTGGTCCGGTAGTTCAGTTGGTTAGAATGCCGCCCTGTCACGGCGGAGGTCGCGGGTTCGAGTCCCGTCCGGACCGCTTGTATAGCTCTTCATAAGGGTTTCGTAAAAAAGCCTCCTTTAGGGGGCTTTTTTTATGGGGTAATTTTTTTTGGGGGCGCATCATAGCCAATGTGCTATGATGCATTAGAGCGTTGCCCTTCAAATGCATCATCCGGGATACATACACTTTATATTCTTAAAGACAAGAATTTAATTAAGGTTGCCAAAGGGGTTAGGCTGTTGTGGTAAATGAACTTTGGTGGTGAAAGATGCATTTATATGCCCTCTTTAAAATAGTCAACTGCTGCATAGTGCACAGATTTATTCATGCATGAATTGAATTTAGGTTATTAAACCCAAGAACGGTGGCATCGCTTCGTTTTTGGAACTCATTGCCACCATAAATTAAAAAGGATTTCACATCCGAGTTAATTTTCTCGAAATGTTTTAAATACTTAAAAAAATCAGCATGAATTGTCTTTGCTGATTTAATTTCAAGAGCGAAAAGATTTAAACCAACTTCTATTAAAATATCCACTTCATTTCCAGCTGAGTCACGCCAGAAATAATATTGTTCATGTGTTCGAAAGTTCCATGAGTGTTTCATTTTCTCAATCAAAATAAAGTTCTCGAAAAGTTGTCCTTTGGCAAAATGCAAATCTAGATCCTGAATGGTGCGCACTCCTAGCAAATAAGCCAAAAGGCCTGTGTCGTAGAAATAAACTTTAGGTGTTTTAACTATTCGTTTACTGAAGTTGTTGTAGAAAGGCGGAAGTCTAAAAGCAATAAAAGAAGTCTCCAATAAATTCATCCAGGAATTGATTGTTTTATTGTCTAAACCTAATTCATTCCCAAGGCTACTTTGGTTTAATAACTGACCAGTTCTGCCGGCAAGTAATTTTATGAACTTTTGGAATAGATCCAAATTCAAGATGTTTTTCAACATTCTTACATCCCTTTCCACATAGGTTTTCAAATAATTTTCATAAAACTCAAAAGCATCTATATTGTTCATCCATTTTCGGGGATATCCGCCCGAAAGCAGGTACTGTTCCCAGCTTTCATAATTGTAATTACCTTCTCTTAGTTCGGAAATTGAAAACGGTAATAAATTAAACACAGCCACTCTGCCGGCAAGTGTTTGTGATATATGCTCTGAAATCAAAAAATGCTGCGAGCCAGTAATCAAATATTCGCCGTTTAATTCTCGTTGATCGGTATAGACTTGCAGATAAGAAAACAATTCCGGTACATACTGAATTTCATCAATGATAACTCCGTTCTTATAGGTTTCCAAAAAGCCTTTGGGGTCATTTTTGGCGAAATCTCTATTGGAAAGATTTTCTAAGTTGACATAAGTAAATTCCGGCTTGAGCATCTTGCAAAGCGTTGTTTTGCCTGCTTGTCGAGGACCAATTACTGCAACAACCGGAAACTTACCCAAAGCCTCCAACACTTTAGGCATTATTTCTCTATTTATTTTCATGCTTGCAATTTAGGAATTGCATTCCTAAATTGCAATATAAAATGGAGGGATTTGAATCTGACTCCGGTAAATCCGTTGTCTTCGGTCACATCTTGTATTGCAAAATAAATGAACAAATCAACTACCTTTATACACGACTAAACTTTGTCCGATTAATAGGGGGGCAAGCCAGCATGAAATCAATGGCGATACACGTCTTGATGATGCAATTGCAATGCTTGCCGGCCATGCTGAGCAAATGTCGAAAAGTGCAGAAGGCGCCAGTTTTAATAAAGATGCAGCCAGTTGGTCAACGTTATTAAGGGATACCAGCAAGCCTTACGGGGATGCTATGAAGATGCTCGAAGATGCGCTTAAACTAAGGTAGAGACTGGAAAAATCGTATCCCGGAAGCGGTCAGATGACCATTAAGGAACTTTTTATCAAAATGACTGATCGGGAGCGGCTTAGTCTTTTTCATGAACGAATTAATACCGAAACGCCTGGCGTTTTTTATGAGTTCCTGAAAGCATGGTGGATAAACCGGTATTAAAAAAAGTACTTGTCAAATGTCAGGCACTACCGTTATGGTCAGTAGATACAAATACCTGAATGATTGCCCTGAACCAGTAAATCTGCACATTGACATGTATGACTTAGTGGAAGACTTCGAATTTTGCCAATTGGATCAACGCATACCTCTAATATTAGTTGCACAATATGGCGTTTCCCATCAGCGGGTGTATATCCAAATCAAAAAAACAACAAAAGAATTATCGAAGTACTTGATCATCAACCAATCATAGGCTCGTTAGCCTGGTTCAAACAAGTATTTTTTTCAGGGCGCCAGTATACACCCGTTTTTTATGTTCTTCTCGTTCCACTTCCATAATAATTGCATCTATTTGCTGATTATTGGCGTGTCAGGCATTTTTTAATTTCCAATTCTTCATCAAACCATTTCACGGGAACATACGACCCTTCATGGCACTCAATACATTTTTGTTGCTCGGGATTAAACAATTCCGTATCAAACTTGCCGCATGAAAAGCAGTAAACCTTCTCACGTGGTAAATATCTCTCATAAGGCGTTTTAACTGGTAGCTTAATTTCTTCAAATGCATGCTGATCGGCTCTTTTGGGATTGTCTTTTTTCGATGGGGCATTGAATATTTTGTTTTCGTTTTTGCACCAATAGTGACGATATTCATAGGGTGAATCCAATTTGTCGAGGTCAAAAACGATGAGCGACTTCTCGCATTGATCGCATTGATATTCCTTTTTTATGGCCACATCACCCAAATTTACCACCCGGTCATCTTTCACCTTGGCCTGTGAGAATATCTTCTGAATGTTTCTTACCATATCTTCATCATCAATTTTAAGCCCCTTGAGTGATTGTATGCAATTGTTAAAATCGCCTTTTTCACGATATAGTTCTGCCCTGAACAGCATCCTGCTGATAGTTGCAGGGGCTTCAGGGATCAGCTCCAATAGCTTTTCAATATTGGCAAGGAACTTAGCTTTTACATCGGGCGGAAAATTCAGACTTCGGTCGGATCGCACCCAATCGTTGTATCGTATATGCAACAATGTGCGGATTTTCAGCTCTTCCTCAGCCGACCGGCAAAACCCTTGTTCTAAAGCTTCTTCCATTTCATCGGCAGTGATTTTATAGTTTATCAGGTAAAATGTGCTATTCCATAAAGTACTTCTGTAGTCATGCTCATTTAGTTTGGCAATCACTGGAGCCTCATTAATCCGGAAGAATTTTCCGCAGGCTTTGTTGAAACATTTAATAATTGAAAGCGATTCCGGAACGAAAGCGCTGCTGATATGGCCATCAGCATAAAAATCAGCTCCATAAGTGCCAAAAGAGGCATAAATTCTTTTTTTGTATTGCGCAATGCATTGCGGACATGCCACAATCTCAATACCTGCGACGGTCATGGTTGTTGATATTTAGGTTTAATAAATCCGGGGATAAAACATCCCTTAATAAATACTTTTTCGGGATTGTTTTATGAAAGTAAAGTTAATTCGAATCCAAACGATTTGAAACTGGGCGAGGTTTAATTATTTAATTTTTATGAACCTTGAATACCCCATGCTCGCGTGAAATTTCATCAATACTTTTTCCAAGGTCAAAATCCTTGAGGATCCCGGCAATCTTTGCCGTGGCAAACTTGCTCTTTTTTATGTTTGTATGAAATTAAAGTTAAAATTTTTTGTCTACTTTCAACTTGTACTATTT
>JBIICM010000132.1:0-7088 GCA_044238875.1 Flavobacteriales bacterium | reverse complement strand
CCGAAATACTATACTCAAGCTAGCAGTAAAGGATAAAAAAAGAGACTATATAGACCTGCTTTTTGTAAATCTTGAAATCTTAAAGCCCAAACCAGGCTGATTTCTAATGCATAATCCGGGTTTATAGTACCCCAGCTCAGTTTTACATACGCTGCAACGTCCTGTATTGTCATGCATTTTAGCAGATCTACGATCATACTTGCTAATCTACGGGTATAGCTTTTTTTTCCTCGGCATACCTAAGCTTCTCCTGCCGTACAAGGCCACATTCCTTGCACTCGAGTCTTTGTACTTTAGCCATCAAATAAACAGGTTTTAGGCCAATTGGGAAGGTTCGGAATTGTCGTTCCACAACGCCTCGCTTTATAACATTCTTGCTCCCACAGCTGCTACACTCCAAAGAATCTTCCTTGGTCTGTATGTGAAAATACACAGTTCCGCCTTTGAATTCCGTTTTTAAGTAATCCTGGTCAGTTAAACCAAATGCATGATATAGTAAACTTGTGCTGCTCATAGGTTGGTTATTTATCTAAAAGTACGCATTTTTACGAAGAACCTAAATATTAAAATAAAAAAAGTAATTATTATCGGGCTTATCTCAGCGGATAAACAGCTCATCAATCTGCCCATATGGCCGCTGCAAGTTCATGTATCATAGCCGGATCTCGTTCAAGAATATTGCCTGTTACAATAAGGTCGGCTCCGGCTTCAATAGCCTGTTTACATTTTTCGGCGCAGTCAATACCGCCGCCAACAATCAGAGGTATGCGTAATCTGCTTTTTACAGCCCTGATCATTTCAGCCGGAACAGGATTCAAGGCCCCGCTGCCTGCCTCAAGGTATATCAGTGACAGTCCAAGCTGCTGGCCGGCCAGGGCTGTCTGTGCGGCAAGACCAACATTGTTTCGGGGCAGCGGTATGGTCTGACTCACTGCCTGTACTGAGCTGCCTGCGCCGTTTTCCACCAGTACGTAACCCGTTGGGATGATCTCCAGCCCCGATGCTTCCAGTTCTTCCGAAGCCCTTACGTGCCGGCCGATCAGCATTTCTGCATTCCGACCGGAAATAACTGATAAAAGTAAGATAGCATCTGCATCCGGGCTGATCTGCTGCTCATTGCCGGGGAAAATTATCACCGGCCGAGGCTGGTTGTTTTTCAGGAAGTTCACACAATGTTGGGTCTCGCTTCTTCCGGCTACACTGCCGCCTACCAGAAATATATCGGGCAAAACCTCCTGACGAATTAAGTTTTCCCAATGCGGTTGCCTTGTTTTACCCGGGTCAATCAGCACTGCAAAAAGTGGCTTTTTCGCTGAATCGATGTGCTGCAAAAGCGTCATGGCGCTATCCTGAATTTACTCCAGTGTTGATTATCAAGTTGGTAGCAAATGCGGTCATGCAAACGGTTGGGCCTTCCCTGCCAGAATTCAAAATAATCCGGATGCAGCATAAAGCCACCCCAGTGGGGCGGGCGCGGTACCTGCTTGCCATCAAACTGCTGTTCAAAGGCCTGCTCTTTTTCTGAAAGTATTTCTCTTGAAACAATGATACTGCTTTGGGGTGAAGCCCATGCCCCTATCTGGCTGCCACGTGGCCTTTGCGCAAAATATTCATCAGAAACTGTTTCCTGAACGTTGCTTACCTTGCCCTCAATGCGGATTTGCCTTTCAAGCTCTGGCCAGAAAAAGGTGAGCGCCGCATAGGGTTGGCGGGCTAGATCACTGCCTTTATGGCTCTGGTAATTGGTAAAAAATAAAAATCCTTCAGGCAATCCGCCACGAAGTAAAACAATCCTTGCAGATGGCCTTCCCTGTTCATTCACGGTAGAGAGCATCATCGCATGCGGCTCAGGCAGATCAGCCTTCAATGCCTCAGTGAACCATTTTTCAAACTGTCTCACCGGCTGAGCTTCGGTGCTGTGTTCATCAAGGCTCTCCCGGCTGTATTCACGCCTGAGGTTCAATATCAGTTCATTCATGCTGCAAAGTTATGCCGGAAGCCGGAAGTTTCTTGCTGAAAATCCTTTTCGCCGCCATTCATACGATTTACCTTGTTCATACATCTAATTCGATGAATCGAAATTAGGCTAAAAATTTTGGCCGTAAATTTAAAGGTGCTTCATCAGTAACTTTTCAGCTGTTTAATCGTTCTTAAAGAAAACGGTTGGACATGAAATCCAATATTCTTTCTCCGGCCAGCGGCAGGGTGTTGCTTTCGGAACCATTTCTGAACGATAATTATTTTAAGCGCTCGGTTGTTTTACTGGCAAAAAGTGATGCAGAGGGCAGTATGGGTTTTATACTGAATAAACCGGTGGGGCATGCTATTCATGAGCTGGTTAATGACTTTCCGGAACTAAACAGTCCGGTTTATTTTGGCGGACCTGTTGAGAAAAATTCGCTGTTTTTTATTCATACCATACCCCACCTTATTGAAAGTAGTTTTGAAATAGATGGGGGTATTTATTTCGGGGGTAACTTCGAGAAAATAAAACATTTTGCCGGGCTTGGTCTGATCAGTCCGCATCAAATACGTTTTTTTGCCGGTTATTCGGGCTGGGATTCCGGGCAACTCGATCATGAAATTGATGAGGATGCATGGCTTGTGTTTGAAAGACCACATAAGTTAATGGAGAAAAATCCGGTTTCCCTTTGGGGTGAATTGTTGCGTCATTCAAAAAGTAATTTGGCCATTTGGTCTAATTTTCCTGATAATCCAACCCTGAATTGAACGGAAAGTAAAATTTTGTTCATGTATTTTTTTTTGCGGTGCATCTCACGGATGGCTAATTTCGTGGTGTTTATCATTTTCCAATTGATTATTCAGGATACGCTATTCGCCACAATACGCTGCCTGAGTGCTACGTTTTATATTTGAAGTTAAATTATCCTTAACTATTACATCGAAGCAATATGAGCATCCGCTGTGTTTTTTTTATTTCGATTTACCTGATTATGGCTCATAAGGGTTCAGCGAATCCTGATCCTGTTTTGTATAAAGCAAATCATTTGAACAAGCTACTTAAAGCATCCGAAACCGATTCAATTCTGATGTTGCAGCGAAGCGCAGCCCTTTATTTCCATGCAATAATTAATGATTACAGGCAATCAAAGAGAAAAGGTTTGCTTCAGTGGGATGAGGCACTGTGGCTTGCAGCAATTAACCATTGTACCTGGATGATTGAACATGAAAAATTGACCCATATACAGCGGAAAGGGACCAATTATTTTACGGGAAATAACCCCGGGGATCGTGTTGCATTTGTGGTAGGGAAAAATATGGGGGGATACGGAGAAAATGCTTTGTACAATTTTCACATTCGGGAAAAATCGCTTGATGATCAGGCCAGGACGATGGCAACAGCTGCATTTGAAGACTGGAAAGAATCACCGGGACATCATAAAAATATGATTGAAGCATACGGCAGTCACGGCGTGGCTTTTATTCTGGCCGGCGATACCTGCTGGGCCGTTGATGTTTTTACTTTTATGAAAATACCATTTTTCCCAATGGGTTCTTTGGCAACAACCACCGTTCACGAAATTTCTGAACAAATTAAGTCAGGAAAAGAGAAGCAGGCTAAAGTTATCGGAAATAAGGCTGGAAGCCTGTCTGATAAAATTAATCAAGGAAGGGAAAAACAGGATAGTTTAAACACTAAAGTAGGCGTGTTTTTGAAAAACCTAAAAAATCGATTTCTTTGCTTTAAGCGCCGTTTTAGGTAAATTGGGTAATGTTAGGCGCAAATCCTAAAATGCGCTAATCAGCATCCCATACCGCTGATCCCGCCACAAAACCGGAGGCCCATGCATGCTGAAAGTTGAAGCCTCCTGTGATGCCATCTACATCCAGTATTTCGCCCGCAAAAAAGAGACCGGGGTGTTTTTTCGCCATACAGGTGTGGCTGTCAATCTCTTCAAGGGCAATACCTCCGCAGGTTACAAATTCCTCCTTGAAAGTGGTTTTACCAGAAACCAGGTATTGGTCTGCTGAAATCACCTCACACAATTTATTCAGCTTTTGATTAGAAAGGTCGGCCCAACGAATATCAGCAGTAATTTCGGCACGACCACAGAGGTACTCCCAGAGACGGTCGGGCAGGCTGCCAAAAAGGCGACTGCTCACATACTTTCGGGCTGTAGTTTCTCTTGTGCGCTGAAGCAATTCACGAATGCTGTCCTGACCCATTTCAGGTAGCCAGTGAATCCGAATGGTAAACCGGTAATCTTCTTTTGCCAGCAACCTGGCACCCCATGCCGAAAGGCGCAAAACAGCAGGTCCGCTAAAGCCCCAGTGGGTGATGAGGAGTGGACCGGTTTCTTCAAGTTTGCTACCCTCTATTCTTACGCGGCAAACAGCCGAAAGGCCCATCAGATGTTTGGCCGGATGAGTGGGTATATTGAAGGTAAAAAGACTGGGAACCGGATTATTTATCTGAAGGCCAAGTGGTTGCTGCCATTGATAGGATGCTGGCGCCGGAAGTCCCCCGCAGGCAATGATCAGCTTGCTGCAGTGAAGGTCGGTCTGATCAGTTTTTATGAGAAAACCGCCCGCTGCGGGCTGCACCCTCCTCACCAATTGCTGAAACCTGATCTTAATGCCGCTCATTTCAAGCTGTTGCTTAAGGCAGCTGATAATGCTTTCTGAACTGTCGCTTTGCGGAAACACCCTCAGGTCTTTTTCGGTTTTCAGCGGAACACCATTTTTTTCAAACCAGCTGATGGTGTCATCCTTACTGAACCGATGCAACAGAACGCGCATGTGCTTGCTGCCCCTGGGATACTGCCGGGCGAAAGCGTCAACGGGTTCAAGGGCATTGGTAACATTGCAGCGTCCACCACCTGAAATCCTGACTTTTGCAAGCAGATGATTTGACTTTTCTAGAATCAGCACATTTTTACCTGGTGCTGCCGCTGCCGCATGAATAGCAGAAAACACCCCGGCGGCACCACCGCCGATAACAATCAGGTCATAATGGTCAGCTGCTGACATCGTCTGCAAATATCAAAAGAACGCGGTTTACTTAACAATTCAGCGGTAGTTTCATGCCCATCAGCAATTCGCTGAGGCGGTATATATCTATTTTTGTTTTGCCAGTTGTAAACAAATAGGCTAACTTCACCCGCTCAAATCATTAAGAAATTATGTCTGAAAAAATAAATCCTTTGTTTGCGGGTGTATGGATAGATCACACGCAGGCGCACATCATCAATCTGATCGAAACTGCCGACGGTAACGAATTTAGAATCAATGGGAAAGTAGGTGCTCCCGAAAACCATGGCGGTGGAGGCGAGCATACGATCAACAATACCTCAAGGGGTGATTTGCACAAGTACCTTAAAGCGGTTGCCGATAAATTATCAGGCATTCATGAGGTATTTATTTTTGGCCCGGGTACAGCGCAGGAACAGCTGCTGCACACTTTAGAAAATGATCATCGATTTGCACACGCAAAAGTGAGTATTGATAAGGCTGATCGTTTAACCGACGGGCAGATGGTTGCGCAGGTGAGGGATTACTTCAAACACCGTCTGGTCTAATCAGCGGCCATGAAAAATCACCTGAATACCCTCCTTATTTCGTCGGCAATCGTAGTCACTGCGCTGATACTTGGCAACTCGTTTCAGAAAAGAAACAAGTTTACCAATACCATTGCCGTAACCGGGCTGGGCAGCAAGAATTTTGTTTCTGACCTGATCGTCTGGAGCGGAGATTTTGTGCAGAAGAATATTCAACTCAAAGATGCCTATGCATCGCTTGATCGCGACCGTGAGGGTATCAGGAATTACCTTCTATCCAAGGGGATTAAGCCGGCCGAGATGATTTTTTCGGCCATCGAAATCAGTAAAGAGTTCAACGATGTTTTTGATCAGAATGGTACGCGTATCCGTTCTGATTTTACCGGTTATCGCCTCAGTCAAAAGGTGCAGGTTGAATCTTCAGATGTTGATAAGGTGGAGAACATTTCCCGCGAGGTGAGTGAGCTGATCAACAATGGCATTGAATTTTACTCTAGTAATCCTGAGTACTATTACACCAAACTGGCCGAGCTGAAGATCGAAATGATTGCAGAAGCTACGAAAGATGCATACAGCAGGGCACAGAAAATTGCAGAAAATGCCGGTGGGGCTGTTGGTCGCCTGAAAAATGCCAATATGGGTGTATTTCAGATTGTTGCGCAAAATTCATCCGAAGAATTCTCCTGGGGAGGCTCTTTCAACACAGGTTCAAAGCGTAAAACAGCCAACATTACCGTTCGGCTTGAATATGAGAGTGACTGATAGCGTGCTCCGAGGGGTTGATTAATTTCAGTCATCAGCCATCAGGCTGAAATCAAGTTGTTTCTTAACCAAATCGGCCCGTCTGATTTCGACCATTACCTTATCGCCCAGGCGGTAACGCTTTTTATACCTTCGTCCGATGATACTGTATGACTCTTGATCGAAGAAATACATATCGTCTTTGATATCGCGCATCCGTATCAGACCTTCACATTTGTTTTCAATGATTTCAACGAAGATTCCCCATTCTGTAACCCCTGAAATCACTCCTTCGAAAACCTGACCGATCTTGTCTTTCAGGAATTCTACCTGTTTGTATTTAACGGAAGCCCTTTCTGCATCAGCTGCCCTTTTTTCCATTTCGGATGAATGCTTGCAGCGGGCTTCGATTTCACTTTCCGACTCGCCTTTCTGATCGTGCAGGTAAATGTCGAGCAGACGGTGCACCATCACATCGGGATACCGTCGGATAGGGGAGGTGAAATGGGTGTAATAGGGAAATGCAAGCCCGTAATGCCCGATATTCTTCGCTGAATAAATGGCCTTGGCCATGGTCCGTATGGCGAGGGTTTCTATTACATTTTCCTCGCCCTTGCCCTTGATGTCTTTCATGAGCTGGTTCAGCGAGTCACTCACCTGGTTGGGGTTGTGGAATTTTACCTTGTATCCGAACTGGGCCACAAAGCGACCGAATTCGCTGAGCCTTTCCGGATCCGGCCTGTCATGAATCCGGTAAACAAAAGGTCTGATTTTTTTGGTTTCCCTAGCTTTTTTTCCGGATGCATCCACCGGGTTTACATTTCCGAT
>JBIICM010000027.1:0-19948 GCA_044238875.1 Flavobacteriales bacterium | reverse complement strand
CAGTAGCATGAAGTCTTCAATGAGCTGATTTGCTTCCTTCTGCACCTTAAAATAGACGCCCAGCGGTTTGCCCTTTTCATCCAGGCGGAACTTGACCTCCACCTTATCAAATGCAATGGAGCCTTTCTGAAATCTCCGCTTCCTCAGTTTTGTAGCCAGTTCGTTCAGCTCAAGTATTTCTGAAGAAAAGTCGCCTTTTCCGGTTTCTATAATCTGCTGGGCTTCTTCATAGGTAAATCTCCGGTCAGACCTGATTACTGTGCGGCCGAACCACTGACTATAAACCCTGGCTTCGGCGTCCATCTCAAAAACGGCTGAATAGCAGAGCTTGTCTTCCTGCGGCCGTAGCGAACAAACGCCGTTTGAAAGGTGCTCGGGAAGCATGGGAACCACCCTGTCGACCAGATAAACTGAGGTAGCCCTGCGAAAGGCTTCGCGGTCGAGCAGGCTACCCGGCTCTACATAATGGGAAACATCAGCAATATGCACCCCTATTTCCCAGTTGCCATTCGGCAGTTTGCGCAGTGACAGGGCGTCGTCGAAATCCTTGGCATCAACGGGGTCAATGGTGAAAGTTGTAACCTGCCTGAAGTCTTTGCGTTTTTTCAGCTCAGCCTCCGGAATTTCCATGGGGATCGCATTGGCTGCATCTATCACTTCCTGCGGAAACTCAAAGGGCAGGTTGAAATCAAGCATGATAGCGTGCATTTCCACCTGGTTGTCGCCGGGCCGCCCGAGTACAGTTGTTACCTCACCAAACGGATTTTTGGCATGTGGTGGCCAGTCAACGATGCGCACCTGTACCTTATCGCCGTCACGCGCTCCGTTGAGATCGTTCAGAGCGACAAATATGTCAATCGGCATCTTATTGTTGTCGGGCACCACAAAAGCAAATTTTTTACTGAGCTGAACAATGCCCACAAAGGCAGTCCGGTTACGTTCGATAACTTCGATAACTTCGCCATCCGGTTTTCTTCCTTTTCTGCGGGCAAACAGCTGCACCCGAACCAGGTCGCCATGAAGGGCTGTGTTCATGTTGGCCGAACTGATGTACACCTCCTCCGGAATATCTTCTGAGAGTATGTAGCCTGCGCCGGTAGCTGTCATATCAACACGGCCTGCAATCACGCTGCTGCCGGTATGCACATACCTGAACCTGCCTGGTTCCGGTTCAGAAAGCTGTCCGTTCCGTTCCAGCGTTTCAAGCACCTCCATCACCTGCAGCCGGGTGTGCGAATCGGTAATGTCAAGTGCGGTGCATACCTGTTTATAATTGAATAATTTACCTCCGCTTTTGGCAAAGAATTGCAAAATGTCATCAAGCAAATATTTTTTTCCTGCTTTGTCTTTCTTACTTCCTTTTTTAGCCATAATACCGCGGGGTGTTTTTGTCAAAGGTAAGCAAGAAGCGGTAATTTAGATGTCAGCTGAGATGCTCTTCTGTGAACCTTTTGCAATAGTCTTTAATCTCGTTGCGCACCCGCCTGAATTCAGCGCTGATTTCTTCTTCGGTACCCTTGGCTTTTGCGGGATCACTGAAATTGTGGTGAAATTTTCTGGCTTTTGTCGGGAAATACGGACAGCGTTCAAGGGCGTTGTCACAGACGGTGATTACCATGTCAAAGTCAATATCCCTGTATTCATCAACATGATTGGATGTATGGCTTGAAATATCAATACCATCTTCGAGCAGGGTTGCAACGGCGCGCGGATTAACACCATGTGTTTCTACCCCGGCACTGTAAACCTGGGCGCGCTGGCCTGAAAAATGGCGCAGATAAGCTTCTGCGATCTGGCTTCTGCAGCTGTTTCCGGTGCAAAGCACCAGTATCTTTTTAGGGTTGTTCATACCAGCAACCAGATGATATTGATGATGAAAAACTTAGGGTCGAAACCAAAGATAAGTTGCAGCGCGATCACAGAGATGGTGATGATGATCGGTCGTTTGTAGCGGATAAACCATTTCATAATAAAATCAGCATTGACCGGTTGAACAACAGGGCGTATTCATTGAGCCGAGATCTGCAAGCCGAAGGGGCATTTTTTCCTGCGGTATGCCACAATGGTCATCAGCCAGGCAATTGGTCAGGAGCGGTTTAAGCCGAAAAAACTCCCCGGCAAGCGAAAGCCCATACCGGGTGATGGATTGCTGCTGGTATTCGAACTCAACCTCGGGATCTTCATCCCTGAACAGTGGCATAGCTTTTTCGATAATCTGTCCGAGCTTGTCGGCCGTGAGTCTGTGATCTGTATCATTAGCCACCCATAGCTGGAAGTTGACGGTTTTTTCAACCCTCACTTTTCCGCCGCAATCAATGAAATGTTTCGTGGTAAGTCCAACTTCGGTGATATGGAAATGGTCGGGGACGGATTGTCCGTCAGGCAGCCTGAACTGTAGGATTGATCTTTCTTCCAGACTTTTCTTGAATTGAGAGAGTTTCATGGTTGTTTGTATTGATAAAGGACGATTTAACAGCAGTCGGTCTTTTTCATTTGCAGGCCGGATGCAATGCCGGTGAAGTATTGTTGCATTGTTTCGATGGCCTGTTCATTAATGCAATAGCAAATGGCATTGCCTTCGACGGTGCCTTTGATGAGGCCTGCGTTTTTAAGTTCGCGCAGGTGTTGTGAAACGGTTGGTTGTGAAAGTGGCAATTCGTTTACAATATCACCGCAAATGCAGCCTTCTGTGCCGAGCAGGTATTCGATGATGGCAACCCTTGCCGGATGCCCAAGGGCTTTGAGCAGGCTGGCCATTTGATTATGATGCTGGCTGAAGTGATCGGTTTTGGAGGCTCCCATGTTTAAAATAATATTGCAATATTACGATATAAAATTCAACTACAAAAAAGTGAGCGTTGTAAATTAAGAGACGGGTTAAGAGATAGTAGGATTCAACTCCAACGAAATGCCGCACAGAACTATGCCGCATCCAACGGTAAGTGGTTAGGGCTTAGTAAAGGGCGAAGCCCTGACATTATTGTAGGCGAAGGTAAATATTCCTAAATTTGTTTTTTATTAAAAACGGGCAAATCAGCACATGAAAGCTAAATATGTAAATCCCTTTACTGACTTCGGTTTTAAGAAGATTTTTGGAGAGGAAGCAAGCAAACCAATGCTGATGGATTTCCTGAATGCTTTATTGCCGCAAAATGATAAAATTATTGACTTAAGTTTTAAGAATAATGAACAACTTGGACAAACGGATATAGACCGTAAAGCGATTTATGATATTTATTGTGAAAATGATAAGGGGGAAAAATTTATAGTTGAGCTTCAAAAGGCCAAACAAAATTTTTTCAAAGAAAGAACGATTTATTACTCCACCTTTCCGATCAGAGAGCAAGCTGAACGGGGCGAATGGAATTATAATTTAAAGTCTGTTTATTGTATTGGCGTATTGGATTTCACATTTGATGACTACGAGCAGGAGCCTGAGAAGAGCGAAGTGGTGCATACGATTAAATTAAAGAACCAAAATGGCAAGACCTTTTACGAAAAACTGACCTATATCTATTTGGAAATGCCAAATTTTAATAAAGCTGAGAGCCATTTAAACACAAGGTTAGACAAATGGTTGTTCTTCATTAAAAATCTTGAAGATTTCCAATCAATTCCATCCATCTTTTCTGACGAGATATTCACCAAAGCGTTCGAAAAAGCAGAACTGGCAAAGTTCGGTCAGGCAGATCTGAACAGTTATGAGAACAGTTTAAAGATATACCGTGATTTGAAAAGTGTGATTGATACGGCCTTCGATGACGGAAAGATCGAAGGAAAGATCGAGGGAAAGATCGAGGGAAAGATCGAAGGAAAGCTTGAAGGAAAGATCGAAGGAAAGCTGGAAGGTAAAATCGAAATGGCGAGGTTTATGAAAGCAGAAGGAGAGCCAATTGAAAAAATTGTAAAATATACCGGATTAACGAGAGAGGAAATCGAACGTATTTAGCAGCGCCGAATAGCCATTCGGCATCAGTCAACACCAGTGCAAAGCCAAACAGAACAATGCCTCATTCAACGCAATTTTGGTTGCAACTCCCCTTTGTTGAAGGGGGCAGCCTGCCTGAATGCTTTAGGCAGGCAGGGGGGCTACATTTACCTCCAACACCTGAAATGATTTTTTTTGTTAATTTGTTTCATATTTGCTTTTTACAGAAACAATATTTACCCGCATAAGAATGGCAGTATTGGTTCCAATTCTACAAAACCTGAATCCGCTGAGGCAGTTTTTCGCCTTGCTCATCATTTCTATTATTTGTTTATCGTTAGTTTCAATGCTAACAGCCCTGTGTGCCCCCTGGTTTGGCCTGCAGCTGGATGACCTGATTGCCCTGAGCAACAATCTTGACAAGCCTTCTGCAATTAATTATCTGAAATTCAGTCAGGTGGTTTCCGGTCTCGCGCTGTTTATATTACCTCCCTTTATTTTTATGTTGTTGCGCGGAGAAAAACCTTTTCAGGCATTAAAATTAAATCAGACTCCCCCGTTGCGTCTTTTACTGGGTGCCATGTTGCTTATGCTGGTGCAGGTTCCTATAATAAATGCAACAGCCAGCTTCAATAGCAACATTGGTTTTCCGGCCGACCTTGAATGGCTTCAAAAAATGTTGCGTGAGATGGAATCAACCGCAGGTGCCATTACAGAAGCGTTTCTTAAGATAACCAGCACAGGTGATTTGCTGATGATGCTTTTTATCATGGCTTTTTTACCTGCCATCGGTGAAGAACTTTTATTTCGCTCTACGCTTCAGCCGCTGCTCAGCGGTATGTTCAGGAATCATCATGTTGGAATATGGCTTACAGCCTTTCTTTTCAGTTTTATTCACTTTCAGTTCTTTGGCTTTATTCCGCGGTTTCTGATTGGCGGATTTCTGGGTTATTTGTTTTATTTCTCCGGTAATACATGGATTCCGGCAGCTGCACACTTCGCAAACAATGCCATGGCTGTAATTGCATCATGGTTATTCAATAAGGGTCTGATAAAATTTTCTCCCGACGATCTCGGTACCACTGCCGAATGTTCGATCGCCCTGTTTTTATTGGTGGGCGGAATGTTTTGGTTCATCAGGAGCACACCACAAAGGCGCGAAGTTTAATCCGGTTATAATTATTATCTTTGCCGGAAACCAGCTGATGCCTCCACGTTTAATTCTGGACCATTCGAGATTCAGTATCACCATACGGAGGCTTTGTTTTCAGCTGATTGAAAACCACGATGATTTCTTGAATTCAGTGGTAATTGGGTTGCAGCCCAGGGGCGTTTTTTTATCAAGGCGTATCAGGGATGAACTGAAAAACCTCACCGGGTATGAGCCGGCGTATGGTGAATTAGATACCACCTTTTTTCGCGATGATTTCCGCCTCAGGTCGCTTGTACCCAGCTCAACAAATCTTGATTGTTCTATTGAAAACCGCAAAGTGGTGCTGGTTGATGATGTTCTTTTTACCGGCCGTTCGGTGAGGGCCGCCATGGATGCCATGCAGCAGTTTGGCCGCCCGTCGCGGGTAGAACTGCTGGTACTTGTTGACAGACGTTTTAGCCGCCATGTTCCTGTGCAGCCCGACTATGTTGGATTTACTGTAGATGCGCTTTTTTCTGAGAAAGTTATCGTGCAGTGGTCTGATGATTTATTAACCGCAGATGTAACCTTAACACGCGACGAATGATAGGCGTTAAACATCTGCTGGGCATTAAATATCTGAGCAGGGACGATATCGATCTGATTTTGCATACAGCTGATACCTTTCTTGATGTAATCAATAGGCCGATAAAAAAGGTACCTACCCTGCGCGATATAACTATTGTAAATCTCTTTTTTGAAAACTCAACAAGAACCCGGCTTTCGTTTGAGCTTGCTGAAAAACGCCTTTCGGCCGATGTGTTGAATTTTACAGCATCTTCATCTTCAGTGAGTAAAGGAGAAACGCTCACCGATACCGTTAATAATATCCTGGCCATGAAGGTAGACATGGTAGTGATGCGGCATCCTAAACCGGGTGCGGCCCATTTTCTTGCCCAAAAGGTGAACGCCCGAATCATCAATGCCGGCGATGGGGCTCATGAACATCCCACCCAGGCTTTGCTTGATGCTTTTTCAATACGTCGCAGGTTAGGGGAGGTGGCCGGTAAAAAGGTGCTGATTGTTGGCGATATTCTGCACTCAAGGGTTGCACTGAGCAATATTTTCTGTTTGCAGAAACTGGGAGCTGAGGTAATGGTGTGCGGCCCGCCTACGCTGATACCGAAATATATCGGCGCACTGCAGGTGAAAGTCGAAACTGATCTGAGAAAAGCATTGGAATGGTGTGATGTCGCCAACATGTTGCGCATTCAGCTTGAGCGGCAGGATATCCGCTATTTTCCCTCACTGCGTGAATACACCATGTTGTATGGTCTTGATCAGCAGCTGCTTAATAGCCTCAGCAAAGAACTGATTATCATGCATCCCGGCCCTGTCAACAGAGGCGTGGAAATTACATCTGAGGTAGCCGACAGCCAGCACTCCATCATTCTTGAACAGGTTGAAAATGGCGTAGCCGTGCGGATGGCTGTACTTTACCTGATTGCAAACAGGCAGAATATCTAGTTTCCCTGATTCTTAATTTCGGTCAGGTAATTCAAATTGTTCTTTGCCATCTGGAAATCGGGCATGATTTCAAGTGATTTCTCAAACTGAGCGCGGGCTTCATCACGCTTATTCATCTCGAGTAGTATAACGCCGCTGATGTTGTAAGCGGCTGCAGCAACCGGCACCAGTTGCTTTACAGGCGTTTTTCCGCTGGATGTGATGGATACTGTTTGTTGTCTGCTTTTGGGATCAGCAATGATGCGGCTGATGTTAGATTCACATTCACCTATTCGCTTCAGGTAATATTGCAGGGAGGCAATCTTATAAAGGATATACAGCTCCTTTTTCTTGGTGTACAAAAACTCAAATCTGTTCAATGCTTCAAGATAATCGGCCAGTTCTTCCTGCGACATGGCAGCAATTTCGAGTGCCTGAACGTTATCTGGATTGATCCTCAGTATCTCTTCCGCCAGCAAATTTGATTGAAAAAACAACCTTCGTTTGAAATACGTGATACAAAGAGAATCTTTAAGGTCGGTGAGGCCGGGTTCAAGTTCCAGCATGTAATAAAGGGCAGAAGTAGCCACTTCGAAATCCTGACGGGAAACAGCTGCTTTGTAAACTGATTCCTGAATGCTGAACTGATTATTGGGAGATTTTTTAGTCGTAACTTTTTGAGCCGCAGCTAAAAAAGGCAGTATCGAAAATATAAACAGAATGATTTTCATGCAATCAGCGAATCAGCAGCCACGCATCTTCATTGAGCCCGCTTCTGATTTTTTCCATCTCCGTTTTGGCCTCAACAATATCATCATGGGCACTGTAAATAACACGGTAAAGTCCGGCAGGTGTAATATCCAGAATAGCAGCTTCAAAACCTTTGCTTTTCAGGTATTCAGCGCGTCCAAGCGCGGTTTCCCCGTTTGAATAACATCCGGCAACAATAAAAATTTTGGCGGAGGCAGCGCTGAAGCTTGCATTTTCCTCAAGCAGCGCCTTACGCAAAATGGGTTGAACCTTTACTGGTTCAGGTGTAATTGTAATGGCCTGAATTTGAGCGGCAAACGGATTTATCTTAAGATCGGCTTTGTTAGGATCCTCCGGACTTAGTTTGGTCAACAAGGGAATTATGGCCAGCAGCAGCAAGGGACTCAACTTTAGCAACGTTTTGCGCAGCGTTTTGCGCTTAATAGGCTGCCCGGGCTGGGGAAGGGGCCTGACCACCGGATCGGGCATTATTCTTTGTGTTCTTTGAACAGGGGTGGCCCTGAATGCATAAAGCCCGTAGGCCATGGGTAAATATTGCTGGTGTGTTTCCGGGTAAAAAACAATATTCCTTTCAACATCCATTCGGAATTCACCGATTTTCTGTAACGCCTCTCTTTCTCCGGCCATCAGCCGCTGCTGAAGCGCATTTGCTGTTTGTTCAACCCAGCTTCTGGCTTGACTAAAGTCAAGTGAGAGTCTGGTTGCTATATTTCGTACAAGCAAACCATCATCACGATGAAGGTGCTTATTAAATGCAATCTGTTTAGATGGTGGTTGAAATTCATGACTTACCGGATGCGATTGGGCTGGATGATAATTTCCGATTAAACCGCCAAAACCAGGAATGATAACGCAGTCATGAAGCCAGAGCAAAGTTTGTATTTCGCTGGCAAGCAGCGTTTTACGGTTGTTGAACTCCGGAGTATTCATTTCTTCAAATATAGCAGGTTTCTGTTGTCAGGAGAAACGGGCATAGATTTTTTTTAAGTCTTCTGGTGCATCAACGCTCCAGCTTTCATGCTCACTGAGTGAAGTCATTAACCGATAACCATTTTCAAGCCAGCGCAACTGCTCAAGCTTTTCAGTGGTCTCAAGTCGTGAGGGAGGTAACGCTGCTATTTCAAGCAAGGTAGCTGCTTTGTAGCCATACAGTCCGATATGCTGGTAATGGGCAGAAACATCCGGCAGCATACCTTGCCGGGCATCCCGTTCAAAGGGAATGGGCAGGCGGCTGAAATAGAGTGCGTAACCGTTCTTGTCAATTACCACTTTAATATTATTGGGGTTAAGCACATCATTTCCTGAAGAAAAGGCACGAATTAGGGTTGCCAGCTCAACATCCGGCTGATGAAAACTGGCACATAAGAGGTCTATCTGTTCGGGATCAATAAAAGGCTCATCACCCTGAATGTTAATCACCACATCATCAGGTTCAGGCCTTAAAATGCGCACAACCTCTGCACAACGGTCGGTACCGCTGGGGTGATTGGCAGCCGTCATAACCACTTCTCCGCCAAAACCTTCCACCTCAGCGGCTATTTGCTCGTCGTCGGTAGCTACCACCACCCTGGCCAGAGACCTGCATTGAGCGGCTTGCTCATACACCCTTCGGATCATGGTTTTTCCAAGTATGTCGGCCAGCGGTTTGCCCGGAAAGCGGCTACTGGCATATCGCGCCGGGATGATACCCAGAAATTTCCTGCTTAGCATGCACCAAAGGTAAACGAAATGCTACCTGCTATGCAAGCCAGCTCCGGAGTTTCCCGATAAACTTCTGAACCTGTCAACTTCCTCACGCAGCAGTTTCACTTCTTCTTCAAGCTGACGGATTATGCTGCTTAATGGCTGATCCGGTTTGTCGCTGTCGAGCAGACTCTTTTTTGCATCCATCAGATCCCTGGGGCTGACCCGGAGGATACATGCAATTTCATTTAGTCGTTCAAGTGTTATGGGTGAAACACCTTTTTCTAAACGGCAATAGCTTGACGTGTCTATGTGGAGTTCTCCAGCCATAAACTCCTGCGAAAAATTGCGAAGGACACGTACCTGCCGAATTTTTTCATTTATTTTCATAATCTCTGTTAATTAATAATTGAAGGCAAATTAAGAAAATCATTGATTCACCAATCTTGTGTATTGCGCAAAAGTTTTGCACGCCATGCAAAAGACACTTTGGCGGTTGGTGTTAGTTTTGTGATGTCATTCAAAAACAGATTTGCCATGAGCTCATAAACAAAGGGTATTTTGTATTTCGGGAGATTTTCGCAATACCGGCAGCAACCGTTCGCCTCACATTATTGAAACGGCAGTTATCATTTAAACAATCATAAATCAATTTAATCGCTTAATTATGAAAATTTTTCAATTATCAATTTTGTTCTCCCTTGTTTTTGGGAATTTTTTAAAAGCAAACCTGCCCGACAAGGAAAAGGTTGAAACTGAACCTGCCATTTCTGCTTCTGTTTGTGCCTTCATTGGCGGAGAACTCGGCATTAAATCAAAAGGTTGCAGGGGGTTTTCATTCTCATGCACCACCCTTGATGTGGAAATTGCCATAGCAGAAACCCAGCCTCGCAGGCGTGGAACAATTAAGGTTTGTTTTGTGCTTAGGTCAAATGATTTAATGGCTGTTAATTTTTCTCCTGAAGGAGGCGAGGTTGCCAATGATTTTGTGATTGAAAGCGCTCGTGATGTTGACAACCTATTGGCCTCCTACCTCGGTTGCACAAGAATATCAATTAGGCCTGGCATTTACCGTGCAATTAAAAACGCAGATGGTACTTATACCGCTAATATAGCTGTTCAAGCAACGAAATAAATAATCTGCGGGGAGTGTTCAGCTCCCCGCTTTACCATGAAAAAGATACTCGGTTTTTTGCTCGTTTTTCAATGTGTTTCCTGCGCCCGGTTTATTTATTATTACCAGGACATCAAGCCGATTTCGGCGCAGGATGCTGTTAGCATCCGACAGTTCATGCACAGGAAAAATATTGACAGCATAAATGTTTACCTGTTAAGGCCAGAGTTTTTGTTTTCTTCACTTAAAAATAGCGTAAACAGAGCTTTTTTATTTGACAGCAACGGAATTTCTATCCAATATGATGTTGATAAAGAGAACAAGAAATGTCTCGGGAATATTTGGTCTTATGTATTGAATTACAAACGTGAGCAAAGTTTGCTGCTCGATAGCAGCCATACTTTTGAAAATGAATACAATCGCTGGCAAACATTAAGCGGTCAGTACCCGGAATCTCTTCCTGAAGGCGGAGATTTAACCATAGTTTATTACTGGAACACCTTCTCAGGAAATGCCAATCACCGTAATTTTTTTAAGGATATTGAGAAAATTATGCGTGACAGGCCTGACCTCGAAATTGTTTTTTACAAGATTAATCAGGATTTACGCGAAGATATTAGCATAGAAAAATTTAATTCATCGTTATTTAACCAAAAAGATAGCATTATGAAAACTGAAGGCCGCTGATCTGCATGCGCAAGATGATTTCATTCAGTATGATTTTGCTGACTATCCCGCTCAGCGGGCAGCATGATCCATGTTCGGTTGATCGGTCTTTTTATTGCCTCCATGAAGAGGTTGAGCGGCCGAAGTCTGATAACAAGCCCAAAAACAGTGTCAGAGAATGGAACCTTATGGTTGCAGGTGCGAAAAATCAGCAGGGCTGTAAATTCAGTGTTCAGTCACTTTATAAAGCAAATATCAGAAGGCAGACAAATCGCTATCAGGCTGAATTATCTGTCTTTGACGAAACCAACATTGAGTATTCAAAAGGAACAAAAGTATCGGTGAAGAGGGATCTGCTCCGACTGGGTGCGGAGGCTTCTGCAAACAGGCCTGATAAAATGGTGCAGCCTCAGGCATGCATTGTTTTGCAAACCATTAAATGCCCTGTTTATGAGGTAAAGACTGATTCAGCAGGGCAACCGAAGCACATCAGGGTGAATGGTCCGTTAGGGCAGGTTCTTTTTTACCCCTCAATTGGCATCATGATCAGCGGCAGATCAGGGTTGAAGTTTGACCTTGGACTGGCAGGTTGCAAGGTTACCTGGCGGCAGCGCAGGTTTATGCCGGATGAGGCAAATGAACGTTCGGTTAGCCTGGAAGGCGGCCTGAAGGTGCAGCTGAACATCACGCGCACCTTATTCAAGGTGCTCAGCTGGGAGCACGCTACCTTTGCGTTTTGGAATATTGGCCAGCCTGCTCCGGAAGCGGAAATCAGAAATCAGTTGATGATTCAGGCCGGACCTCAGCTGAAAGCCGGCATACTTACCCGTTACACTTATCAGCGTCAGCAATGGCCTCCGGGTTCTTTTACGGGTGAGTTGTCCTTGGGAATGGGCCTTTTCAGGCCTTCAAATTAGCCCCTGATGGCCTTTACGCCTGGCAGATCAATGCCTTCCATGTATTCAAGCAATGCCCCACCGCCTGTGCTCACATAAGATACATCCTGAGCAATTCCGAACTGGTTCACCGCTGCCACTGAATCGCCTCCGCCTACCAGTGAGTAGGCGCCTGATGCTGTGGCCTTTACAATGGCCTCCGACAGTTTTTTGGTGCCTACGGAAAACTTTTCCATTTCAAAAACGCCCATTGGACCATTCCAAAGCAGGGTGCGTGAAACATGTATAATTTCAGCGAATTTACTAACTGTTTCAGGGCCAATATCAAGACCCATCCAGCCATCCGGAATTTCTCCGGCCTTACAGGTTTGCGTTTTGGCATCGTTAGAGAAACTATCGGCAATAATGGTATCTGTAGGAATATGCAACTGCACACCTTTTTCTTCTGCCATTCTGATGAGGTTGCGCGCCAGATCAAGCCTGTCTTCTTCGACCAGCGAGGATCCTGTTTTTCCGCCCAATGCCTTGATAAAAGTAAACATCATACCACCGCCAATGATCAAATGATCAACCTTGCCCAGCATATTTTCGATGATCGAAATTTTACTGCTTACCTTGGCGCCGCCCATTATAGCGGTAAATGGCCGTTCAGCTTTTAATAAAACCCGGTCAATGGCTTCAATTTCGCCCTGCATAACATATCCGAAAAGCTTCTGTTCGGGAAAAAACTGAGCAATCACCGCCGTGGAGGCATGCGCGCGGTGAGCGGTTCCAAATGCATCATTGATATAAATATCGGCGAGCGATGCCAGCTTGTGAGCAAATCCGGAATCACCTTTTTCTTCTTCCGGATGAAAGCGCAGGTTCTCAAGCAGCAGGATGTCTCCGGGTTTCAGCTGAGCTGCGGCATGCTCAGCCACCTCCCCGATACAGTCACCTGCAAACAAAACAGGTTTGCCGCAAAGCGCCTCCAAAGCCGGTATTATATGCTTCAAAGAATATTTCGCCTCAGGGCCGCCCTTTGGTCTGCCCAAATGAGACATCAGAATTACTGAACCACCTCCGGCGATCACCTTTCTGATGGTCGGAATGGTAGCACGGATCCGCGTATCGTCAGTTACCTCAAAATGATCGTTGAGCGGAACATTAAAGTCAACCCTTATCAATACCTTTTTTCCTGAGAAAGAAGCCGTTTCAATATGCAGCATAAAAAATGAATCAGGGGACGAAATTCGCAAAAAAATCAATGAGACTGCTAATACGTATAAATTGAAAGGCTGTTTAGTACAAGTGAATATTTAACATTGCTAATGGTTAAAAGAAACTATCTTATCAAAAAGCTTTAGCTGTTGAAAACATTAAAACCACCTTTCCAGAATTTTTGATTTATTTTCCTCGATATGCTTTAAAAATTCGGATGCCTGGGGTGAAAACTGCTTGCCCTGCAGCCATACCAGGCGCCAGGAACTTTTTATGGGTAATCCTTTTACCGGAACAATTTGCAGATCGCCCGAAGATAACTCATGCCTGATACCAATCAGTGGCATAACAGAATAGCCCAGGCCGGCAATTACGGCCTGTTTCACCGCTTCGTTGGATCCCAGTTCGATAAATCGGCCGGCTTTCAGGTTTTGTTTGCGCAGAAATGTTTCCATCAACAGCCTTGTTCCCGATCCTTCCTCCCTGAAAATCATGGGAATATCTTTCAGGGCGTCAGATCCGGGTTTCAGTTTCAGTGGAGGTCTGTTTCCCTGGCCTACCAGAAAGAGATTATTATCAAGTAAACTGATAGATTGAGTGCGGGGTTTCTCCGGTAAAATGGAGACCAGCGCAAAGTCAACATCATTTTTTTCAAGGCTGCTGATAACCTTTTGTTTATTGGTTACATCAATACGGAGCTCAATGCCGGGATTCAATTTCAGAAAACTGCTCAGAAAAAACGGTATCACATATATTCCGGTTGAAACAACCGAAATGCGCAGCTCTCCGGTAAGCAAACCCTTGTGGGCCAGCACCTGATAATTGATCCGGTGAACCTCCCTGATAATCTTGTCAGCGGCCCGGGCAATCTCCCTGCCAAAGCCGGTAATATGAATCTTACGCCCAATTACTTCGGTCAACGGAATTTCAAATTGCTCCTGAAGGTTTTTCAGCTGCATGGAGACAGCCGGCTGGGTCAGATGCAGTGCTTCGGCAGCTTTGGTTACACTGCCTGTTTCGGCAATTTTTAAAAAAACCTGCAGTTGGTGCAAGGTGTAATTCATAAGAAAAACTTATAATTATTATTACAAATATAAATAATAATATATGAAAAGGCTTGTTCAATTTTGCCAAAAAAACGATATGACAAGAATAACCATTGCACGGGGCGACGGTATCGGGCCCGAAATTATGGATGCCACTGTAAAGATTCTCTTGGGCGCCGGCGCCCGGTTTGAAATAGATGAAATTGAGGTGGGCGAAAAGGTTTATTTAAGTGGCAATTCATCAGGCATTTCAAAGGAATCCTGGGATATCATCCGCCGCAATAAGGTGTTTCTGAAAGCCCCCATCACCACGCCGCAGGGGGGAGGTTACAAAAGTTTGAATGTAACTACCCGTAAAATGTTGGGATTGTTTTCTAACGTGCGCCCGTGTATCAGTCTGCATCCTTATGTTGACACGCTTCACCCTCATATGGATGTAGTAATTATCAGAGAAAATGAGGAGGATTTATATGCCGGAATTGAACACCAGCAAACCGATGAGGTGGTGCAATGCCTGAAGCTGATCAGCAGGCCGGGTTGTGAAAAAATCATCCGCTATGCGTTTGAATATGCGAGAAACTATGGCCGCAAAAAGGTAACCTGCTTTACCAAAGACAACATCATGAAACAGACTGACGGTTTGTTCCATAAGGTGTTTGATGAAATTGCAGCTGAGTATCCCGAACTTGAAAATGAGCATTGGATTGTGGATATCGGTGCAGCCAAGCTGGCTGATAGTCCCGAAGCATTTGATGTGATTGTAATGCCCAATCTTTATGGAGATATCCTTTCAGATGTAGCAGCTCAGATTGCAGGCTCGGTAGGTCTTGCAGGATCAGCCAATATCGGGCAGACATGCGCGATGTTTGAGGCGATTCATGGATCAGCTCCGCGCAGAGCCGGACAAAATCTGGCAAATCCATCCGGATTATTGCAGGGCGCGGTAATGATGCTGAACCATATTGGTCAGGCTGATGTGGCTACCCGCATTCAGAATGCCTGGCTTAAAACCATTGAAGATGGTATTCATACCTACGATATTTATCAGGAAGGCAAAAGCACGAAAAAAGTTGGAACCAGTGAATTTGCAGATGCGGTGATTGCCAATCTGGGTAAAAGCCCGGAGCGCCTCAAGCCGGTTAACTTTTCAAGCGAGAAGCGTGTCGAACTGAAACCATACGAACGTAAAGCTCCTCTTAAAAAAGAGCTCAAAGGTGTTGATGTATTTGTTCATTGGCGAGGTACCAATCCGGCTGAACTGGGTGAAAAAGTTAAACAGATTGCTTCTGATGAACTTGAGCTGAGCATGATTACCAACCGTGGTATTAAGGTGTGGCCAGAGGGTTTTGAAGAAACCTTCTGCACCGATCACTGGAGATGTCGCTTTAAAGGTAAAAATGGGTCAACCATCACCCATCAGCACATTTTACAGGTTCTTACCAGCGCTGCAGGTCACGATATTGATACCGTGAAAACCGAGAATCTTTATGATTTTGAAGGTAAGCCCTCGTACTCACTCGGTCAGGGGCAATAAACTCATTGAAAAGATGCATAAGATCGACTTGTTGCGCGGATCTTATTCGAAACGCGATGCGCTTGATTTACTTACCCAGCTGATTCATGTGAAAATCAGATTTCATGAAAGCCGCATCTCGGCCGATATGCTGGAGGAAGATCTGAAGATGCGTGAGAAAAGGATCCATGAATTGCAGCGTGATCTTTATGAAGCCGGAAAGCTCATGGAAAGGCTTGAAGAGCCAGTTTCTCTTGAAGCCACCATTCAGATTTCATAATGAGTAACCGGTTCAGGGGGCGGAGACTGGCAATCGCCACCATGCATGGGAAAGATGAAGTGATGGGGCCTCTGCTTGCAGAGGCCCTTTCTGTTATTCCTTTTGTTCAGCCGGGGCTTGATACGGATCAGTTCGGAACATTTACCCAGGAAATACCACGACTGCATAGTCCGCTGGATACAGCCCGGAAGAAGGCACTGAAAGCAATAGAGCTCAGCGGTGCTGATCTGGCGGTTGCCAGTGAAGGTTCATTCGGCCCGCACCCTTCTGTCCCATTTCTTCCCGTTGATGAGGAAATTGTGCTGCTGCTTGATGCCAGAAATAACCACGAGATCATCGGGCGCTCCATCAGCACAAAAACAAATTTCAACAGTCGGGAGGTTGACGGTGAAAAGGCCTTGCTTGATTTTGCCCGACTTGCCGGTTTCCCTCAACATGGCTTAATAATTCGGAACAAAAAAGGTCACATACGCAAGGGTATTCAATCTGAAAGGGAGCTGATTTCTGCATTTTACGAACTGATGAAAGAGGAGGGTGTGGTGACTGTTGAAACAGATATGCGGGCTTTTATGAATCCATTTCGGATGGAGGTGATCAGTATGGCCACCAGAAATCTGATTGATAACATCGCGTCTGTTTGTCCGTTTTGTGCCGCTCCCGGATTTACGGTTGAAAGTTTTCAACCCGGACTTCCCTGTTCATCGTGTGGTATGCCGGGCTGTTCACCCCTGAAGGCCATTCGCCGTTGTAATCTTTGCAAAGGGTTACAGGAGCAAATGTTTCCGCTCGGTAAACAGGTCGAAGATCCCATGTACTGTGATTACTGTAACCCGTGAGTGAATTAAGGCTATCTTCGCATTATGCAATTTGCTGATATACCGGGCCACCAGTCGCTGAAGCAAAATCTGGTGAAGAATGTTACGGAGGGCAGAATTTCTCATGCTCAGTTATTTTCTGGTCCGGAAGGGGCGGGCGCGCTTCCGCTGGCCATTGCCTTTGCACAGTTCATCGCATGCACGCAACGCACTTCGGAAGATAGCTGCGGAATTTGTCCTTCATGCCTGAAAATGAAGAAGCTGATTCATCCTGATTTACATTTTTCACTACCGGTTAATCAGGAGGGGAGCACAGATTCGCTTCATACAAAACCTTTTTTATCAGCCTGGCGGGAAGCTTTTATTTCGAACCCCTGGCTGGGTCTTGATGACTGGGTCAATAAACTTGACATCGGAAATAAGCAACCCTTCATATCAGCCTTTGAGGCGCATGAACTGATTAAGTCGCTTACATTCACTCCGGTTGAATCTGAATATCGTTTTCTGTTGATGTGGCTGCCGGAAAAAATGCGTCAGGAAGGAGCAAACCGCCTGCTGAAAACCATCGAGGAGCCACCTGAAAAGACGCTGATTATACTCGTTACGCAGGATTATGACGGTTTATTAAAAACAATTCTTTCAAGAACACAACTGGTAAAGATCAACAGGCTTTCAGTAAATGAAGCATCATTGGTGCTGCACCGTATTACAGGCTTAGACGAGGCGCGCTGCAGGCTGGCGGCCGAGATTACAGAAGGCAATGTGGTGCAGGGTAGATGGTTGTTACAGCACGGCGATGAAGCCGAAGCCCAGCTTGATCTATTCAGAACCTGGATGCAGTCGTGTTATGGTTTTATGATTCCCGAGCTGCTCAGAATCACCGATCTGTTTGCGAAGGAAAGCCGCGAATGGCAGAAAAGTTTCTTTGCCTATGCGCTTTACATCATCAGGCAAACCATGTTGATGAACCATGAGGCCGGTCTTTCGCATGTTACTCCCTCCGAACATGCATTCATCGATAAGTTTCGCAGGTTTTTTCATTCCGGCAATTATGGCGTGATCGCATCATATATTGATGATGCGGTGTACCATACAGAACGCAATGCTCACAGCAAGATTCTATTCTTCGACCTTTCGCTGCTGATTGCGGATGTTTTCAGAAAGGAAAAGGAAAAAGCAGCGCGGGCCTGATCTTCAGGCTAATATTTTAAACAGTGTAACCAGGCCTGTAAGCAGGATGAGCAGTAAAACAATCCGCCTGAACTGCTCCTCTGAAATGTGCTGTAAAATCTTTTTTCCGGTATAGGTTCCCGCGAAACTGATGACCACTAAAAATGCTACCGGCTGCAGAATCTCTGCCCTGATATAACCATTCATCGCATATACAACAGTGCGACTTGTATCTATCATCAGGTCAATAAAGGCCGACGTAGCAATGAAGAGCTCAGTTCCAAGGCCGAAGGCCATCAGCGTGAGGCCCCGAATGGCGCCACCGGTACCCAGAATACCAGCGATGAAACCCGATAAAACACCGCCTGTTATGGCATTGAAAGCCGTTGGACGGGGCGTGAATCGTTTGAGCAATAAGAAAAACAAACTGGTAACAATCAGGAAAACAGCGAGCGCTATTTCAAGTATTTCTGCTTTAATATAGCTGCTTAGCGAGGCTCCGGCAATTACAAAAAGCACAGCCGGAAATCCGATCTGCATCACCAGCTTCAGATCAAAGCCTTTCCGAAAATACCAAATTTTTGAAATATTGCTGCTCAGGTGTGAGAATGCGGTAATCCCTAATACGGTCTGGAAATCAAAAAAGAAAGTGGCTATGGGAACAAAAAATAAAGAAGATCCGAAACCTCCAACTGTACCCAGCACCTCAGCTACAAAGGCCAGCAAAAGAAATAACAACAGTTGGTAAGTTTCCATAGAAAGCATGCAACCTTTAGCACAAATGAAAAGAAATAGGCTATATCATTTCACATGTTATGCAAATGATTGTCATTGCATAACGCTCCCATCTGAACAATTAACAGCCCAAAACCCTGTCAGAGCGATTTGAGCTCAGCAGCCAGTTCTGTCAAAACTTTTTTGGCATCGCCAAACAGCATGCTGGTCTTCGGGTCATAGAAGAGCGCATTGTCAATGCCTGCGTAACCGGCACTCATTGATCTTTTGTTCACAATCACATGTTCGGCCTGATCAACATCGAGTATCGGCATTCCATAAATCGGACTGGATGGATCATTGCGGGCAGCCGGGTTCACCACATCGTTAGCCCCAACAATCAGCACCACATTGGTACCCGGAAACTCCGGATTGATCTCCTCCATCTCAACCAACTTACCATAGTCAACATTTGATTCTGCCAGCAAAACGTTCATGTGACCTGGCATACGGCCGGCCACCGGATGTATGGCATATTTTACCTCCACACCGCGCGATTCGAGTAACTCTTCAATCTCATGAATCACATGCTGCGCCTGAGCAACAGCGAGCCCGTAACCGGGTACGATGATTACCTTTTTCGAATAGTTCATCAAAACAGCAAGATCTCCCACACTGATATCCTTAATATTTCCCTTAGCGTTTTCTACACCCGGACCGGCAGAACTTCCGCCGCCAAATGCACCGAAAATCACGTTCGACAGCGGTCTGTTCATGGCCTTGCACATTACAATGGTGAGCAGCGTTCCGGCAGAGCCTACAAGAATACCGCCGGTGAGCATCGCCTTGTTACCATAGAGAAATCCTCCGAATGCAGCAGCCAGTCCGGTAAATGAATTCAGCAGCGAAATAACCACGGGCATGTCGGCCCCACCGATTGGGATAACGAACAAAATGCCGTAGATCACGGCCATACCGAGCAAAATGTAAACATTAATCTGGTTGTCGAATTCAGGATCCCACAGCATCAGTGCGCATAAAACAACCATCGCCACCATCATAATACTGTTGATGATGTTGTAGTAAGGAATGCGGATGGCTTTGCCCAGCGTGCCATTGAGTTTGGCAAAGGCAACCATGCTTCCCGAAAAAGAAACGGTACCGATGATTAAGCCGGCGAGCACGCTGATCAGTATGCCCGGGCCAGGCGAAAGGTGAGGATATTCAATCAAAGAAATAAGCGCTGCACAGGCACCACCCATACCATTGAAAAGCGAAACAAGCTCAGGCATTTTGGTCATGGCCACTCTACGTGCTGTAACCCAGCCCAGCAATGAACCAATAAGCAGTGCCAGAGCAATAAGCCCAAACACAAGCGGCGGTATCTCTCCATCGTGCAGGAGAATGGTCGCCAAAATGGCAATGGTCATTCCTCCGGCGGCCAGCAGATTGCCGTTTCGGGCCGTTTTCGGATTACTCATGCGCTTGAGTCCGATTACGAAACTCACAGATGC